>NZ_JABDWC010000005.1:0-378669 GCF_019685155.1 Rhizobium sp. NZLR1b
CCGGCAAGAGCGACAATGGCGGCTCCGGCAAGAGCGACAATGGCGGCTCCGGCAAGAGCGACAATGGCGGCTCCGGCAAGAGCGACAATGGCGGCTCCGGCAAGAGCGACAATGGCGGCTCCGGCAAGAGCGACAATGGCGGCTCCGGCAACGGCTCCGGCAAGGGCGACAATGGCGGCTCCGGCAAGGGCGACAACGGCGGCTCCGGCAAGGGCGGCTCTGAATCCAAGCCGGACTAAGCTTATCCGCGCAGAAACGAAAAAGGTGAGGCCGGTCTCCGGCCTCGCCTTTTTGAGTCATCGCTTTGTATATCGATCGGTAGCAAGTACCGTGAGGGAACCAACGCGCGGATCGTTACCGCCGCTCGGCGAGCGCGAGCCTGCAGCCTTGCATATATGGGGGCAAACCGCGAATGCACTCTGCACAAGCGAAGGGTAATGAAGGATGCGCCGTGTAGCCCCCTCACCTACGCTCAGCGCATTTGAGGCTTGCGGGCATCCCTCGCTTCACGCCGCGCAGGTCTCGCACAATCCGCGGATCTCGATCGTCGTCTTCTCCGGCTTGAACTTCTGCCCGCGCACCCAGCTCATCAGCCGGTGGTCGACCTCGTGGTCGTGGAATTCCGTCACCTGGCCGCAGCTTTCGCAGATGGCGAAGGCGACGATGCCGTGGCTGTGGCAGTCGTCGCCGGGATGGGCACAGGCGACGAAGGAATTGATGCTTTCGAGCCGGTGCACGACGCCGTATTCGAGCAGTTTTTCCAGCGCCCGGTAGACTTGCAGCGGCGCGCGAAAACCGTGGTCGCGTAGCTTGTCAAGGATGGTATAGGCGCTGAGCGGCCCTTCGGCCTTTTCGAGCACATCAAAGACCAGCGACTGGTTCTTGGTGAGTTGCGGTGTCGTCATGAGCCTTGTCCTTGCATGACCGCGCGGTGCCGCCTGACGGGAAGCAGGCTGAACATGAAGAGGATCAGCGCCGCGACCACGATCGAGGGGCCCGACGGCGTGTCGTAGGTGAGCGAGCCGAACAGCCCGCCGACAACGGCCACAGCTCCGATCAGCGAGGAGAGCACCGCCATGATCTCCGGCGTCGCCGAAAAGCGCCGAGCCGCAGCCGCCGGAATGATCAGCAGCGAGGTGATGAGCATGATGCCGACGATCTTCATGGCGATGGCAATGACGACGGCCATCAGCAGCATAAAGAACAGCCGCGCGCGCTCCGGCTTCAGCCCCTCGGCCTCGGCAAGCTCGGCATTGACGGTTGCCGCGAGCAGCGGCCGCCAGAGCCAGGCCATTGCCACGAGCACGAAGAGCCCGCCACCCCAGATCAGCGCGATGTCGGTCGGGGAAACGGCGAGAATATCACCGAACAGGAAGGCGATGAGATCGATCCGCACCCAGCTCATGAAGGCGACCATGACCAGGCCGATTGCCAGTGTGGCATGCGAGAGGATGCCGAGCAGCGCATCGGCCGACAGCGCCTGGCGCTTCTGCAGGAAGAGCAGCAGCACCGACACGAGCGCGGCGACGGCAAAGACCGCCAGCGTCAGATTGAGTTCGAAGAGCAGCGACAGCGCGACGCCGAGCAGCGCCGAATGAGCGATCGTATCACCGAAATAGGCCATGCGCCGCCAGATGATGAAGCAGCCGAGCGGCCCCGTCGTCAGCGCCAGGCCGACGCCGGCAAGGATGGCGCGCACGAAGAAATCGTCAAGCATGGCGGCCCTCCCCACTGTGAGAATGGGCATGCGAGTGCTCATGTCCACGGTGATCGTCATGATCATGAGCGTGGTCGTGCGCATGATCGTGGTCATGCGCGTGATGTCCGTCGTCGGGGTGGCAGTGATCGGTGACCGTGCCGTCGGCATGCTGCACGCGCCCATCCGGCAGGTGCGTATGGTCGTGGTGATGGCTGTAGACGGCAAGCGTCTGCGCCGCCCGGCTGCCGAACAGGCGCACATATTCCGGGCTGCGGCTGACAGCCTCCGGCGTGCCGCGGCAGCAGACATGGCCGTTGAGGCAGATGACCGTATCGGTCTCGGCCATGACGACGTGGAGATCGTGCGAGATCAGCAGGATGCCGCAGCCAGTCGCATTGCGGATCGACTTAATAAGGTCGTAGAGCGCGATCTCGCCTGAGAAATCAACCCCCTGCACCGGCTCGTCGAGCACCAGCAGATCGGGTTTGCGGGCAATCGCGCGGGCCATCAGCGCCCGCTGGAATTCGCCGCCGGAGAGATGCTGCACCTCGGCATCAAGCATATGAGCGACGCCGGCGGATTCGAGCGCCGAAAGCATGTCACGCTCCGGCAGCGGGCCGGTCAGCGTCATCAACCGGCGCACCGAAAGCGGCAGCGTCCAGTCGATTGAGAGCTTCTGCGGGACGTAGCCCACTTTGAGGCCGGCCTTGCGCTCCACCCTGCCCTCATTGGGCTTCAACACGCCGATCGCCGCCTTGGCGCTGGTCGACTTGCCGGAGCCGTTCGGCCCGATCAGCGTGACGATCTCGCCGCGCGACACGGAAAATTCGACGCCGCGCACCAGCCAGCGGCCGTTGCGAAGGACGCCGACATTCTCAAGCGAAACCAGCGGTTCGGCCCTGATACCAGCGGGGGGCTTTGCGGGAGAGAGCATCAAATTTTCCGAAAGTGCTGTTGCGTCCTGCTATCGCACACGTTATAGCATAACGCAATTGATGTAATAACATAACAATTTGAATTCAAGCGGAGCATGCCAATGAAACGCGCCTTGGGGTCTGCCCTCAAAATGCTGGCCCTCAGAATGCCGGTTCTTGCAATCCCGGCTTTGGCAATCCCGGCTTTGGTAATCCCCGCTCTGTTCTTTGCCGGCACGATGCGTGCGGCGGATGCGCCTGTCGTCGTCACCTCGATCAAGCCGATCCATTCGCTGGTCTCGGCGATCATGCAAGGTGTGGGCGAGCCGGAACTGATCGTCGACGGCGCCGCCTCGCCGCACACCTACAATCTGAAGCCCTCGAACGCGCGGGCCTTGCAGGAAGCCAAGGTGATCTTCTGGGTTGGCCCCGGCCTCGAGGCCTTCCTCGAAAAACCGCTGCAGGCTCTGGGTTCGGATGCCAGCATCGCAGCACTCGACGACGCGCCCGGCCTCGTGAAGCTGCCGTTTCGCGAGGGCGGCGCATTCGAGCCGCATGACGACGGCGATGAACATAGCGAGGCCGAAGCCGCACATGGCGCCGAAGCCGACCATGATCACGACCACGGCGCCTTCGACACACATCTCTGGCTCGATCCGATGAACGCCAAGGCGATGGCCACCATGATCACCACGACGCTGGTCGCCGCCGATCCCGCCAATGCGCTGACCTATCAGGCCAATGCCAAGGCGCTGGACGACCGGCTGACGGCGCTGGACAAGGAGATCGCCGCCGCCGTCGCTCCCGTCAAGGACAAACCTTTCATCGTCTTCCACGACGCCTACCAATATTTCGAGCACCGCTACGGCATCCGCGTCGCCGGCTCGATCACCGTCAGCCCGGAAACCATCCCCGGCGCCGAGCGCGTCTCGGAAATCCACAGCAAGGTTGGCGAGCTTGGCGCAACTTGCGTCTTTGCCGAGCCGCAGTTCGAGCCGCGGCTCGTCGATGTCGTCATCGAGGGCACACGCGCCAAGTCAGCCGTGCTCGACCCCGAAGCCGCTACGCTGAAGGCCGGTCCTGATCTCTACTTCACCCTCATGCGCGGCATCGCCAACAGCATGAAGGACTGTCTCTCCAACGCATGACCACCATGCGGCGACGCGCGGAGAGAGCTGAGGCGGAAAGAGGCGGACAACCCCGTTCCGCTTTTTTTCGGCAATTCATAGGTAATGATATAACATTAATAATAATCTGATGAGGTCCCATGAACAACAGACTTCCCGTCACGGTGCTTTCAGGTTTTCTCGGCGCCGGCAAGACGACGCTACTCAACCATGTGCTCGCCAATCGCGAGGGTCTGCGCGTCGCCGTCATCGTCAACGACATGGGCGAAGTGAACATCGACGCTAGTCTGGTGCGCGATGGCGGCGCCAATCTCTCGCGCACGGAGGAGCAACTGGTCGAGATGACCAATGGCTGTATTTGCTGCACGCTGCGCGACGACCTGCTGGAGGAGGTACGCCAGCTCGCCGATCAGGGCCGCTTCGACTACCTGCTGATCGAATCCACGGGCGTCGCCGAGCCCCTGCCCGTCGCCACCACCTTCGAATTTCGCGACGAGAACGGCCAAAGCCTTTCGGACGTCGCAAGGCTCGATACGATGGCGACGGTCGTCGATGCCGCCAATCTGCTCGCCGACTACGCATCGGCCGATTTCCTCGCCGACCGCGGTGAAACGGCGGGCGACGGCGACGACAGGACCATCGTCGACCTGCTGGTCGAGCAGATCGAATTCGCCGATATCGTGGTGCTGAACAAGATCGGCACGGCAAGTGAGACGGAACGCGACGCCGCGCGGAAAATCATCATCGGCCTCAACCCCGATGTGAAGCTGATCGAGGCGGATTTCGGCAAGGTGGCGCTCAAGGAGGTGCTCGGCACCGGCCGCTTCGACATATCAAAGGCGGAGACCCATCCGCTCTGGTACAAGGAACTGCACGGTTTCCGCGACTATGTGCCGGAGACCGAAGAATACGGTATCCGCTCCTTCGTCTATCGCGAGAAGCGTCCCTTCCATCCGGCAAAATTGCAAGCCCTTCTCGACAGGACATGGCCGGGCGTGGTGCGCGCCAAAGGCTTCTTCTGGTTGGCGACGCGCCCGCATCACGTCGGCGAAATCAGCCAGGCGGGCGCGATCGTCCGCACCGGCAAGATGGGTCTGTGGTGGGCGTCGGTGCCGCGCGAACAATGGCCGGACGAGCCGGGCTTCCTGCGCGCCATCAGCCCCTATCTCGACCCCGTCTGGGGCGACCGTCGCCAGGAGATCGTCTTCATCGGCGCCGACCCCATGGACGAGACCTGGATCAGAAGAGAGCTCGACGCCTGTCTCGTCGAAACCGAAGTCTTCGCGCCCGAGCGCTGGCGAAACCTGCCCGACCCTTTCGCCAGCTGGAACCGCCAGGCGGCATGAAGGCAACGGCAATCAAACCCTACCGCTGCGTCTGCACGGAGTGTGATCCGTTGCCACCGATCAAGGGGCTGCATCCGTCGGCGCATGATGAGGATGTAAAGGTCGATGCCGGAAGTCCGAAGGGGTTGCTTGGCATCATCGCCGCCGTGCGCCGGAAGAATTAGCGCAGGCGTCACCTCACCCCACCCTCATCCCTGTGCTCGTCACAGGGATCCAGCCCACCCTCATCTCTGTGCTCGCTACAGGGATCCAGAGCGCCCAAGTCCTTACCGCGCGGACGCGCGGTGGCTGGATTCCTGTGACAGGAACAGGAATGAGCAGTGGGGGAAGCGATGGCGCTCTATCGAGACAAAATACCCACTCCAGCCAGGATCTCCACATTACTCCCAAAATCTGAAAGGGCGGCCGAAGCCGCCCTCCTCATATCCACCAATCAGCGACCAGCAATAATGCTGGAGATCACACCGCTGGTGACGCCGATCAGCAGGTAGTCGTTGTCGGCCCGGACCCAGCGATAGCCGCGCGGCGGCGCAGCCAGCCGGTAGCGGCGGTAGTCGTTGACGTCGTGAAACCGGCGGCGCTCGCTGGCGTTGACGCGGTACCCCTTCTTCCAGTGCGGCCGGACGACCGTTTTCTCGACGATCACCTTCTTCTGCACGACGACAGGCGGACGGCGATAATCATCGGCGCTGGCTTGGGAGACAACCATCGGGGAGAGAAGGAAGGAAGCGGAAAGGAGAGCTGCAAAAATCTTTTTCATGTGGGGTTCCTCGTGTTGGGCACGGGAGAGAACTAGGCCCGAAAAGATGAACCGAAACTGAAATTTAAATTAAACTTTCGTAACGGAATCTGTAGCCTGTAGCTCGGCGCTTATATTTTAGATTAGCCTTATACGCCATGCCGAGCAGCCGTTTTATTCGAGACGTCGTGATCGGCGGAGTCCGAAGATCGGATTCGATTTTCGGAAGGATTGGGCGCAGATTCAAAATCATGGAGCGTTTCTCCGCGGACCCGATCAGGAGCTTTGCGCCGCCGGACCGTCGTGCGGGATCGCTCGATAACAATGGAGGAAACCTATGCCCGGCATCAGCATGCGTTACATCGTCGACGACGTCGACGCCGCGTTGGAATTCTATACGAAACATCTTGGCTTCTCGATTGCGCTTCACCCCGCGCCCTCCTTCGCCATCCTGACCAAGGACGGGTTTCGTCTGCTCGTCAGCGGCACGACGGGACCGGGCGGAGCTTCCCAGCCAATGCCCGACGGGCGAAAACCTGAACCCGGCGGATGGAATCGCATCCAGATCGAGGTCGGCGACCTGGAGGCGGAGGTCGCGACGCTGCGCCAGGCGGGCGCGCGTTTTCGCAACGAGATCGTGCAAGGCATGGGTGGCAAGCAGATCGTGCTCGATGATCCGGCCGGAAACCCGATCGAACTCTTCGAGGCGCCGAAGAGATGAACGCCACGGCATCGATCATGCGGTCGGCTGCGCCCTCTTGTGCACCGCATCGGGCAACCGCGCACATCATCTGACGCGGTGGGCCGGCATCGGCATCATCACTGGAAGAACGGCGGCTGCGCCTTGCTACATGTGTGCGAGCGTGTAGTTTCGGGCTAGCATCATTTCAGAGGTAGGGAAAACATGTCCGAATCCGCGGGCGGGCTCTTCGACTATGTCGGGATACTAGCCGTGCTACTTCTCGTCGCAGCCAATGGCTTCTTCGTCGCCGCCGAATTCGCGCTGGTCTCGGTGAGGCGCAGTCGTGTCACCGAACTTGCCGCGGCCGGCCGCATGAATGCCTCAGCCCTTCAGCGCGCCGTCGACAATCTCGACGCCAACCTCGCAGCCACCCAGCTCGGCATCACCATCTCGTCGCTGGCGCTGGGCTGGGTCGGCGAACCGGCGCTTGCCCACCTGGTCGAACCTCTGCTGTCCTGGCTGCCCGGACAATGGGCGACCACAGGTGCACATACCGTCGCCATCGTCATTGCCTTCGTCATCATCACAGCACTCCACATCGTGCTCGGCGAGCTTGCACCGAAAAGCCTGGCGCTTCAGCGCAGCGAAGCCACTTCGCTTGCCGTGGTGCGTCCGCTCGGGCTTTTCCTGGTGCTGTTCAAGCCGGCGATCTTTGCTCTGAACGGCATGGGGAACCTGGTTTTGCGGGGTGTGGGTCTTCGTGCCGGAACCGGGGAATCGTCGTTCCATTCGCCGCAGGAGCTCAAGCTGCTGGTCGCCGAAAGCCAGGAGGCCGGCCTTCTCAACCAGGTGCAGCAGCAGCTTGTCGAGCGAGTCTTCAACATCGGCGACAGGCCGATCTCCGACATCATGACCCCGCGTCTCGATATCGAATGGTTCGACGCCGATGACAGCGAGGCGGAGATCCTGAAAACCATCCGCGAATGCAGCCACGAACAATTGCTGGTCGCCCGCGGCTCGATCGACGAACCGATCGGCATGGTGTTGAAGAAGGATCTTCTCGACCAGGTTCTCGACGGCGGCAAGGTCCGGCCGATGGCGGTGATCAAGCAACCACTGGTGCTGCACGAGGGCACCTCGGTCGTGCGTGTGCTCGACAGTTTCAAGGCCTCACCTGTCCGGCTCGCCATCGTTATCGACGAATATGGCAGCCTCGAAGGCATCGTCACCCAGACAGATCTGCTCGAAGCCATCGCCGGCGATCTGCCGGGATCCAATGAGGAGCCCGACATCGTCGTGCGGGAAGACGGATCGCTGTTGATCGATGCAATGATGCCGGCCTTCGACGCCTTCGAACGGCTGGGCCTGCGCGATCGCCCGGATGCGGATTTCCATACGCTTGCGGGCTTCGCGCTGCACCAGCTCCAGCATATCCCCGAAGCCGGCGAAACCTTCGTGTTCGACAGCTGGCGTTTCGAAGTGCTCGACATGGACGGCATGCGCATCGACAAGATGCTGGCGACGCGCATCCCTGCAGACGGGGTGGGAGCCTAAAGAATTTCGGTTTTTCTCCCACTCAGAAATGCTTAGTTTACTGATTTTTGCGCTATTCTGGACGCTACCGCTGCGGACCTTTGAAAGCGCTCTAGCTTACCGCCAGCGTCCAAAGCATTCCCGATATCGCACAGGCAAGCAACGTCGTGATGACCGATGTCTTGAACCGGAAGATCGCGATGGCGGCGGCGGCCGACAGCGCCATTGCCGCCGGCACGGCCGATTGCAGCACGGGGATATCGAGCCGCAGGCCGCCAAGGCGGACGGTCGCGACCTCGGCAAACAGCGTGTGCAGGCCAAACCAGATGGCGAGGTTGAGAATGACCCCGACCACAGCCGCCGTGATCGCCGACATCGCGCCGGCGAGCGCCACATTGCCGCGCAGTTTTTCGATGAACGGCGCGCCGAGGAAAATCCACAGGAAACAGGGCACGAACGTGACCCAGGTCGTCAAGATTGCCGCAAGCGTGGCGGCGAACATCGGATCGAGCGATCCGGGATTGCGGTAGGCGCCCATGAAGCCAACGAACTGAAGCACCATGATCAGCGGCCCCGGCGTCGTCTCGGCCATCCCCAGGCCATCCAGCATCTCGCCGGGTTTCAGCCAGCCGAAACGCTGCACGGCTTCCTGCGCGACATAGGCGAGCGCGGCATAGGCGCCGCCGAAGGTGACGACCGCCATCTTGCTGAAGAACAGACCGATCTCGGTGAAGACGTCGTGTGCCCCGAACGCTGCATAGAGGGCGGCGATGGGTAAAAGCCAGAGAGCAAGCAGAGCTGCCGACATACGCAGCGACCAGGCGAGATTGGGACGCGCATGATCAGGTATGCCGTCCCCGAGCGCAGACTCGGCATCCGAAAGCATCGAACCGCTCCCAGCCTTGTGGCCGCCACCCGGCCTGAAGGCGGCAAGCCCGAACCTGCCGCCGATGAAGCCGCTCATGCCGGCGGCAAGCACGATCAGCGGGAACGGCACGTGCAAGAAGAAGATAGCGACGAAGGCCACGGCCGCAATCAGGAGCATGACGTTGTTTCTGAGGGCGCGGCCGCCGATGCGGATGACGGCCTGCACGACGACGGCAAGCACCGCTGCCTTCAGCCCGAAAAACACACCGGCGACGATGCCGACGCTGCCATAAGCCGCGTAAATATAGCTGAGGCAGAGGATCGACAGGAATCCCGGCAGCACGAACAGCAGGCCGGCGACGAGACCGCCCAGCGTGCGGTGCATCAGCCAGCCGATATAGACGGCGAGTTGCTGCGCCTCGGGGCCGGGAAGCAGCATGCAATAATTCAGCGCATGCAGAAAACGATGCTCGCCGATCCATCGCTTCTCGTCGACAATGATCCGGTGCATGACGGCGATCTGGCCGGCCGGGCCACCGAAGCTCAAGGCGGCGACGCGCAGCCACACCTTGAAGGCTTCGCCGAACGAGACGCCGTGGTGATGCCCTTCTCCCGCATTTCTCTCCACCGTTTGGCCCGTAGGGCCATTGTCTGTCATCTCGGCCATCTCATGCCCTCTTCTTCGGCGCGGGCCAGTTGTGGGTTTCCTCGGTCGCGTCCCGGCACCAGCGGAAGAAGGCATCGTAGAGAAGCATTCCGGCCTCGAGCTGCTCCAGATCGTCGGAATACATCCTGGAGAGGCCGAGCGAAGCGGCAAGCAGGCCAGACGCCTCGGGCGCAAGATCGAACTTTGCGGTATCCGCCGCCCTGACGATCTGCGCCAGGCGCAGAAGCGGCTCGGACGCCAGGCCGAATTCCTCGACCATCACGTCGAAGGTGCAGAGCTCGCCGCGATGGCTCCAGAACACACCTTCGATATCGAAGGGTACGGCGCCGAAGCGCTCGCCGACGGCACACACTTCGGGCGCCGGGACGAACAGGAAGACGGCGTCCGGATCAACGAAGCGCCGGATCAGCCAGGGACAGGCAATGCGGTCGATTTTCGGCCGCGCGCGCGTCACCCAGACGGTGCGTCCTTCAGCGTCGCGGGGCGGCAGCTTTTCATCAGGCACCGCCGCTCCGCCAGCGATCCAGGCTTCGAAGCCGCCTTCGAGGCTTTCGGCGTCGATCCCGCTATGGCGCAGATAGGCGGCCACACCATGGCTGAGCTTGCTGCCCTTTTGACAGACCACAACGACGGCATCGGCATCGATGCTGCCCGCCCAGGACGCGACCTCGGCATGGTCGCGCCGGATCGAGCCCGGAACCAGGCGCGGATCGAGTGCGAAGTCCGCCTCGGTGCGAACATCGATAATGCAAGGCGCCCCGGGGGTTCCGATGAGGCGGCTGAGTTTTTCGGCGCAAATTTCGAGAAATGACGGCATGACGCGTCCCTCCGTTGATCGGTACTATTGGACGCGATTCTTCAGCATGACGCCTCGTGGGGTGATCGCGACCCCATGGCAAAACCATGGGCAACAGACCCCGTCGTGTCAAGCGGACGCTTGCATAGAACAGAGACGCGCAACGTTCACGTCGGAGCGGCTGTGGGCAAGCAAGCCCACAAGCAGACGGCCCTGGCTGCCGATTCTGGCGGGCTGCGGCGCGGAAACCCCTGATAGCAACCGGTTCCCGGCACCTGCACGGAACAAAATGCCCACTTCGGCATTCTTCTTTCACCGAAAGAGGAGAAAGTACCATGACGTACGACCCCAATAATGCCAACGACCCGAACCGCCCGCTGAACCCAAATCTGGATCTGCGCACCACGCCTAGCCCGCGCACCAATAATACGTGGGTTGTCTGGGTCGCTGCATTGGCCGTTATCGCTGTCGCTGCATTCGCCTATTCGCAGTGGAGCACCCCCGGCACATCCCCTGATACAACAGCCTCCACGACGCAATCCGAGCCGGCGCCGGCCAAGCCGATCGCTCCGACTGACAACCCTGCAACGCCTGCACCGGCACCAGCACCGGCACCGGCCACGCCGGCGGCGCCTGCCCAGCAGTAACAGTTGCTCACTCGAAAGAAGTCGGCAAAGCGCCGGCTTCTTTCTGCCGTGGGCTCTTGAACATTGTGAAACAAACCCTATTTGAGGGATAATAAATTTGTCTCTGACGGCTGACCACGGATGTACTGGCAGCCGTTATCGAGACAGATCGAGGAAGGGTCGGTGCGAGTTTCGCCCGGCCTTTTTTCTTGAGCGGGTTACCGAAGAATGCATGCCGGTGATGACGCTGAAATCAGCGATTGAAATCGGAAATTATTTCGGGATTCTGTTATAGAAGGACTGGGGATCGTACACGCACTGGTAGTCGAGAAGGCAAATTTTGCCGTTGCCATCCCTTAACCTCGCCGTTTCGTACTTGTCGCCCAGATTGCACCTGGCCGGTGGATAACGAAAGCTGCGGCCACCCAAGCCCATGCGCACGAAAACGGCTTTGTCTTTGCGGATGATCTGGGAAAGCTCATCGCAACTATGATCCTTGGCATTGACTTCCACCGCCTCGACGGCGAGGGCTGCGGACGGAAACAACAGCGCAACGGCCAGCACAACGCTTTTCATGAAAACTCCTGAATATGCAGATATGAAGTTGAGGCATCGCACCGATTCATGCCTCAAAAGCTAAGGGAAGTTATAGGGCGACGCGGGATCGAAGACACAGACATAGTCGAGAATGCACTGCTTCCCACCCGCATCGCGAAAACTCGTCGTCGCGCGCTTGTCGCCCATGCTGCATTGCGCTGGCGGATAGCGGAAGCTGCGGCCACCGAAGCCGACGCGGACAAAGACCTTTTTATTCTGACGGATAATCTGCGCAAGCTCGCTGCAGCTATGCTCGCTTGCCTTGACCTCCTTCGCCCCAGCGGCAAAGGCCGGCAACGGCAGCAACAACGCAATGGCTAGAATGACGCTTCTCATGAACCCCTCCCACTTATGAGAGAGCAAATAGGGCGCTGGGATCGACGCTGCCAGACCTGCGGACAGCCCGACCATGCCGCCCAGTCCGGAACAGTCTCCGGCAGGCCGGAAAACCCGGCCTGAATTCAAATAATTCAATATTATCAAGAGATTTTGGTGGGTGATGTAGGGCTCGAACCTACGACCCGCTGATTAAGAGTCAGCTGCTCTACCAACTGAGCTAATCACCCGTTCGCGCTTGGTTGCGCGGTGTGACGGGGCGTATAAACAGGATCGGCAGGCTTGTCCAGCACATCGGCGAATTTTCTTTGGTTAATCGCGAAGATTTTTCGGCATGGCTGCAATGCAGCGCGCAACCCCGACCATCGGAACCGATTTTCGGCAAGGATTATGCGCAGATTCAAAGCGATAAGGCGTTCTTAGCTATCGGACGCGCGGCGCTCTGGTGAAATCAAAGGTCGAGCGTGCCGCTGGCCAGTCGCACCGCCTGGCCGCCGATCCGCGCATTGGAAATCGCCCCGCCGTCGACATCGATATGCAGGTGGATGAAGGATGGCCGACCCATCTCGACGCCCTGCTCGATCATGATCGGGTGATGCCCGTCCGTCAGCCGGTCGAAATGGTGGATGGCACCGGAGAGTGCTGCCGCCGCCGAGCCGGTGGCCGGGTCTTCGACGATCCCCATGCCGCTTGCGAACATGCGCGCATGGAACTTCGCTACGTGGTTGACGCCGCCGCGGCAATACACATAGGCCGAGGCAAGCGCACCGTCGACGAAGGGCACGATCTTTTCCCAGAGCTGCGGATCGAATTCCACCCGCTGCGCGGCTCCGACATCGTGCACCGGGATGAGCAGGAAGGGAACGCCGGCGCTCCAGACCGAGGGCACGTGATTTTCGAAGCCGATCTCGGTCACCTTCAGCGACAGCGCATCGGCCATGCCGAGTTTGTCGAGCGGCATGATGGCCGGCTGCGATTTACGCGGCAGGTCGAATTCCGCAAAACTCGCCTCGCCCTCCCTAAGCCGCACGGCGCAGCGCACCGGCCCGACATTTTCCTCAAGCACCGTAACGAGATCGAGCATCGCAGCGCCATGCGCCCGCTCGGCCAGCGCCACCGCCGTACCGACCGTCGGATGGCCCGCAAACGGCAGTTCGCGCCCGGGCGTGAATATCCTGAGCTTCGCCGCATAGGCGGGATTGCTCGAAGGCTGCACGAACACCGTTTCGGAGAGATTGATCTCCCGGGTGATCGCCTGCATCGCCTCGTCGCTGAGATCGTCGCCGTCGAAGATCACCGCCAGCGGGTTGCCCGCAAGCTTTCGATCGGTGAACACGTCATAGACGCTGTAGCTGCGCGCCACATCGGCCTCCTTGAATCGGTCATCGCGCCGCCAACCTGCCCGACCAAACGGCCGAGTGCAAGGCGCTAAGTCCGCATGGGTGCAAGGAGCAAAAGCCGCGGCCTGTCCTTCGAGGCTCCGGTCTTTGGCCGGGTGCCTCAGGATGCGGGGCGTTGGAGGATGCCGCGACCTGTCTCCGACCTCATCTGAGGTGCCCCGCAGTGGCCTCGAAGGACGAGTTCGGCCTCCCGCCTCTTATGCGCCCGCCTTGCCGAAATACCAGCTAATCACCGGTAGCATCGAGATGTTATAAGGATGCGCCGAGGGGTCCGCCGAGCGGATGGCCACCGCACCGGCGATCTCCTTGTCCTCGGCGACCAGCATGTGGGCTTCGATCCGCTTCACCATCTCGTCCGCCGTCATGTCGAAGCGGAAGAGCCGCATGAGCGTTACCGTGCGTCTGGAATAGCTGGCGTAGAGCCCCGGCCCGGCCGCCGCGTCGGCGAGGTCCAGGCCTGTCTCTTCGTGGACTTCGCGGCGCATATTGGCCTCGATGTCGCAACGCCCGTCGACGATGTCCTCCTGTTCCAGCGAGCCGGCGGCGAAATAGACCTGGCCGGGATTGGCGGTGTGGGCGCCCATGCGGATCGCCACCAGCGCGCCGTCGGCGCTTTCGAGCACCGGATAGGCAAAGATATGCAGGCCGCCCTGACGCTGCGGCTGCCGGCGCCACCACATGAAAGCGGAAAAGGGAGTAACGTAGCCCTCGCCCGCAATCCCGTCTTCACTGAACGACAGCCGCTGCTGGAACACCAAGCGCCCATCGAACAGCGCCGGGTTGGCGGCCGTTTCCTTGGCCCAGTTTTCGCGGATCGCTGCCTCCTCGGCGAGGACGAAGGGATGGCTGCCGGGCAGGACGCGCAGATTAACGCCGGCGATCGGGAAAACCGTCGCCTCCGGCGGCCAGCCGGCGAAATCATCGGAAAGGTCGCTCGTCGGAAATTTCATGTTCAAATTCGTTTTCATGTTCGCTTTCAGGGGAGATCCAGTGTCATGACAACGGGGCAATGATCGGACGCTTTCGGCCTGTCCCAGCCGGTGCGCGGGTAACGTTCCACCTCCTGCCCCGGCGGGAAGATGGTGCGGTAGGGTTGGCCGCTGCGGACAATTTCCGGCAGGCGGCCGGCATTGTGGGCGGCGAGATCAGGTGAAAGCCAGAGATAATCGAGCTGGCAGAGCCACTGCTCCTGCGGCCCGCGCGCGTGATAGAGCGTCCAACGGTCGAGGGGCTCGCGGCGGCGCACGACGTTTTCGGCAAAGCCGTCATGGCTGAAAACGTCGAGTGCGCTCTCGGCCTCATCGTGGTGCTCGAAACGATAGCCGGCCCCGCGGCGGCCGATGACATCGACGCGCTCCTGATAATCGTTCATGTCGCCGCAGATGGCGAAGCTCCTCGCGCCGGCTTGATCCGCACCGAAGCGATCCTCGATGATGCGCCGCACAGCGCGCGCCTCGGCGCGGCGGATCGGCATCGTCGATTGCCGCCCGTCCAGCCCGTCGCGCGGATTGCCCATCGACTTGAAATGCACGACATAGAGCGAGAACGGCCGACCACCGATCAGAAGATCGAGTTCCAGGCAGTCGCGTTTGAAGATCTTGTCGTCGACGCGGTTGGTAAGCGCCAGCTCCTCGTCGAAGAGATCGAGATCGCGATAGGTCGTCATCGCATGGCTTCTTATACCCCTGAGCTCGATCTTCTGGCCGTCGCGCGTTTCCTCGCGCATCAGCACGGCGACATCGATGCCGCGGCTGTCATTACCCTCCACCAGATATTTCTGCCGGTAGCCGTTTCCGACCATGCGGAAGAGATAACCATATTCGAAGGCTTGAAGGGCGGCCATATTATCGATTTCCTGCAGGCAGAGGATATCGGCATCCGCATCGGCGATCGCCAGCGCCGTCATCTGCCTGGTGTCGTCGGTGGCGGCGATCACCCGCGCCTGCTCAAGCTGCTGATAGACACCCTCGCTCGACACCTCGAAAAGCTTGATGACGCGGTCCTGGCGTAGCTGGTTGCGAAAGCCGGTGAAATCGAAACGGGTCAGGAGATTTTCGACATTGAAGGTGGCGAGGCGAAGCGACATGGCAGGAGTCCGGTTGCGAGCAGTACCTTAACCGGCAATCGCCGCAGGAAAAGGTGGCGCGGCCAAGAAAGTTGCGGACAAATGCCCTCTGCGCCTAGATATGGCTGGGCGGGCTTGAGGTGGCGGAGTCGTGAGGTTGGCTCGGCGCGCTATTGGAACTGCTCGATGAGCTCCCGTTGCTCGAACTGCCATGTAATTCACTTGGCTTAAATGTTCGGGTTTTCCATTCGCCATCCCGTTTCTGCGGCTGTAAAGATGGGCATCCCTGAAGCACGCTCGCGGCACTCAAAAGAACCGCCGAAAGCACGAAAACGGATCGAATACGCCTTACTTGAACTGGAATGCGAGTATGGTCCCTCAATAAACTGATTATCGCGGGGGTTTTGCTTAGTCCATTGCGTTCGTAATAACTTAGCCGTTTGCTTTACATCATGGATGGCTAGATCGAATTCGGAAGAGATATTCAATTTTTTGGCGATTCGTAAGAAGATAACCGCGATTTTCAATCTTATATTGCCGATCTTCAACTGGCTCACCGTAAAAGTCGAGACTTCCTCCATCAAGCCGCCACCCGGCGCGGATGACGACGCGCACCGCTTCACCGGGCAAGACAGCCACGCGGCTGAAAGCGCGCAGCGTCTGGCCGTTGCCGAGCGTGAGTTTGACGGCATAGCGCTCGCCTTCGAACAGCACGGTTTCGACAACTGCCGGAGCCCCCTCGCCGCCGATGATCACATCCTCCGGCCGCACCAGGATATCGGCGCCATCGGCATTGGCCGCCTGCAGTGCATCCTGCAGCTCGTCCCACTCCAGATGGCGTTCGCTTCCCATGACCGGCAGCGTAAGGACGGCCCCTCGCCCGATCAGCCCTCCGACAACATGCCCCTCCGGCCGTGCGTAGATCTCGGCCGGCGGCGCCACCTGCAGCAGGCGGCCTTCGGACATCACGGCGACGTCGGTTGCCAGCGCCATCGCCTCGCTCTGGTCGTGGGTGACGTAGATCATTGTCGCGCCGGAGCGCTGGTGAAACTCGCGAAAAGTCTCCTCCATCTCGTGTTTCAGATGCTGGTCGAGATTGGCGAAGAGACCGTTTGATGATCCTCGCTTGGAATTAATTGAAAGCGTAAGCTAACGCGAGCGCTTCACGCAGGCGTGAACGCCCGGCCATTGCCATCGAGCCGCTTTGCGGTACGTCAATCATTTTTCGATGAAGGAGGAGTTTCAATGGAATATCGTTCGCTCGGCCGTTCCGGCCTGAAGATCTCCACATTGACCATGGGCACAATGACCTTCGGCGGCGTCGGATGGGCGAAGACCGTCGGTGACCTCGGCGTCTCGGAGGCGCGCAAGATGATCGATATGTGCATCGATGCCGGCATCAACCTGATCGACACCGCCAATGCTTATTCCAATGGTGAATGCGAAAACATCATCGGCGATGTGCTCTCCGGCAAACGGCCGCAAGGCGTGCTGCTGGCCACCAAGGCCCGTTTCGGCATGGGTGACGGCCCGAACGATCAGGGCCTGTCGCGCTACCACCTGATTCGGGAATGCGAAGCGAGCCTCAAACGCCTGAAGACCGATGTCATCGACCTCTACCAGGTGCATGAATGGGACGGCCAGACGCCGCTCGAAGAGACGATGGAAGCCCTCGACACCCTGATCAAGCAGGGCAAGGTGCGTTACGTCGGCTGCTCGAACTATTCCGGCTGGCACATCATGAAGGCGCTTGGCATTGCCAACGAGCACCGCTACCAGCGCTTCGTCAGCCAGCAGATCCATTATACGCTGGAAGCCCGCGACGCCGAATACGAGTTGCTGCCGATCGCAATCGACCAGGGCCTCGGCGTGCTGGTCTGGAGCCCGCTTGCCGGCGGCCTGCTTTCCGGCAAGCATCGCCGCAACCAGGCTGCTCCCGAAGGCACGCGCCAGTTCGCCGGCTGGACCGAACCGCCGATCCGCGACGAAAACCGCCTCTGGAATATCGTCGAGACGCTGGTCGCGATCGGCGAGGAACGTGGCGTCTCAGCCGCCCAGGTGGCGCTCGCATGGCTGATCGGCCGCAAGGCAGTGACCTCGGTCATCATCGGCGGCCGCACCGACGCCCAGTTCCGCGACAACATCGCCGCCGCCGAACTGACGCTCACGGGCGAGGAGCGCAAGCGCCTCGACGCCGTCAGCCTGCCGCCGGTGATCTATCCCTATTGGCATCAGCTGAACACGGTCAGCGACAGGCTCGGTGAAGCCGATCTCGAGCTTTTCGGCCCGCATCTTCAGCGATAGGCGATCATGACGGCGCCGTAGTAGACCGCGTCGGCTACGGCAAGAGCGAAACGGCGAACGAAGGCTGGACGACGATCTTCTGATTGGCGCTGGCTGGCTGCTCCCCCTTCTCCCCACCGGGGAGAAGGGGGCCCGAAGGGTCGGATGAGGGGGCCACACGGCGGGCCTTTGCTTGCCTTCGCTTGCGCTCGGCGCATTCGCGGCGTTCGCCGCTCACCCCCTCATCTGCCTGCCGGCATCTTCTCCCCAGCTCGCGCGCACGCCACGCCCACCCTCGCCGCAACCTGCAGCGATCAGCCGCCGATCTCGGCCGCAATCAGCGCGCCCAGGCGACCGATGCCGTCCTCGATCATCTGCTCGTTGGCGCACGAGAAGCTGACGCGGAAGGTGTTGGCGCCCGAACCATCGGCGAAGAAGGCCTTGCCGGGCACGAAGGCGACCTTGGCGGTTTCGAGCGATTTCGCCAACAGCTTGGCGCCGTCCATGCCTTCCTGCAGTGTGATCCAGATGAACATGCCGCCTTCCGGCTTCGTCCAGCTGGTGCCCTTGGGCATATATTTCTCGAGCGCCGCCAGCATGCAGTCGCGGCGACGGCTGTAGGTGGCCTTGATCTTAGCGACCTGGGCATCGAAGCCGCGCTCGGCGACATCGGCAATTGCCATCTGGTTGATCGTCGAAGAATGCAGGTCGGCCGCCTGCTTCATCAGCACCAGCTTGCGGATGACGGGGGCATTTGCGACGACGAAGCCGACGCGAAGGCCGGGCGCCAGCGTCTTCGAGAAGCTGCCGCAATAGATCGTGCGCGTATCGTTGATATGCCCCTTCTCGGCGATCTCCAGCGCCAGGATCGGCGGGATCGGGTCGCCGTCGTAACGCAACGACTGATAGGCGGCGTCTTCGATGACGGCGATCTCAAGTTCTTCGGCCAGCGCCAAAACCTTCCGGCGGCCATCGAGATCGACCGTTTCGCCGGTCGGGTTGGAGAAGTCGGCGGAGAGATAGGCGAACTTCACCTTCCCGCCGGCTGCCGCTGCGGCCGCGCGGTAGGAGTCCGGCGTTCGGTTGCCGTTCGGCGTTAGCTGGTCGTAGGCCGGCTCATAGGCGTTGAAGGCCTGCAGCGCGCCAAGATAGGTCGGCCATGTCACCAGCGCGGTATCGTTCGGCGACAGGAACAACTTGCCGAGATAATCGAGGCCCTGCTGCGAGCCGGAGACGATGAAGACATTGTCGAGTTCGCAGGGAATGCCGAGATCGGCCATCTGCCGGACCAGCCATTCGCGCAGCGGCTTGTAGCCTTCGCTGACCGAATATTGCAGCGCCGAATTGACGGCAGCGCCAGCGAAAATATCGGCATAGGCCTGCTTGAACTCCTGATCGGGAAACAACGCCGGATCCGGAATGCCGCCAGCAAAGGAAATGATGTCAGGTCGGTCGAGAAGCTTCAAAAGCTCGCGGATCTCGGATGCGCGCATGCGCGACGAGCGCGACGCAAACATGGTGTCCCAGTTCAGCATGGGGTTTCCTCGTATTTTCTATTCCCTGCAGCAGACCATGCCGGGGAATTTATGTCAATAATGCTGACCTATTTTCTTGTCATGGTGACATGTTGGAATCTTATATTCAAAAGCCTTTGATGTTCGGGAATTCACTTGATGTAGCCGCCATCCGATGTCGAAGGCATCGGTTGCGAATTTGCTGCTCGACGTCAGCCACATCAAACGGTTATTCCTCTGATCAAAGTCGAAACCGGCTGATTCAGACCCTTTCAAGACCTACTCGGCGGCGGTAGTGTCGCCACTATTCAATTTACTATCAAGGTGCCAGAAATGACCGTGACGTCAGCCTCCCCTGAAATCAAAATCGAACTCCACAAGTCTCCCGTCTCGGACGCCGATCGCATCCAGGCACTCGAGACTCCCGGTTTCGGCAAGCTCTTCACGGATCATATGGTCCTGGCACGATGGACTGCCGAAGATGGCTGGCACGATGCAAAGGTTACGCCGAGGCGGCCCCTGGAGCTCGATCCTGCGAGCGCCGTGCTGCACTATGCTCAGGAAATCTTCGAGGGCATGAAAGCCTACAAGGCGGATGATGGCCGGATTCTGCTCTTTCGGCCTGAAGAGAACGCACGCCGCTTCGCGCAGTCGGCGACCCGCATGGCGATGCCTCCTGTGCCCGAAGAACTCTTCCTGAAGGCGGTCGAAGAACTGGTCCGCGTTGACAAGGCCTGGATTCCGTCCGGCGACGCCAGCCTGTACCTTCGCCCCTTCATGTTCGCCAACGAGGCGTTTCTCGGCGTTCGTCCGGCTCAGGAATATGTCTTCTGCATCATCGCCTCTCCGGTCGGCGCCTACTTCAAGGGCGGCGCAAAGGCGGTTTCCCTATGGGTCGAGACCGAATACACACGTGCAGCCGCCGGCGGCACCGGCGCTGCAAAATGCGGCGGAAACTACGCAGCCAGCCTCGTGGCGCAAGCCGAGGCGACCAAAAAGGGTTGCGATCAGGTGGTCTTCCTGGACGCCGCAGAGCATCGCTGGGTCGAAGAACTCGGCGGCATGAACGTCTTCTTCGTGATGAACGATGGATCAGTGGTGACCCCGCCCCTTGGCGGCACGATCCTGCCGGGCATCACCCGGGCTTCCGTGATCGTGCTCGCCGAAGAAAAGGGCTTGCGCGTCGAGCAGCGCCCCTACTCGTTCGCGGAATGGCAAGACGACGCTGCCAGTGGCAGGCTCGTCGAAGCGTTCGCTTGCGGCACTGCCGCCGTCCTGGCGGGCATCGGCCTGGTTCGACATGCCGGCGGCGAGTTTCTGGTCGGAGACGGACAGACCGGCAAGTTGACCAGCGAACTGCGCCAACAACTCGTCAGTCTGCAAAAGGGCGTAACGAACGATGCGCACGGCTGGACGCGCTTGATCCCGACCTGAACTTCGGACGTTCCACGCGAACGGCGGCGTCAACACCGACAGGGTAGGCGCCGCTGTCCGTCGCCCGCCATCGACAGCTTCATCGCCTATACCGCGAGATGCATGGTGGTGCCCCTCGACACGACGCTTGCCCACCGTGCCGCGGAGATATCGGCAGCCCTCAAACTTGCCACCGCTGATGCGATCATTTACGCGACGGCCGAGCACCATGATGCAGATATTCTGACCTGCGACGTCCATTTCAAGGATTTCGAGCGGGTCGTCTCCATCGATAAAAAAGACTGACCTTGATGTGACCCAAGTGTTCGACGGCGGCGCTCAACGCTTCTATGATAAAGTGGGAAATGGTAATCTGGCATCGGGGACGCCGACACCGGCATGGACGGGCGGCACTGAATTCAATGGCGAAAATGACGATCTCCCTTCCGGATGATCTGGCCGAATACGTCGCACGCCGTGTTGCAAGCGGCAGATACAGCAGTGCCGGCGCATTTCTGGCGGAACTCGTCCTGAAGGATCAAAACCACCGCAAGCTCGATGACGAAGAACTGCGCGAGATTCTGAGGCTGGCTGAGGAAAGCGGCATCAGCGACCGGCGCATTGCCGATATTCTGCTGGAAACGAAGGCGAAGCTGCGTGACCACCTATAGGCTGACCCGAACCGCAGACGCCGTGTTGTCGGGCATCGACGAATATGCCAGCCTGCATTTCGGCGAGGCGCAGGCGGATGCCTATCTTCTCGATTGGGACAGAATTTTCGTGCTTCTTTCGCGCGTGCCCTCCATGGGAGACGAGTGCGACGAACTCGGCGCCGGCCTTCGGCGCCTCCTCCACATGCGCCATGTCGCCTTCTACCGCGAGATACCGGAAGGCATCCTGGTCATCGACATTATCGGAGCCGACCGGCTTCCCGAGAGACACCTTCAATCCAACCGACGCCCCCGAACGGCCGACCCGCATGCCTCGTGACACGACCTCCGCCTTTTACGAGAAAAACGCCGAGACATACGCCGATCGGGCACGCAGCCTGCCGAGGCAGCAGCTCGATGCCTTCCTCGCCGGTATTGCACCGGGTGGCGCAATCCTCGAACTCGGCTGCGGCGGCGGGCAGGACAGCGGCTACATGCTGTCGCAGGGTTTCGAGGTGACACCGACGGATGGCTCCGCCGAGCTTGCCAGACAGGCGGAAGTGCGGATCGGCAGGCCGGTCAAGGTCATGCTGTTCCAGGAGCTCGACGCCGACAGCGCCTTCGACGGCGTCTGGGCACATGCGAGCCTTCTCCACGTCCCGAGGGCTGAACTGCCCGATGTCTTCGCCCGCATCCGCCGCGCCCTGAAAATCGGCGGCTTCCTCCACGCAAGCTTCAAGGCGGGAGAAGCGGAAGGCCTTGACGGCCTCGGGCGTTATTACAACTATCCGTCCGCCGAATGGCTGTCGGAATTGCTGAAAAAAGACGGCTGGTACAACATCGCCATCGAGGAAAGCGACGGCGGCGGCTATGATGGCAAGCCGACCCGCTGGCTGACGGTGAGCGCGGAACGATAAAGGCCGAAGCTTTCGCCCCGGCCTTAAACTGCAGCAGCTTGATGCATATCGCCCAAAGCGCGGAATTACCTCTCGAAAGCATGTCACCCCGTCCTGGCCGGTCAGTTGGCAACAGGATCGCCGCGAAGGGTTTGAGCGGTAATGGACTGCCGGCGCACAAGCAAATAGAGCGCAACCATATGGGTGATCATCAGCAGCGGTACATAGACGATCACGACCACATAGGCTGCGCCTAGCTGCCCCGCCAAGACAGGCAGACCGGACTGGGCGCCGCGGTAATAGTCGATGACGAGATCACCGGCGCCCACGAGATTGAAGGCAATGACGAGCAGCCAGAACAGTGGCCGGATGCGGAACGAGATCAGCGCCAGCATGGCCAGTAGCCCGGCAGCAAGGTCGCCATAGGCGGCCGTGACGGCAAAGCCGGCCGGCAGATCGGGACCGACGACGCCGGGAAGGATGAAGACGAGGCCGAAGAAGCGGAAGCTATGGAGCGTTGCGACCGCCCGTTGCGCCCCGGCGCGGTCCATCGACTTGAGCCGGGGCAGGACATAGACGCCGATGCAAAGCAGCCAGGCGACGTAGCCGAGCAGCAGGTGAAGCTGGAAGATGGCGGCCGGGGACATTTTGCCTCCTGTCTGGCTGCTGGTTCCAGCGCAATATACGGCCGCTTACACCGGCGACTATTCGGGATAATATGGACGGGGCATGAAGCAGAACTTCACAGTCAGGCAGGGCGCGCTCGACGGGGTGGAGGCGTTCCTCAGCGTTGCCCAGCACCGCAGCTTTCGCCGGGCGGCGGCGGAACTCGGCGTCACTCCCTCGGCGATCAGCCAGGCCGTGCGCACGCTGGAGGCGCGGATCGGCGCAGCCCTGTTCATCCGAACGACGCGCAGCGTCGGGCTGACGGAAGCTGGCGAGCGTTTCCTTTCGCGTGCAAAACCGGCCTTCGAAGAACTCATCGCCGCAAGCGCCGTCGCGCATGAGCTTGGACGACGACCGACCGGACGGCTGCGCCTCTCGGTGCCGCGTGCCGTTGTCCCGGTCCTGCTCGAGCCGCTGATTGCGTCCTTTTCCCAAGCCTATCCCGAAATTGAAGTGGAGATCGCCGCCAGCGAGAAACTGGTCGATCTCGCCGTCGAAGGCTTTGATGCAGGGATAAGAATGGGCCAGTTCATCGATGCCGACATGATCGCGGTTCGGTTGACGCCGCCGTTTCGGTTCATCATCGTCGGGAGCCCGATCTATTTCTCCAACCGGGATCTTCCAGCGTCCCTGGACGACCTGCGTCACCATGCATGCCTCAGAATACGCCGCTCCAATGGCGCGCTCGCGCCGTGGTCGCTCGACGACAAGGGCCGCGCCATCGAGATCGCCGTCGCGGGGCCGCTTATCACCCACGACTTCCCGACCATGCTCGGCGCAGCCATCGAGGGGATGGGCGTAGCCCATGTGCCGGAGCCGATCGCCGTCGAACAGATCAGGGCGGGAAAGCTCATCGAGGTGCTGGCATCATTCGCGCCGACGGCGCCGGGCGTATTTCTCTATTATCCCAGCCATCGGCAAATGACGCCGAAACTGCGCGCCTTCATCGATCACATGAAGAACCGTCCGGATGCGGCCGGCAAGACTCGCATTCGGGGCAACGGTGACAAGCCAGTAAAATGATTCCCGGTCGGCTTGAAATCATCGAGCACGAGCATCGCAAGTTCCACGATCTCAGGTGGCGAGCCGCCTTTGCCCTCGATCTCAACAATCCAATATCGTTGCCCGGTCCTTGTGATCCCAGCCCGCTCTCCCACGGCGATGCGGCCAATGCGGCTGGCGCCACCGACGTCGATGCATCGATCGAAAATCAACGAGCCGTCGATCGATAGGCCGAGGGCTTTGCCAACATGTGAACGGCCATCAGGTCGTGGACGCGCCGACGGATACCTGCGCACAATGTAGCGGTTTTTGGGAGACGACATGCCCAAAACAAAAAAACAAGCGCGCCGCACGAACCAAGGCCCGTGCGACGCACCCTTGAAACCGCTTAGTTGACCGACTTATCGACCAGCTTGTTCTTGCCGATCCAGGGCATCATGCCGCGCAGCTTGGCGCCGACTTCCTCGATCTGGTGGCTGTCGTTCAGGCGGCGGATGCCCTTGAAGCGCGAGCCGCCGGCGCGGTATTCCTGCATCCAATCGGAAGTGAACTTGCCGGTCTGGATGTCGTTGAGGACGCGCTTCATCTCGGCCTTGGTCTCGGCGGTGATGATACGCGGACCGGAGACGTATTCGCCCCACTCGGCCGTGTTCGAGATCGAGTAGTTCATGTTGGCGATGCCACCTTCATAGATCAGGTCGACGATCAGCTTCACTTCGTGCAGGCACTCGAAGTAGGCCATCTCAGGCGCGTAACCGGCTTCGGTGAGCGTTTCGAAACCAGCGCGGATGAGCTCGACGAGACCGCCGCACAGAACGACCTGCTCGCCGAAGAGGTCGGTTTCACACTCTTCGCGGAAGTTGGTTTCGATGATGCCCGAACGGCCGCCGCCAACGCCGCAGGCGTAGGAGAGCGCCAGTTCAAGCGCATTGCCGGAAGCATTCTGATGAACGGCAACGAGGCAGGGAACGCCGCCGCCCTTCTGGTATTCACCGCGAACCGTATGGCCCGGGCCCTTCGGCGCGAT
This sequence comes from Rhizobium sp. NZLR1b, assembly GCF_019685155.1. NCBI lineage: Bacteria > Pseudomonadati > Pseudomonadota > Alphaproteobacteria > Hyphomicrobiales > Rhizobiaceae > Rhizobium > Rhizobium sp. NZLR1b. The sequence goes on from NZ_JABDWC010000005.1 coordinate 24,846, forward strand.
CATGACGACGTCGACCGAAGCCTTCGGCTCGATCAGGCCGAAATGCACGTTGAGGCCGTGAGCAAAGGCGATCGCAGCGCCGTCGCGGATATTCGGCGCGATCTCCGCCTTGTAGATGTCGGCCTGCAGCTCGTCGGGGGTTGCCATCATCATCAGATCGGCCCAGCCGGCGGCTTCGGCAACCGTCATGACCTTGAAGCCGTCGGCTTCGGCCTTCTTGATGGTCGGCGAGCCGGCCTTGAGCGCGATGACGAGGTTCTGGGCGCCGCTGTCCTTGAGGTTCAGCGCATGGGCACGGCCCTGCGAACCGTATCCGATAACGGCGACCTTCTTGGCCTTGATGAGGTTGAGATCGGCATCACGATCGTAATAGACGCGCATTTGAATTTCCTTCCCTTTGCTTGTCTTGTTGACTGTCATTAAAGCGAAATCAGCCGAGAACCGGCATCTCCGCCAGAACCTTGTCCGTGCCATGGAGCCTGAGGAAGGCGGTGACCGCCCTCTCCGCCTGGCGTGCGGTATCCTTGAGGCCCGGTTCACCGAGCAGCATGCGCACATGCAAGTCGGAAACGACAAGGCCGTAAAGCGTGTGATAGGCCTCATCGGCATCGGAAAACCGCAGGAGCCCTGCCCTCTTTCCGGCATCGATCAGCGCCATGGCTCGGCGGTCGATCTGGCGGCGGCCGCGCTCGAGCAGCAGCCTGCCGAGCTTCGAGCCGTCGCGGTTCGACTGGCCGATCGCCAGCCGGTTCAGCGCCAGCGAGACGTCGCCCGCAAGCACCTCCAGCAGATCGCGCGCGAAAATCACCACATGATCGTGCAGGCTCGCCGCCGTTAGCCGCTCACCATTGCGCTCGAAGGTGCGCACCTTGCTCGCCTGATAGGCAATCATCGCCGACAGCAGCCCATCGCGATCGCCGAACCACTTGTAGAGGCTTTCCTTCGAGCAATTGGCAGCACGTGCGACACCAGACGTCGTCAGCGCCTTCTCGCCGCCATCGACGAGCAACCGCAGCGCCTGTTCCAGAACGGCGTTCTGGCGCGGCGAAAATTCGCTCGGCTCTGCGGTATCGACTGACACGGTCATGGCTCCCATATACGTACCGTACGGTACGGTTCTTGAGGTTTATGCGACAAACCGATCAGGCCGTCAAGAAGCCCGGATAGATTTTTTTAGTACGGGAAACCGCGCTGAAACACCAGAATTGGATAGGCACCGCCGCTCAGCGATCGCATAATGCCGCGCTACGCGATTTTCCCGGAGGCTTCGATGTCACGTCTGTCTGCAGCTGTTTTCCTGCTCGTAGGAATTTTCCTTGGCGGCTCAGACACTCTCGCCCAGTCCGACAGCGACGTCTATAACCGCATCGAGGAACTGCACGGCGATGCCGCAGGATTTGACCGGCCGCTGCGCCAACTCGTTCAGGCCATGCGCTCGGGCGACGCCGAAACCATCGCCGGCCTTGCCGAATACCCTTTGACGGTCAAGGCCGATGGCGAGAGCTATGACGTTGAGAGCGCTGAGGATTTCATCGACAATTTCGGTGATCTGGTGACACCGGAAACGCGCAGCGCCGTCGGGCGCCAGCAATATCAGGATCTCTTCGTCAACAGCGACGGCGTCATGCTCGCAAACGGCGCAGTCTGGATGGGCGCCGTCTGCGAAGACAGCGCCTGCGAGGCGAGCCATTGGGCGATCATCGCGATCAACAACTGAAATCAGGCAACAAGGAAAGCCATGAAATACCGGATAGCCGCCGCGGTCATGACCGTAGCTCTTGTGGTCGCAACCAATACGCGGGCCGCCGAGACCCATTGCGGCTGGATCGAGAACCCGACCCCCGCCAACTGGTGGCTCGAGGATGCCGAGAACACCTGGACGATCATGACCAGGGTGACGAGAACGGCGAACCCGAAGGCATGGAGCTGATCCCCGATATCTCCGAGAATGATTATGTCAGGAGCAACGGCAATTACGGCTATGCCTGCGCCTGCATGAACGTCGAGACGGATGGCAAGGAACGCATCACGAAAATCCTTTCCTTCCGCCAGCTTGCGCTCGCCAAATGCCGTGCCGACAAGGCGCTGAAATTTCCTGGCTGATCCGCGAAGAGGCGCAGCCTATGACGTCGTAGCGCAGCCAGCCGGGATCGACAGAGGCTCTGCCGTCATCGTCTTATCGATCGCGTAAAGCTTTGCGAAACCGGCATCCTCGATCAACGTCAGGCCCGCCGGCATGAAGGTGCCGACATAGCGGTCGGAAACATCGCCATTAGCGACAAGAATAAAATCGAAACGTCTGCGCCAGTCCGAAAGATAGGGCGTAAAGTCTCCATACTCCCGCATCATTGCGGGACATGAAAGCACGCCGATCGACAGCAGATTGCCTTCAGGGACCGCGATCTCAGACCACGGCGGCAGAACGGATAACGGCTGCTTGCCTTTTGCCGTGAAGACCGTCGGCACGAAAGCATGGGAGAAGGGAACGGCGAGCGTCGGCAGGTGCCGGAAAGTATCCAGCCCCCAGGCAAAATACCGATTGGAGTGGGCAAGACCGACCACTGTCGTGGGTTCATGCCCCAGAGGCAGCACAGCCGCACCGGCCGGCACATTTTTCAGCACACGCTCGACAGCACCGACATCCTTCTGTGCCAACCACCAGTTCCACCCGACCCAGGCTGTACGGCCGAAGACCGCAAGATTGACCACGAGCGCCAGCAACAGGGACTGCCGGCGCGTGAGATTGGCAAAGGGGCACACCATCGCCATGGCGACGAGCGCCGTCATGATCGGAAAGCGCCAGCTGATCCATCCGGTGCCGAGCATGTGCCGTGGCGAAACACAGGAGAAAAGCAGTAGGCCGAAGGCGGCGACGGCAAGACCTGCATGCACGCGGATGTCGCCCGCCCGTGCGGCACGCGTGCAAACGAGGATCAGCGGCAAAATCAGCACGACATCCACCAGCGGGACGTAGGTGACGATGGCCGACAGCAGATTGATGGCGATAAGGGCGACGCCGTCGTTCCAGACAATACCAAGTCCATCACCACCGGCATTGGGCAAAGCTGCCGTATGGAGATAGAGCGCGAGCGGCGGCAGGATGCAGGTCCCGAGCGCCAGCGCCAACCGGCCGGCAAGCCTGACGACGCCCGCCTTCAATCGCAGTATGTCGAAGCGCCAGGAAAATTCGAGGCCGCAGACGATCGCCATGTAGAAGCCGAGCGAGAAGATATGCATTGACGTCAGCAGCAATGCCGCGGCAAGCCGCCAGGCAAACAGCAGGCCGGGATTTCGGCCCTGCAGCCGTAAATCGACGCAGGCGAAGAACAAGGCCATACCAAGGCCGATCTGGAAATTGATGAAGCCGCCGATCATCGTCGAGCACCAGCCAAGCGACGTTATTGCGATCTGCCAATAGTGCCGGCCGCCGAAAAGGGCGCGATGCAAGGCGATCGCGCCAAGCGGCGGCAGCACGATCGCCAGGAAAAGCAAGGCCCGCGCCAGCCTGTCGGCGCCAACAACCGGCCCCAGCCAGGTGGCAAGAAGATCGATGCCGACATTGGTAAAGGTGCGGTTCCAATCGACCGCGTAGATTTCAGGAAACGGCTGCTCGCTGATCCCGCCGGAAAGAAGCCAGATGCGGGCGTAGTGATTGGCGTAGTCGAGCACTGGCGGAAAGGGAAAAAGCACGACCAGGATCGCGGCAAGTGTGACGAAAGCGACGATCGCAATAGTCGAATCCTGCGGGGCGGTGCATTCCCCAGGCTCGGCTGCCGCCATGGGAGACCTCGCAATCCGGTCCATCAACCGATCCGACTGTTCTTCTGCGACCGCAGCTCACCGGATGCGAGGGCTGCATCCAGCGCGGCGCGCTTGTCGCCGGCGTTCATCTCCGAAAAAGTGGTGGGCAGTTCGGCCGGTTCGCCGCCGCGCAGGATTGTTTCGATCATGAACATCGGCCGCTTCTTGCTCTCCTGTACGAGACGCCCGAGATACTCGCCGATGATGCCGATACAGATCAGCTGGATGGCGCTGAAGGCGCTGACCGCAGCCATGATCGACGACCAGCCAGTGACCGTCTCGCCCTGCAACCAGCGAACGAAGGTGAAGACGAGCAGCGCCATCGCGACGCCGGCGCTGATCATGCCGAGCCATGTGGCTATACGCAGCGGCGTCGTTGAAAAGCTGGTGATCGCATCGAGTGCAAAATTGATCATCTTGCGCAGCGGATATTTCGTCGTGCCGGCAAAACGGGCGTCGCGCTCATAGGGAAGCGCCACCTGCCTGCCGCCGATCCAGCTGACCATGCCACGAATGAAACGATCGCGCTCCGGCATCGCCAGCAAAATATCGACGACGCGTCGGCGCATCAGCCGGAAATCGCCGGTATCGCGCGGGATGGTCACGGAAGCGAGCTTGGAAAGCGCGCGATAGAAAAGCGAAGCGGACGCGAGTTTGAACCAACTTTCGCCTTCGCGGCGCGTGCGCTGGCCGTAAACGACATCGGCGCCGCGCTCCATGATTGGCATCATCATCAAAAGCAGCTCGGGCGGGTCCTGCAGATCGGCGTCGATCAAAAGAACGCGCTCGCCCCGCGACGCCGAAAGCCCTGCCGTCGCCGCCAGCTGATGGCCGTGATTGCGCAGCAGACGAACGCCGAGCACCTGCGGCACATCAGCCGCCAGATGTGAAATAATCTTCCAGGTGTCGTCGGACGAGCCGTCATCGACGAGAATCAGTTCGAAGGCATCGCCGGCGACGCTCTGGGCAGCAGCGGCGGCGCGGCGGCAGAACTCGCGCAGTCCCTCTTCCTCGTTATGACAAGGCGCGACGATGGAAAGGAGTGGTGCTTGCGTCATGCGGACAGCGGTGCCTGCTCGATGTTCGGCGCCAGACTAGCCACGAAACGTCAAACATCCTTTAATGCCGCGCCGTGCCTTGGCGCGTCGCGCGCGCCGGCGCGCTATTCCGCCGCCATGATCTCGCGCCCGCCGTCGACATCGCGGGCGGGCGAGGCGCCGTAGAGGCGGCTGTATTCGCGGCTGAACTGCGACGGGCTCTGATAGCCGACGCGGTGGCCGGCCGTGCCCGCATCGAGGCGCTCGACGAACATCAGCCGGCGCGCCTCATGCAGGCGAAGCTGCTTCTGATACTGCACCGGCGTCATCGCCGTGACCGATTTGAAGTGGTGATGGAAGGACGAGACGCTCATGCTGACGCGGTCGGCAAGATCCTCGATGCGCAGCGGCCGTGCAAAATTCTCCTTCAGCCAGGCGACGGCGCGCGAGATCCTGTTGCTGTGGCTGTCAGCCGTGGCGATGTTGATCAGCCGCGCGCCATCCGGCCCGGTCAGCACCCGGTAGAGAATTTCCTGCTCGATCAGCGGCGCCATGGCAGGAATGTCGCCCGGACGATCGAGCAAGCGCAGCAGGCGGACGGCAGCATCCAAAAGCTCCGGCGGCGCGACGTTCACCACCATGCCGCGCTGCCCATCGGTATGGGCGGCAGGGCGGGGAATATCGATGCGGCTGAGCAACTCCAGCAGCTTTTCGGAATCGATTGCCAGCGCCAGGCAGAGATGCGGAACCTCAAGGCTCGCCTCCGTGACACGCCAGGCGACCGGCAGGTCGAGCGAGGTCAGCAGATAGTCCCCAGTCCCGTAGCTGATCAGTTCCGTGCCGAGGCGCAGCCTCTTGGCCCCCTGCAGGACAAAGCCAAAACAGGGCCCGTAGCTGCTGTGCAGCGGATCGCTGGGCTTGGAGCAACGGCTGAGGTGAAGATTGCCGATATCAGTCGAGAATGCGCCGTCACCCGGCGTGAAGCGCAGCGCGATGTCGACGATTTCCTGATAGGGGCTGAAAGGCAATGTCATGCGGCAACTCTTTCTGTCTGACGCCAATTGGGCAGCTTTTATGTAAGTAGCTCCGGCACTTCCCAAATAGGCCGCTCCCGGCATTTTTGCAGGATCGTGCAAAAAGCTGAGAGGATCACTCTACCTCCGTCGCGCAGTTCCGGGCAATAGTCCGCCATCCCGATCAACCCCTACCTCCAAAATCGAAAAGGAAGGTTCCCATGCCTATTGCAAAAGGCTACGCCGCGACCGACGCCTCCAAGCCGCTAACCCCCTTCACCTTCGAGCGCCGTGAGCCGAACGATGACGACGTCGTCATCTCGGTGCAATATTGCGGCGTCTGCCATTCCGACATTCATCAGGCCCGCAACGAATGGGGCAACTCCAGATACCCGATGGTGCCCGGCCACGAGGTTGCCGGCGTCGTTTCCGCCGTCGGCTCCAAGGTCACCCAGTTCAAGGTCGGCGACCGCGTCGGTGTGGGCTGCTTCGTCAATTCCTGCGTCGGCTGCGCCACGCGCGACCTGGATTACGAGCACTTCATGCCGGGTCTGGTCCAGACCTATAACGACGTCGAAGCCGACGGCGCGACCCCGACCTTTGGCGGTTATTCCGATTCTATCGTCGTCAAGGAAGGCTATGTGCTGCGCTTTCCCGACAATATCCCGCTCGATGCAGGCGCTCCCCTGCTTTGCGCCGGCATCACGCTCTACTCACCGCTCGCCCACTGGAAGGCCGGCCCCGGCATGAAGGTCGCGATCGTCGGCATGGGCGGCCTTGGCCATATGGGCGTGAAGATCGGCGCGGCCATGGGCGCCGACATCACCGTACTCTCGCAGTCGCTGTCGAAAAAGGAAGACGGCCTGAAGCTCGGCGCCAAGGACTATTACGCAACGAGCGATGCAGAAACCTTCACCAAGCTGGCCGGCACCTTCGACCTGATCATCAACACGGTCGGCACGGTGATCGACTGGAACGCCTATCTCAGCCTCCTGAAGCCCGATGGCACGATGGTACTGGTCGGCGTTCCCGAGCATCCGGTTCCGGTCCATGCCTTCTCGGTCATCGGCGGGCGCAAGAGCCTCGCCGGTTCCATGATCGGCTCGATCAAGGAAACCCAGGAAATGCTCGACTTCTGCGGCAAGCACAACATCGTCTCGGAGATCGAGAAGATCAACATAGAGCAGGTCAACGAAGCCTATGAACGCGTCCTGAAGAGCGACGTCCGCTACCGCTTCGTCATCGACATCGCCTCGCTGGCGGCTTGAGGAAACGAGAGGCGGCTCCTTTGGGAGCCGCCTCGTCGATAGCGAGCGGCATCCTCAGCCGCCCTCATGCCGAGGTGCGATCCGCAGGATCCCCTCGAAGCACCCCCGCAAACGCCGCTCCGTGGCTCGCCAGAGCGCCCGCCCCGTGCTTCGAGGCTCCGGCCTTCGGCCTGCGCACCTCAGCATGAGGCTCTCTTGGACTTTTGGGCTCTCAGGCAAGCTCAACCGTCTCGCGACACGCTCTCGGCACGGCCCAGCAAACGCAGCAGATATTCGACGGGGTTGAATGGATCAGGCCCCGAGCGCCGGCGCAGGCGTGGCGGCCCGGCCATAGGGTTATAGTGTTCGAAAGCGGTTTCCATCGTCCCTGCCCCGCTCGTCAGGCCCGGCAATTGCTGCTGGACGCTTTGAACCATCTGAGACGCCAGAGTGCCTTCGAGCCGCGCCACGCCATCGGCGATCACCGAATCCGACGTCGCCGCAGCGGATTTCGCCAGCAAAGTGAGCACGCTGCTCAGGCTCTCGACAGGCGCTTCCAAGTGAAAGCGGTTGAAAGGCTCGCAGACGACCGTTTGCGCAGCCGAGAGCGCCGTTGCCAGCACCCAGGGCGTCAATTGCCGGAAATCGGCGGCGGTGCTTGCGGGCGAACTGTGCCGCGCCGCCGTCATCGCCACATGACAATCGATGACCTGCCAGCCGAAAATGCCCTGTTTCAGCGTCTCGAACACGGTTTCCTCGACCGCCCGGTAAAAGGCAACGGGCATCTGCCCGACCTCCACCTCCAGCGCGAAGCTGTTGCCTGCGCCGGCAGGACGCGGCTCGACGCGCAGGCCGATGGTGGCGAGAAACGGATTCGGCTCCTTGAAGAGGATCTGCAGGCCGGCCCCGGTGCCGGCGGGTCTCTCGACCAAGATGGGCGTACTTTCCTCGAAACCCGCATCGAGGCCGAAATCCGTCAGCAGCGTCGATTGGATAACCTCCTTCTGCACCTCGCCATAGAGCGACACGAAGACTTCATTCGTCTCCTCGGTCCTGCGCAGATTGATCAGCGGATCCTGCTCGGCCATCTGGTTCAGTGCCAGCCAAAGTGCCGCGCTGTCCGAGGGCCGCCGGGCAAGCACGCGAGTTTCGAGCGTCGGCGGAGCGAAGTACGCCCGCCCGCCCGAGGCCGGATCGCTGCCCACCGCATCGCCGATCCGGGCGCCGGCAAGGCCGCCGACGCGGGCAATCTGGCCGGCGCAGAAGCGCGCGGCGCCATGGCTGCGGCCGGCCTCGAACACATGGATTGCGGTCACCCGATCCTCGCCCCTGGGCAGATCCAGATATTGCCGCAGCCGCACGGTGCCCGAAGTCAGGTAGAGATAGGCGAGCTTTTCGCCGCCCCAGCCGCGCTCGATCTTGAAGATCTTGCCGGCGACCGGCCCGTCCGGATCAAGCCGCCGCCCGGGCAACAGCGTCGCGATGGCCGAGCTTAGCGCCGGCAGGCCGGCGCCGGTCATGGCCGCTCCTGCGAAGACGGGATTCACCAGGCCCCTTGCCACCTGATCGGCCAGGCTGCGCCTGAGCCTTTCCGTGGTCAGTCGTTCGGGGGCGAGCACATAGTCATCGAGCAGCGCCTGGTCGTTCTCGCCGAGCGCCTCGCAGAGCGCCGAAAAAAGCGGCTCGTCTCCCGGCGCCAGAGCCTCCACCCGGGCAAGCTTGCTGCCGGCGTCGATGACGGAAGACATGGCGATGGGACGCACCGCCAGTTGCGCGGCAAGCGCTTCCATCACGTCCGGATACCGCGCGCCGAGGCGATCGACCTTGTTGATGAAGAAGACGAAGGGCACGCCAAGTCGCCGCAGCGCCCGCACCAGCACACGCGTCTGCGCCTGCACGCCCTCGACCGCCGAAACGACGACGACCGCGGCATCCAGTAACCCAAGCACCCGCTTGACCTCGGCGATGAAATCGGGGTGGCCGGGTGTGTCGATCAGATTGACGGTCCTGTCGCCGATCGTAAACGACACAACCGCGGCCCTGATCGTAATGCCGCGTTGCCGTTCGAGTTCGAGCGTGTCCGTCTGTGTATTGCCTGTATCGACGCTGCCGAGCTTGTCGATGACCCCGGCGTCAAAAAGCAGTCTTTCGGTAAGACTAGTCTTGCCCGCATCCACATGGGCGAGGATGCCCAGATTCAAAGTGCGCATGAACCACCAACTTCTCAGAATTTCGGATGTGATTTTCGTGAGAAGTGAGTCGGCGCATTGGAACCTCTATTCGCTGATCGCGACGGCTGGATGCGGAGCGCCCGGTGGTTGGGCGACGCGGGTGGAATGCTAAGGGCGCGTGGGCAGATGTGTCAAGCCTGGGTGTATCCCTGCGCGTGGCGCGGCGCCAAGCACACCGATCAGCCCTCATGGTGAGGGGGCCCAGAGGGCCGTCTCGAACCACGAGGGCGGGTGACTATGCGGGAGCGTGCTGCGGGCCGAATCGCTGGTGACGCGCCGGTGGCCGGCCCCGTCCTTCGAGGCCCCTCCGGGGCACCTCAGATGAGGCCGGAGAGAGGGCGCATTCCGAGATGCACTTTAGGCAATCCGCAGGATCGCCATACACACCGCCGAGTCCTACCCCTCCTCCCGCATCGTCTCCCGCTGCGTAATCAGCCGGGCGCTGTGCTGGCCGCTGAGATAGATCCATAGCCAGCTCCAGGCGACGGAGAAGCGCGAGCGGGTGCCGATCAGGAAGTAGATGTGGGCAAGGCCCCAGATCCACCAGGCGATCCAGCCCTTCAGCTTGATGCGGCCGAAATCGATAATCGCCGCACTCTGGCCGATCGTCGCCAGGCTGCCCTGATGCCGGTAGCGGAAGGATGCGGGCGCCGGCTTGCCGGACAGGCGGGCGCGGATGACCTTGGCGACGTAGCCGCCCTGCTGCTTGGCCGCCGGTGCGATGCCCGGCACCGGCTTGCCATCCTCGCGCATGACCGATGCCGTGTCGCCGATGACGAAGACATCGGACAGACCCGGTGCGCTCAAGTCCTTTTCGACGACGACGCGCCCTGCCCGGTCGGCGGCAACGCCGAGCCAGCGTGCCGCCGGCGAGGCGGTGACGCCGGCTGCCCAGACGATCGTCCGGCTGGCGACGAAGGTATCGCCGATCTTCACGCCGTCGGCGCTGCACTCGGTCACCGGCCTGCCGAGATGGATCTCGACGCCGAGTTTCTCCAGCACCGTCTGGGCATAGGCCGAAAGCTCCTCGGCGAAGCTCGACAGCACCCGCGGGCCGGCCTCGACCAGCACGACGCGGGTCTTGCGCGTATCGATGTTGCGGAATTCCTTCGGCAGCGTGAAATGCGCAAGCTCGGCGATGATGCCGGCAAGCTCGACGCCAGTCGGCCCGGCACCGACGATGGTGAAGGTCAGAAGCGCGTCGCGCACGGCAGGATCGCTCTCCATCTCAGCCTTCTCGAAGGCGAGCAGCACGCGCCGGCGGATCGTCGTCGCATCCTCGAGCGTCTTCAGGCCCGGCGCCACTGGCTCCCATTCGTCACGGCCGAAATAGGCATGCGTCGCCCCGGTCGCCAGCACCAGCGTATCGTAACCCAGAGTCATGCCGTTGCGGAGGGACACCGTCCTGGCGCCGCTATCGACACCGGTGACCTCGCCGAGCAACACCTTCACATCGGGCCGGTCGGCATAGAGGCGGCGGATCGGCCAGGCGATCTCCGAGGTGGAGAGAATGGTCGTCGCCACCTGGTAGAGCAGCGGTTGGAAGAGATGGTGATTTCGCCGGTCGACGAGCGTGATCCTGACGCCGGCACCTTTCAACCCGTTGACGAGCTGCAGCCCGCCGAAACCGCCGCCGACAACGACGACATGATGGTCGCTCATGACATACCCCTTTGCGCCATTTTGCACAAAGCCAATGTGGCCCTCGGCGCAATGGTTGCAACCGCCGTTTCGGCATGTCTCCCCTCCGCCGATCGCAGTCGATGGCGCTGAGATTATCGGCTACTCCTGCAATGATCCCGGCGAAGTTCCGGCGCGGAAAGCCAGTCGGGTTTTAGTTGCCCGGAGCGAGCTTCGGCTGGGTGCAAGGCAGACATGCCATGCGAACGGGTCGCAGGACGGTCGTCGGGCCTGCAACCAGTTCACAAGCGGCATATGCGTCGTACCAATCAATAGGCACCGACGCACTGGCGACGGGGTCCGTGATAGGGCTGGAAGGTATTGTCGAACGCCCTGTACGAACGATAGCGCGCATAACACCAACTCTCGTGGCTGCTTCCCCCTCCATAATAGGCTGATGATGCATAGTTCTGATATGGCCGGCCGTAATAGCCGTAGTAGGGCCGGCGGTAGCCGTATGGCGAGCCGTAATAGCCGTAGGGCGACCCGTAGTACGAGCCGTAATAGGGCTGTGACAAGGCGCCGCCAATGATGGTGCCGACAGCGAGACCACCCAAGGCCCAGCCCCAGCCCGCTCCACTATGGTGGTGCCCCCCGTAATACCCGCCTCCGTAATGGCCGCCACCCCCGTAATGGCCGCCACCCCCGTGGCCGCCATGGCCACGCCATTGCACCTGCTCTATCTGCTGCTGTGCTTCGATCCTGGGTGGGTTGATAGCCGGAAACGCCTGAGCCGGCGTGATGCCCGGCACACCTATGATCAAGCATAACGCGGCGACGCTTAGCTTTCTCATGACTGTTCTCCTCTGCTCCTCCAAGTGGAGGAGACATCTTCCCCTCCTCCTGAACCAAAGGTGAACGCAATATGTCGAAAAATGTTCCGTCTGGAGACAAATTAATCGCTATCGCTGGTGCTGAGAATTATCGGCTCCTCGTGCAATCCGCACCTTGCCTTTTCCAGAAGGCTGTAAACGTGTCGCGCATCGTCGATCCCCAGAAGCTGAGGTTCGTTGGCGAGACTACCGGGCGTAGCCCACGGGTATCGCCATTCCATGTTTCAATTCTTCCATCGAGATCGACGCCGAAACATCGAAGAGTTCGAGCTTGCGAACGATCTGCTTGTAGATCACGTCGTAATGCTCGACGCGCGGCAGCACGATTTTCAGGATGTAATCGTGATTGCCGGTCAGCCGGTGCGCCTCGACGATCTCGGGAATGTCGGCGATGATCCGGCGGAAGGTCTCTGTCCACTCGTCGGAATGATGCGCCGTCTTGACCAGCGCAAAGACCGTCGTCGGCACGCCCATCTTTTCCCGGTCGAGCACGATGATGCGCCGGGCGATATGGCCGCTCTCTTCCAGCCGCTGGATCCGCCGCGAGCAGGCCGACACCGAAAGCGCCACGCGCTCGGCCAGATCGGTCACGGATATGCCTGCATCCTTCTGCAGCATGTCGAGAATGCGCCTGTCGCGATCGTCCAACATGTGTAAGAAATAACCCTTCCGCCCTGATTTTGCACGATCTCTCCAAATCGCGCAAAATAATAGCATGTATTGGACGTAAGGGACAAATAATGCAAACACGCCGCGCCAGAACTGCGGCATTATTTTCGAAACTCGAAGCATGAGGAGCATGAAGAGATGGAAACGATCGGCCTGATCGGCGGCATGAGTTTCGAAAGTTCGGCGGTCTATTACCGCTTCGTCAACGAGATGGTGCGCGCCCGCAGGGGCGGCCTCGCCTCGGCCGAGCTCATCCTGCATTCGGTCAATTTCGAGGAGATCGTCGCTCTTCAGAAGGCCGGCGACTGGGCTGGAGCGGCCCGCCGCCTCGGCGCAGTTGCGGAACGGCTGCAGGCTTCAGGCGCCGGCTGTATCCTCATCTGCACCAACACCATGCACCTGATCGCCGATGAAATCGCGGCAAAGGTGTCCGTGCCGCTAATCCATATCATCGACGAGACGGCGAAATCGCTGCATGCGGCCGGCCGCAAGCGTCCGCTGCTGCTTGCCACGCGCTACACGATGGAGCACGGCTTCTACGCCGACCGGATGAAGAGCCTCGGCCTAGACATCATGGTGCCCGACGCCGCCGACCGCACCATCGTGCACGACATCATCTTCAACGAACTCTGCGCCGGCAGGGTGCTCGACAGCTCGCGCGAAAAGCTGATCGATATCATCGACCGCGCCATGGATAACGGCGCCGACAGCATCATCCTCGGCTGCACCGAGATCTGCCTGATCCTCGATCCCAACCGCCTGCCACTGCCGGGCTTTGACACTACCGCGATCCATGCCCGCGCGGCGGTGGATTTCGCTCTCGGCGACGAGGAGGCGGAGACAGAAGAGGCGGAGACAGAAGAGGCGGAGACAGAAGAGGCGGCTTGACCGCGCCACAATTTAGTTGACTCAGTCAACTAAATGTATGAAAAATGTCTTCGTTCGGAGATCTTTTTTCAGTTTGTTGGCACAGTCGGCCACCCCTCCTTCGTCATGCTCGGGCTTGTCCCGAGCATCTGCCTCCGGTTGACAGGCAGCAAATCCTCGGCACAAGGCCGAGGATGACGCCGAGTGAAGAGCGTGCTTTGCCCCGCAGTCTGGCGAGATCTCCATCTGGAGATCTCCGTGTCTCCCTTGGAGATCACGCCCATGTCCGATTCCGCCCTCATCGAAACCGCCCGCGATTTCAACCGCTTCTACACGAACTTCCTCGGCCTGCTGAACAAGGCCTATCTTGACTCGCCCTTCACCCTGACGGATGCCCGCATTCTCTTCGAGATCGGCTCGCATGACGGCGTCAGCGCCGCAGCCCTTGTCCGCGACCTGCATCTCGACCCGGCCTATCTGAGCCGCATCCTCAAGCGTTTCCGCACCGAGGGGCTGATCGAGACCAGCCCGGATCCGGCCGACCTGCGCAGCCAGATCATCAATGTCACCGACCGGGGACTCGCGCAGTTCGAGGAACTCGGCCGGCGCGCCAATGCCCAGATCGCCGCCCGTTTTGACGATCTGGCGATCGGCGAACCGCAAGCCGTCGTCTCGGCCATGCATACCATCCGCGCCCTGCTCGACCCGGCGGCCAAGCCCGCACCCGCCATCATCCGCGCCCACCGCGCCGGCGATATCGGCTGGATCGTTCAGAGCCAGGGCCGCTTCTACGCCGAGGAATATGGCTGGGACCTGCGCTTCGAGGCGCTGGTCGCCGAGGTCGCCGGCAAATTTCTCGCCAACTTCGATCCCGCCAAGGAATATTGCTGGATCGCCGAACGTGGCGGCGTCAATGTCGGCTCGGTCCTCGTCACCAATGGCGGCGACGGCATCGCCAAGCTGCGGCTGCTCTATGTCGACAAATCGGCCCGCGGCCTCGGGCTCGGCAAGCTGCTGGTCGACGAATGCATCCGCTTTTGCAGGCAGAAGGGCTACCGCGAGCTTTCGCTCTGGACCAATGACATGCTGGAGACGGCCCGCGTCATCTATATCAAGGCCGGCATTCGGCTTGTCTCCGAGGAGAGACATCGAATGTTCGGCCCCGAAGCGAATGGCCAGACCTGGGTCCTCACCCTCTGACTTGCTTCGTCGCAAAATTTCGCTTGATTTGGAAACGATCATTTCCTAATTAGGCGAACATGAACGCAACGACCCTCGACCATCAAGAGAAGACCCGGAGCCGCGGTCGTCCGCGGGAATTCGATGCGGAGGCGGCACTCGACGCAGCCCTGCGCGTCTTTTCCGAGCGCGGCTATCATGCCGCCTCGATCAGCGAACTCACCGAGGCCATGGGGCTGGCCGCCGGAAGCGTCTACAAGGCCTTCGGCGACAAGCGCGGCATCTTCCTCGCCGCCTTCGACCGCTACCGCGCCGTGCGTCGCGGCCTGCTCGATGCCAGGCTGGCAAGTGCCGAGACCGGCCGCGACAAGCTCCATGCGCTCATCACCTTCTTTGCCGGCTCTTCGCACGGTGAAATCGGCAGGCAGGGTTGCCTCGTCGTCGGCAGCGCCAGCGATCTCGCCCTCTTCGACGAAGAGGCGGCCGAACGTGTCGCCACCGCCTTCATGACCGACGAGACGCTTCTCGCCGACCTCATCCGCCTCGGCCAGTCCGACGGCTCGATTTCGGCGCATATCGATATATCGGCGGTCGCACTTGCGCTTCTCTGCCTCACCAAGGGCATGCGCGTTATCGGCAAGACGGAACGCAGCGGCGAAGAAATGGCTGCCGCTGCCGAAGCCGCGATGAAGCTGGTGACCTGACATTTCCCCCAGGGGAATGCCAGCATTCCCCTGGGCGGCCGGAAACGGGTGGCTGCCGGCAGACCGATTTGCGATTATTCCTTTCAACCATACCGGAGTTTCTGATGAGCATTTCAGCCACCGCGCCGGATAAGGCCATTCCACGGGCGCTATCCCCCTGGCTCACCTTTCTTTTTGCCGCCGCCTGCGGGCTGGTGGCCGCCAATCTCTATTACGGCCAGCCGCTTGCCGGCTTAATCAGCGCCGAGCTCGGCTTCACGCCTGCCGCAACCGGCCTGATCGTCACGCTGACGCAGATCGGCTACGGCCTCGGCCTGCTGCTGATCGTGCCGCTCGGTGACCTCACGGAGAACCGCCGGCTTGTGCTGCTGCTGGTTGCCGTCTCCGCTGTTGCGCTGATCGGCGCGGCGCTGGCTTCAACACCCACGGCCTTCCTCGTCGCCTCACTCTGCATCGGCCTTTCATCGGTCGCCGTTCAGGTCCTGGTTCCCTTTGCCGCCAACATGGCCCCCGATGCGACACGGGGACAGGTCGTCGGCAATGTCATGAGCGGCCTGCTCTGCGGCATTATGTTGGCCCGCCCCTTCGCAAGCTTCGTCGCCGAGGCCTCGTCCTGGCATGTGGTCTATTACGTCACCGCAGCGTTGATGATCGTGCTCGCCGTCATCCTGCGCGCCAACCTGCCGGTCCGCGTGCCGAAGACGAAGCTACGCTACAGCGAGCTGCTGGCTTCCATGGGCCACTTGGCGCTGACCTCGCGCGTGCTGCAGCGCCGGGCGCTTTATCAGGCCGGTATGTTCGGCGCCTTCAGCCTGTTCTGGACGACGACGCCGCTGCTGCTCGCAAGCCCGGCCTTCGGCCTGACGCAGAACGGCATCGCCCTCTTCGCGCTCGCCGGTGCTGCCGGTGCCATCGCCTCGCCGATCGCCGGCCGGCTTGCCGATCGCGGCATGACGAAAATTGCCTCGACGCTTGCCATGCTGCTCGGAATGGCTTCCTTCCTGATCAGCCATTTCGCCGCGGACGGCTCGCTGACCGCCCTGATCCTTCTGACGGTGGCGGCGATCATGCTTGATTTCGGGGTGACGACCAATCTCGTCTGCGGCCAGCGCGCCATCTATGGCTTGAACCCGGAACATCGCAGCCGGCTAAACGGCCTCTTCATGGCCACCTTCTTTGCCGGCGGCGCGCTCGGCTCGGCGCTCGGCGGCTGGGCCTACGCGACCGGCGGTTGGACGATGACCGCCTGGATCGGCTTCGCCTTCCCGGCGCTCGCCTTCCTGTTGTTTCTGACGGAACACCGCGGCAAGCAGGAAAGCAAAATCTGAGACCGGATATCTAAAACCTTGACAGTGCCGGCTTATAAATGCGGACATCCCGGCAGCAGCCTACGCATCCGCTCACTGCTGCCGAATTTTCGTTTCTGCATGGGATGTTCCAGCATGGACATAGACGAAGACAAGATCGATGACGCTGTTCTGGCATTGCTATGACTGACGCTGCATGACGAGGACAGAGCTTGGAAAGGCTTCGACTGGGACGCAATGGACCGTCTGTATCGGAAGGGCCTGATCGCAAATCCCGCAGGCAAAGCCAAATCCGTCGTCCTGAGCGACGAAGGTTTGCGACGATCTGAGGAATTGTTCCGCGCTCTTTTTACTCGACCGCCGGAATGATCACCGTTTCCGGTTTCTAGAAACGTGACCTACCTTACTAACTATCGGCTGAATCAAAACGCGAACGGGCGGCGCGAACGGCGTCGTGGTTCGCTTCCGCCCAGTTCAACAGTTGCGACAGTGGCCGGTAGAGCGAACGGCCGAGATCCGTCATAGAATATTCGACGCTCGGCGGCTTGGTCGGGAAGACTTCGCGAGCGACATAACCGTCCCTTTGCAGATCACGCAGCGTCTGCGTCAGCATGCGCTGCGATATATCGGGAAGCATGCGCCGCAGCTCGCCGAAGCGGCGGGGCTCGGCCGCCAGCACTTCGAGCAGCAGCGTCGACCATTTGCCGCCGATCTGCTGCATCATGTCCCTGACGGGACAATTGGAAAAATCGAGGCCAGCCAGATCGATCTCGCGCCGCGCCCCCGGCATTCTGTTCTTCAGACTGACGACCGCACCGCTCATCTGCTGGTTCCCTTTTGGTAACGTAGAGCCGAAAAACTGCCTCCTTTACATCGCCGAGTCAATTCCTATTCTAGTGTTACTCTCTTTTCGAGACTACCCCCAGAACACAGAAGGAAACGACGTATGAACGAAACCATCCTTGTCACCGGCGCCGCCGGGCAGCTCGGCCAGCGTGTCATCCATCATCTCATCGAGACCTATAAGGTCGCTCCCGGCAGCATCGTGGCGGCTACGCGCAGCCCGGAAAAGCTCGCCGAACTCGAAAACAAGGGCGTCGTCACCCGCAAGGCCGATTTTGATGACGCGGCAGGCCTGGAGAAGGCTTTCGCCGGCATCGACCGGCTGCTAATCATCAGCACCGATGCGCTGGATACCCCCGGCAAGCGCCTCACCCAGCACAAGGCAGCCGTTGCCGCTGCCGCTAAGGCAGGCGTCAAGCACATCGCCTATACCTCGATGCCGGCGCCGGACGATTCGCTCGTCACCTTCGCGCCGGATCATCTCGGCAGCGAAAACGCCATCAAGGCAAGCGGCATCGCCTATACGATCATCCGCGACGCCTGGTATCACGACAATTACCTGCACGGCATGCCGCACAACCTGCAGGGCGGCAAATGGTACAGCGCCACGGGCGACGGCAAGGTCTCGACCATTTCGCGTGACGACTGCGCCCTGGCAATCGCCGCCGCCCTTGCCTCCGGCACCTCCGAGAGCGCCACCTATACGCTGACCGGCGCGCAATTGCTCACCAACCGGCAGATCGCCGCCATCGTCTCCGATGTCGCCGGCAAGCCGCTCGAGGTGGTCGACGTCAACGACGAGCAGCTCGGCCAGGGCATCCGCGGCGCCGGCCTTCCCGGTTTCGTCGCCGACATGCTGGTTTCGGCCGACGCCAACATCCGCGCCGGCAAATTCGACATCGTCACCGGAGACTTCACCAAGCTGACCGGCAAACAGCCGCAGCCGCTGAAGGATTTCTTCGTGGCGCACAAGGCTGCGTTGACGGCTTCAGGCAATGCCGGAGGCCATTGAGCTTTCCGCTCATCCCTGCGCTCGCGGCAGGGATGAGCGGACTCCGATTCTGGACACTGGATCCCTGATCACATCAGATGTGTCGCTCACCGCACCGACGCGCAGGGTCGCCCCTCAGAATTGCGAAACGAAGCCAGGCGGTTTTTCCCTGAGGTCAAGTCCGTATTCAAGCTCGGCCCGCATCCAGAGCACGCCGCTTTCATAGGGATCGTCGGACATTGTCTCAGTTCGCGCGTCGGCGACATTGCTGTCAGCCCAGTTCTTGACACACGCGACGCTCTCGCGTTTCCGCTCATTCCGATCGATTGCACACCATTCTCGTCCTTCGTCGAGCGGAACCCATGCGAGACCATCCCGGAAACAGGTGATGGCCCGATATTTCGGCTCGACGACAGTGTTCCCGGCGGCATCCTCAATGCCCCAAAGCAAGGTTCCGTTCGAATTCCTCGAGACGCGCTGTCCGCCGTCGGGTCCGCAACGCAACTTTGATCGCCGGTCTTCCAGGCGGCGCGGCTCGGAGACTTCACGTCCTGATGCGTCGATCCAAAACTTCCGCCCATCCTTCGATACCGCATAGGCACCGGAATCGGGCTGCAACTCATCGAACTGCGGAGCGAGGGCTAACACACCGTTGGCGTCCAGTATTCCCCATTTGCCCTGAACATCGACGCCGGCATAGCCACCGCTGAAACCAGATTGGCTCTGAAATGATGGTGGATCGACAAGCAGTTTACCGTCCTGCTTGAGAAACCCCCATTTTCCATTGTACCGAACCGATACGGGGAATTCGCAGGTCATGTACGTGTTGTCAAAAAGATACGAAACGGTCGGCTTTCCATCCGCTCCGACGACCTGAATAAGGTTACCGCGGTGGATGAATTTGAGACCCGAAGGACATGCCGCCCACGCCTTCCCGTCCTCCGGGTCGGGCACCAGATCCCCGGCCCGGTTGAGCCCGATCCACTGGCCGTCCACCGATACCCTGGCCACCTCACCGGAATAATCCGGCAGTCTCGCATCGTCAAACAGACGACCGCCAAGCAACCGTCCCGCCTCGTCAAGGACGCCCAATTTCTGGTCTTTGGCCACACGGTAAAACCCGTTTCGATGATCCTGGATCCTAAATTGCTGTGGGGCGAGAATAGTTTGGCCGTCCCGGCCGATCACGCCGCATTGGGTGGCGTCGGCCCGGTCACGTTGGCTGGACTGTCCTTTGTGTCCGGCCGAACCGCCATAACAGACAATTGCTCTTCCTCCACCGAGTTTGCTGGCTGTTTCGAAGCGAGGCTCGACCTTCCAGGTTCCGTCGGGAGCAAGCAATCCGTATCGTTTATCTCCCGGCTGAGCTGCCCAAACGAAAGTGCCGAATTCGAATTCTTTAATGGCCAGCTCGTCCTTCAGTATCTTTCCTGAAGGCAGATCGACGAGCAGATAGGGTCGATCGCTCCTCTCAAAAAACAGTTCCCCGAACATAAAACGCAGGAAGCCGAAAGAATCCGACGCGACCGCTTTGCCGGGACGAACGAGCGCCGCCCCGGCTCCGAATGGAATGGCACGCGCATAGTACGGCAACAGCAGAAACTTGCCCGTTCTGTCGATAATTCCTGCCTTGTCAGCGACCACCACTTCGGCGTGGCCTTTGCGAAATCCGCGGGCAAGGTCGAACGCAGGCGCGATCACCATCTCGCCACTCGAATTGATATAGCCGAATTTCCCCTCGGAGCGCACGGCGGCCAGCCCCTCCGAGAAAGGAAGCGCAACTTCGAACTTGCGATCAATCCGCGGTTCTAACGTCGCTCTGTCGATATAGCCGCAAAGAGCGTAGACGCCGCCGCACCTTTCCACCCATCTTTCCGGCCGGGGATCGGCCACGCCGGTTCCAACGGAGCAGAGCAAACTCGCCCATGCCGCCGCGACAAACATAAATTGACGTGTAGCAACGCTCACCCTAACGCCCCCCGGTTGAAAGAACTAGGAGATGCTCGTGTGTTGGAAATATGGCCAATCCGCAGGTCGGAGGTCATGAGTACAGGAATCCAGCGCCTTCACCCCATGAGCACGGGAAACCTTTGCAGCGTATCAAATTAGTTGCCGCCAATACGCAAGAAGGAAACAGCCCTTCCTTAAACCGCCTGCCCACAAGCCCGGCAGAACCGCCGCACCGTCTCGGCCATGCCGTATTCCAGCGCGTCGGCGGTCAGGCCGTGGCCGATCGAAACCTCGGCAAGCTGGGGAATGCGCTTCACCAGCGCCGGCAGGTTTTCGACGGTCAGATCGTGGCCGGCATTGACGGCAAGGCCGATCGCCAGCGCCGCATCCGCCGTCCGTCCGAGCGCGTCGAGGATCGGGGCCGCCCGTTCCGGCGCGTCGTAGCAGCCGCCATAGGGACCGGTATAAAGTTCGATCCGGTCGGCGCCGACCGCCTTGGCGATATCAATGGCTTCAGCATCGCCATCGCCGTCCGCAAACAGCGACACGCGGCATCCCATCGCCTTCAGCTGCGCGACGGCATCGGTCAGAAATGCCCGGTGCTTGCGGAAATCCCAGCCGTGATCCGAGGTCGCCTGGGCGGGATCGTCGGGCACCAGCGTCACCTGCTCCGGTGCCGCCCCGGCGCAGAGTTCGAAGAACTCCTGCGTGGGATAGCCCTCGATATTAAACTCGGCCTCGGGGAATTCGTCGTCGATCAGGTTGCGAATGACCGGCAGGTCGGAAAAGCGGATGTGGCGCTGGTCGGGGCGCGGATGCACCGTCAGGCCGCTGGCGCCGGAGGCAAGCGCAATGCGCCCGAGCGCTTCGACGCTCGGCCAGAGCAAATCGCGCCGGTTGCGCAGCATGGCAATGGCGTTGAGGTTCACAGAGAGGTTGGCGGGCATGGCTGATATCCATCGGTGCTGAAACAAAGGCCCCTGCTTTTAAGCCAAGTGCCTTGAGATGACCAACGAGATTCGCAGATGGATGCGATGCCGATTGTTGATGGCCATCGCTGTCGGTGGGGGTATTCACCCGCCCCGGCGTACCGCAAACAGTAATTCCCGTCGCCTTTGAAGACGGCCGACCGATGCTGCAATGCAGCGCGTGTTTTGCTGCAGCACACCCAGAAACCCGGGCAAATCACGTCGTCGCGTTGCTATCCCATTTAAAAGAGATTACTTTTAGCACTTATAAAAAAGATCGTTCACGCATAACGTGGACATTGTATAGCGTAAACGTAGGCCGCGTACTGCTTCTTTCCCAATGACAAGAACGCCAGAGGAAAACCCCACTCGCCGCGCCTGGGAAGCAACTGGCAAATCCGCATGAGGTGCAACACTATGCCCTAGGAGGGTTCATGCCAGACGGTTCCAAACGCCTGTTTGCTGCCGCCGGTAACGCTTCGGAGGCCCGGTCAAAATACCGGTTCCTGCCTTCGGCCGCGCTGCCGCCGGATCTACCGGATGGTCCGGTGCCCATTGCCGATATGGCCAACGCATTCGGCGTTACGCACAGGACGCTGCATTTCTACGAAGAGAAGGGGTTGGTTTCGGCCAATCGCATCGGCCTGATGCGGGTCTACGGACAAGACGATGTGATGCGTATGGCGGTCATCACCGTCTGCCGTGAGACCGGAATGCCGATCGCCGTCATCCAGGAATTGATGGACGAGCTTCGCAAGGCCGAGTCGCAGGAAAGAGCCGAGGCGATGTTCCGCGAAGCGCTGCAGGTGCGCAAACGCGAGCTGACGGCCGAGATGTCGACCCTGCACCGCCAGCTCCAGCAGGTCGGCGACCTCCTGGACTATGACGCCAGTGTCGAAGAGCCGCCGTTGAACGACAACCAGGACAGCGCAAGCCTGACCCCGCAGGAGCGGCAGTGCCTGGAGCTGATGGCGGAAGGTTATTCCACCCAGCGAATCGCCCGAGCGCTCGACCTGAAACACGACGAAACCAGGGATCTCGAAGCCGGAATCATCCTGAAATTCCGCGCCAACAACCGCTTCCAGGCGATCGCCAAGGCTGTTCTGCTCGGCATCGTCCAGGCATAACCACGTGCAAGCCTGACGCACGTCGCGTGCAAGCCTAACGCACGCCGCATGCAAACTTGCACGCATCATTCTCGACGGCCGCCACCGTCGACTTCCCGCCCAAGATCGCCAGGCGCGATCGAGGTCAGCGCACGATCGTCAGCGTCTCCGCCGCGCGCGTGATCGCGGTATAAAGCCAGCGTTCGCGCGTATCGCGAAAGGCCCAGCTCTCGTCGAACAGCACGACGTCGTTCCATTGCGAGCCCTGCGCCTTGTGAACGGTAAGCGCATAGCCGTAGTCGAACTCGTCGTAGCGTTTGCGGGTGTTCCAGGGGATCTCGCCTTCGACATCCTCGAAGGCCTGTTTCAGGAGCTTGATCTTGGCAGCTCCCCGGTCCATGTCGTCGTCCTCGGGCCGAACGAGGAGATTGATGCCGGGCTTCGTCGTTTCCTTGGACGAGGTCATCACCTGCCAGAGCGAGCCGTTCAGCAGGGCCTTGGCGGGATCGTTCCGGAGACAGACGAGCTTGTCGCCGGTCTGCGGGTAATCGGCATTGAAGCCTTTCAGCTCGCGCAGGCGCTGATTGTAGCGCCGCCGGGTCCTGTTGGTGCCGACGAGCACTTGGTCGGCATCGAGTACCAGCTGCTGCGTCACCTCGTTCTTCGAGATCACCTTGGCCGTGCCGTAATCGCCGTACATCACCTCATTGCCCTCGCGCACCTGCATGGCGAGCTTGATGATCGGATTATCGCGCGCCTGGCGATGGATATCGGTCAGCAGGTAATCGGGATCCTGATTGGTGAAGTAACCGCCGCCGGTGACCGGCGGCAGCTGGCCGGGATCGCCGAGCACCAGGATCGGCGTGCCGAAGCTCATTAGATCCTTGCCGAGCGCCTCGTCCACCATCGAGCATTCGTCGACGATAATCAGCGCCGCCTTGGCGACCGGGCTCTGCCGGTTGATCGAAAACATCGGTGCGATCGAAGTCTTGCCGGTCTCTTCGTCCTCCACCGCTTCCTCGCCGCGCGGGCGGTAGATCAGCGAATGGATCGTCCGGGCGTTGGAGGCGCCGCGCGAGCGCAACACTTGTGCGGCCTTGCCGGTAAAGGCCGCAAACAGCACATCACCGTCGACATTCTCGGCGAAATGCTTGGCAAGCGTCGTCTTGCCCGTTCCGGCATAGCCGAATAGGCGAAAGAGCGGCGAACGCCCTTCATTCAGCCATTTCGAAACAGCCTTGAGGGCTTCGTCTTGTTGCGGCGCAAATTGCATGATCGGACGACTTGGCAGGATTCGCGGGCGTTAGGCAAGGCGGAAAACGGCAAATCGCGCGGCGGGACGATCATCCGTTCTACTGCCAGCCCATGCCGCTCGCGCACATAGACGGGTCCCGCCCGATCGCGTCGGTCAGAAAATCCAGAACCGTCTTGACGCGGAGCGGCATGTTGCGCCTCGAGGGATAGACGACCGTGATCGGCAGGCGGCTTGGTTGAAAATCCTCCATCAAGGGGATCAGCCGGCCATCGGCGATATCCGGGACGGCGATGATATGGGAGAGGACCGCCAGGCCCGCGCCGGCAAGGGCTGCCCTGTGAATGGCGACGGCGCTGCAGGCGGTCAGGCGCGGCGAAATCCGAACCGAAATGTCTTCCGAGCCATTCGAGAACGACCAGGTGGAAGCTCCGCCGGCCCTGTTGTAGCACAGACATTCGTGCTCCCTGATGTCTTTCGGCGCCCGCGGCGCTTCCTTGCGCGCGAGATAGGTGGGTGATGCCACAAGGAAAGCCGTCGTCCAACCTATCCGCCGGCAAACGAGGCTGCTGTCAGCGACCGAGCCCAGCCGCACTTCGAGGTCGAGGCGCTCCTCGATCATATCGGAGCTTTGCTCCCTGAGGAGCAGTTCGACCGAAAGCTTCGGATGGACGGCAAGAAGATCGCCCAGCCGTTCGCTGAGATAGAGGCCGAGCGGCGCGGGGACGCTGAGTCTGACCTTCCCCGAAGCCATGGCCCCATCCGATCCGGCCGCATCGCCAAGTTCCTCCACCGCTTCAAGAATCCTCAGCGCCATCGGCAGCATCCGTTCCCCCTCCGCCGTCAGCGACAGGCCGCTCGTCGTGCGATGTAGGAGGCGCGTGTTGAAATGGCCTTCAAGGGCTGCGACCTGCCGTGAAACCGCCGGCTGTGTCACGTCGAGATCATGCGCCGCCGCTGAAAACGAGCCCGTCTCCACGACGCGTTGGAAGGCTCGCAATGCCGAAACGATATCCATCCCTGCCCCCTCATACTTTTGCGCATAGGCCTTATGCAGCCAAACTAAGCGAGAATGGCTTTACAGTCCAGCAATTAAGGATATCTTATATCCATAAGGATACTAAATATCCTTAATTAGAGGAGAGATGACATGAGCCAGCGATTGAACTACGCCCAGCAGTCCCCCGAGCTTTTCAAGAAATTCATGGAATTCAGCATGGCGCTGAAGAGCAGCGTGATCGACGAGAAGCTTCAGGCCCTCATCGAGATCCGCGCTTCACAGATCAATGGATGCGGCTTTTGCCTTGACATGCATGTGAAGCAGGCAAAGATCCATGGTGAGACCGAGCTCAGGCTCCATCACGTCGCCATCTGGCGGGAATCCAACCTGTTCGTTCCCCGCGAGCGCGCAGCCCTTGCCTGGACCGAAGCGCTGACGAAGCTTCCCGAGGGCGGCATTCCCGACGAGATTTACGAACGGGTTCGCGGCCAGCTTTCCGAAAAGGAAATCTCCGATCTGACCTTTGTCGTCATGGCCATCAATGCTTGGAACCGCGTCAATGTCGGCTTCAAGACGGTCCCCGGCTCGGCCGACAAGGCCTATGGCCTCGACAAATCAGGCTTGAACTAAACCCCACAATTCATTGAGAAGATTCACCTTTGACGCTGTCGCACCCCGGCAGCGAACGGAGATCTGTTATGAAAATCGTTGTCATCGGCGGAACCGGCCTCATCGGTTCAAAGACTGTCGAACGCTTGCACAAGCGCGGGCATGACGTGATTGCCGCCTCGCCGAACTCAGGCGTCAATACGATCACGGGAGAAGGATTGGCGAACGCGCTCTCGGGCGCCGAAGTGGTGCTAGACCTTGCCAATTCGCCATCTTTCGAAGACAAGGCCGTGCTCGAATTCTTCGAGACCTCGGGCCGCAATCTTCTCGCCGCCGAGAAGGTTGCCGGGGTAAAACACCATGTCGCTCTCTCCGTCGTCGGTACCGAGCGACTGCAGGAAAGCGGCTATTTCCGCGGCAAGCTCGCTCAGGAAAGACTGATCAAGGCGTCTGGTATTCCCTACACCATCGTGCATTCGACGCAATTCATGGAATTCCTCGGCGGAATCGCCCAATCGGCAACGGTCGGCCAGACAGTTCGCCTGTCGCCGGCCTATGTCCAGCCGATCGCCTCCGACGACGTCGCCGACGTCATGGCGGATGTGGCGCTCTCCGCGCCCGCCAACGCCACAATCGAGATATCAGGTCCGGAACGGGCGCGCCTGAGCGAACTCGTCGCCCGATATCTGAAGGCGATGAAAGACCCGCGTACCGTCGAAGCCGATCCGGAAGCGAAATATTTCGGCGTCCGGCTCAACGACCAGTCGCTCGTTTCCGACGACAGCCGCAGCCTCGGCTCGATCACCTTCGAACAATGGTTCGCAAAATCCGCCCAGCCGAAGTGATTTGCGCCAGGACGCGGCCGCTCAGGCGCGTCCTGCTCATCCAAGCAATATGGAGATTCCAATGATCAAAACCTCAGTCCTCGCCGCCGTCGCCCTCGCCTTTCTGACTGCCACCGGCGCCAGCGCCCACGACAACAGCAAGTCTGCGAAGGTCACCCTCGTCTATGAGCACGAGCTTCCGAACGTGCCGGGCAAGAGTATCAAGGGCGTGCTGGTCGAATATGGGCCGGGCGGCTTCTCCGAAGGCCACACCCATCCGGACACGGCCTTCATCTACGCCACCGTGCTCGAAGGAGCGATCCGCAGCCAGGTCAATGACGGCCCCGTCAAGGTCTATCATGCCGGCGAGAGTTTCTCCGAAATGCCGGGCGACCGGCACGGCGTCAGCGCCAACGGCAGCGAAACCAAGCCCGCCCGCCTGCTCGCCGTCTTCGTGGTCGACACCAACCAGAAAGAGCTGACCTATCCCCTCAAGAAGTAAGTGGCCGCCAAACCCGTCCGCGCGGGCCGATGCTTGCGCTGGCGGCCGACATGCTGAATCATACGCCGCCCGCCCCTCCCGGAGACAAAGACAGATGATCTACGACGCGCTCTTCGGCAAGCCTCTGATATCGCTCATAACAGTCGGCTTCGCCGGGATCGTCGTCTGGCACCTGCTTTCCCGCCAACGGCCCACGACGCGGCTGGTGGTGCAGATATTCTTCTTCGCCGCGATGACTTTGATCCTCGTCGGCAGCGGCATCGAACCCCACCGGTTTCAAGGATATGAGTCCGAGGATCCGCAGGCCCTGCTCGTCATCGTCGCGAAAACGCTCTGGTGGATTCATTTGGCATGGGCCGTCATCGGTTTCATCAGGCTGTATCTGGTGCTGGAAGGCAGTCCACGAGAGGCTCGCCTGCTCCAGGATCTCGTCATTGGCGTCGTCTATATCGGCATGGCCCTGTCCGTTCTGGCCTTCGTCTTCGGCGTGCCGATCGGCACCCTCGTTGCGACCTCGGGCGTCGTCGCCATCATTCTCGGCCTTGCGCTGCAGAGCACGCTCGCAGACGTCTTCTCCGGCATCGCGCTGACCCTCGGCCGGCCATACATCATCGGTGACTGGATTCTTTTGAGCGACGGCACAGAGGGACGCGTCGTCGAAAGCAATTGGCGTGCGACGCACATCCTGACCAGCGCAAACAATCTCGTCGTTCTGCCGAACAGTTTTCTGGCCAAGCTCGCCGTGACGAATGTAAGCCGGCCGGACGAAAGCCATCTGCTGATCCTCACCATCCGCATCGCCCCGACACGGATGCCGGCATCGGTCCGCCAAGTGATGTTGTCGGCGCTCGCGAGCTGCAATTCCATCGTGCGCGAGCCGCCGCCGGTCGTGGCGCTGAGGGGGCTGGACGCCACGGCACTGGAGGTCGAGCTACAGTTCCGGGTGACGAGCCCCAGCCAGCGCGCGACGGCGCGAAACGAGGTGCTCGATCTCGTCTACCGTCACTGCAAATCGGCCGGCCTGCTTTTGGCCGTTCCGGCGGCCGCCTCGGTCCTGACGGGCGATCTGCCGACCGAAGAGAGCGCACGGGCGCCCCGCGTAACGCCGCTCGAACTGATCGAGGCCATACCGATCTTTGCGGCGCTGACGACCGATGAAAAGCAGAAACTCGCCGAGACAACCGCCGTGCGTGAGTTCCGCAAGGGCGACGTGATCGTGCGGGAGGGCGAAATGCTGCCGTCCCTGATGATGGTGCGGGCCGGCATTATCGCGGCGCGGCACGGAGATTGGGAACGCGGGCGGCTCGCGCCGGGTGATTTTTTCGGAGAAACCGGACTGCTCTCCGCCATGCAGGAAGTCTGTACCCTGGAGGCTCTTACCGCCGTGACGGTCTATGAAATCGATCAGCAGGCCTTCGCGCCGCTGCTGAGTGAGCGTCCGGCGCTGGCGGAAGAAATCGCCGAAGACCTCGCCCTCCGCGCGGAGCGATTCCGCGACGATGCCGCCCTGCCCGCCGAACCCGCCCACAGCGCGCGCGCTATCCTGAAAACCATCAGGACAATCTTCAGGGCCTAGCGCATCGTGCTTTCCGAAAATCGAAATCGATTTTCGGAAAGCACGATGCGTAGATTCAAAGTGTTACAGCGTCCTTTGCGCGTCTAATACGACCCGCGGCGCTGTAATCAGCCGGCGCGCTTGAGCACCCATTCGAACGTGCTCCGCCAGAGCTCGGGGGGCACTTCCTCGGACAAGGTGCCGACCAGATCGGAAAGCCGGACGCGTCTCAGCGTATCCCGCCAGGCCTCGTCCGCCGCCCACATAACGCGCGCGACCGCGCAGGGCTTGCTGTCGCAATATCCTTCGGCCCGGCAAGGATTGTTCGCCCGGATGTTCGTGCAGGTGAAGCTCAGCGTTTTGCCCTCGACCGCCTCGACGATGTCGAGGAAATTGATCTCCGAAGGAGGGCTCGCAAGCCTGTAGCCGCCAGTCGGGCCAAGCGTGGTCTCGACCAGCGATGCCTGCGAAAGGCTCTGCAGCGCCTTGGAGAGATATTCCTTCGGCAGACCATGAAGCTCTGCGAGCGCCTTGGTGGAAAGGTACCTGCCCTCGGGCAGGCCTGCGAGAATGGCGCAGCAGTGGAGCGCCCACTCGACCTGGCTTTTCAGGATCATTCAGCAACTCGCGTGATGGCTGTTTCAGGATGCGAATTAAGGATATACGCTATCCGAAAACCGGCATAATGTAAATGACCGCGCAAACCGGCCTTCGCCCCTGCCCGCGGAATATCGGCACGGGCTCGCGCGCCTCCTGCCATAAAACTTTCCATGCGTTGGGAACAAAACCGCCTCGTCTCGTGTCTCATCTCAGGCATCGCAAAATTGCATGCCCAATCTCAAGGAGAGACATCATGAAATCCGTGAAATTCCTGTTCGCCGTGGCGGCTGCCGCCCTTGCCGCCACCGCTGCTTTCGCAGCCACTCCAGTCAAGGAAGTCGAATCCGCCAAGGGTAAAGTTCTTGCCGGCAAAGACGGCATGACCCTCTACACCTTCAAAAAGGACGCCAAGGGGGTTTCCAACTGCAACGACGATTGCGCCAAGAACTGGCCGCCGCTGATGGCCGCTGGCGGTGCCAAGGCTGATGGTGCATATTCTATCATCGACCGTAAGGACGGCACGAAGCAATGGGCCAAGGACGGCATGCCGCTTTATTACTGGGTCAAGGACAAGAAGATGGGCGACATCACCGGCGATGGCGTCGGCGGCAACTGGAGCCTTGCCAAACCTTGATTGTAGAGGCCTTGATCGAAGGGGCGGTCATTACAAGAGAGCGGTCGGCGTGAAAACACCCGCACCGGAAAGTTTCGAGGGCCAGATCCTGGCCCTCCTCCCCTCGCTCCGGCGCTATTCGCGCAGCCTGACGCGCTCGGATGCCGATGGCGAGGATCTGCTCCAAGACTGTGTCGAGAAGGTGCTGGCGCGCCGTGGCCAATGGCGCGGCCTCAATCTGCGCGGCTGGGTCCTGACCATTATGACCAATCTCTACCGCAACGGCCGGCGCGGCAAGGCGCGCGACGCTATCGTCGAACTCGACGCCGCAGGGGACATCGCCGCACCCGAAACGCTGGCCGATCCGCTGGAGCGCGCCCGGCTCGACAACGCGCTGAACAGCCTTTCGGAGGAGCGCCGCGCCGTGCTGATGCTCGTGGTCATCGAGGGATACACGTATAGCGAGGTTGCCGCAGCCCTCGACATCCCCATTGGCACCGTCATGTCCCGGCTGTCGCGCGCCCGCCAGCGCGTCGCCGAGCGGCTGAAAGCCGATAACATCATTACGCTTCGGAGGCCGAAATGAACGAAGCCAACCCGATCGTCACCGAAGCCGATCTCCACGCCTATGCCGACGGCCAGTTGCCGCAAGCGGCGCGCGCCCGGATCGAGGCTTACCTCGCCGACAACCCCGACGAGGCGGCTCTGGTCGCCGAATGGCAGGCGCAGAATAGCAGCATCCGGTCGCTGTTTTCAGGATATGAGAAAGCGAAGGGCACGGACACCCTGCTCGTCTCGCCCCTGCGCAGCGTCTCATCGGGGCGGAAACGCCTGGCGATCGCCGCCGCCGCCCTCGTCGTCTTCGCGCTCGGCGCCGTCGCCGGCCACTACGGCCCGGCTCTGCTGGAAAGGCCGGAGCTGCAGCTTGCCGGCTCCGAAACCCTGCCGAAGCAGGCTGAGACCGCGTTCATGGTCTATGCCGCCGAGGTTCGCCATCCGGTCGAGGTCTTCGCCGACGAGGAGCTTCATCTCGCCACCTGGCTCGGCAAGCGCCTGGCCATCCAGAATCTGAAGATCCCCAATCTGCAGCCGCTCGGCTTCAAACTGGTCGGCGGCCGCCTACTGCCCGTCGATGGCCGACCGGGCGCCATGTTCATGTACGAGAACCAGGCAGGCGAACGCCTGACCGTCATCGTCGGCCGCAACACCGAAAACCGCACGACCAGCTTCCGCTTCGCCTCATCGGGCAATCTCGAGACCTTCTACTGGATCGACGGCGAACTCGGTTATGCCGTCACCGGCGAAATCTCCAGGCAGGCGCTGCGTAATGTTGCCGAGGAATGCTACCGGCAGTTTCCGTCCTAGAGCATGTCTCGCAAAAGTGTGCCGCGGTTTTGCGATAAAGACATGCATAAAAACAAAGACCTAAAGCGTGACAACCGAATCTGAAAGATCGCGACACGCTTTAGAGCAACTCCAGGAAAAGTGCGAAGCGGTTTTCCGGCCGAAATTGCGTAAAAACAAAAGACTAGAGCGGTTCTGCGCTTCCGTTGAACCGCTCTACAGATCAGCGCAGCGGATCGTTGGTAAGTTCGATCGGCTGCCCGTGCGGCGTGGCTTCGGCAGCCCGCTGCCAGCTCTGCTGCAGGTCGAGGATGACGGATGCATCTGCTATGTCGCGGCTGACGAGCAGCTCGGAAAGGGCCGCCACCCAGCAGTCGAAATAATCGCTGCCATCTTCGGCACGGCCGGGCGTATGCAACTCCTTAGACAGGACCTCAGCCCATTCGCCCCAGGCGAATAGCCCCTTCTCATGCAGATGCACGGTCATAGCGAAAGCTTCCGCCGCCCAAGGCTCGGGAAAAATCGGATCACCCTCCGACGACCTCGGCAAACCTGGCGATTGCGCCAGCTGAGACGGCGTCTCACAAACGCTCAAGATAGCTCTCCCACGCATCGATGGAGACCCTCAGTGATGGATCCGCCCCCTCGCCCCAGATCTCGCCGCCGTCGAAGACGACTGTGTAGAGCCATTGCGGATTTTCGCCGCGGCCATGCGCGTTATCGTCGGGGAAGACGAAAGCCCCTTGCACCGCCTCGACGACACCCGTCTTGGCGCGCGCATAACGTGGCAGCCGCGTATGCGTGGCCGGATTGAAATTCTTCGTCCTCACCGTCTCGCCGACCGCGAAGAGCGGCGTCGTCCCGATCGGACGATCGCAAGGTCCGCCTTTGGCCAGAGTAGCGGGCACCATCTCCGCCTTCAGCACCCGCTTCGGCGCCGCACCGCCCTGCTGGGCATGGCCTGACTGCAATTCCGCGCGCGTCGCAAAGCCGTGCCGTTCGAGCAGCACCTCGACGCCGCGGATCCAGATCTCGTAATAGCTGGCGGCGAGGTAGTCGGCCGGCGGAATATTCTCGCGCACATGCCGGCTTTCATCGATCGTCCATGCGCCGAAAGCCCCGCAGGAAAGCGTGACGCCGAGCGCCCGCTTTTCCCATTCGGCGTGGAAACAGGGTTCGTCCTTTTCCGGCGCGACAGGACCAAAACCCATCTGACCACCGAGATCGTGCGGTCCGTTCATGCAGGAGCCTCCGGGCTTCGGGCGACGGCCGTGCCGATCATTGCATCGCGGCTGACGAGATCAGCGAGAGCTGCCTCGTCTATTCCGTCCGTGCCGTCCGGCCGTTCGGGAATGACGAGATAACGCAGCTCCGCCGTCGAATCCCAGACGCGGATCTTCTTCTCCTTCGGCAGCGTCAGCCCGAATTCGGCAAGCACGCCGCGCGGATCGATCACCGCGCGCGAGCGATAGGCCGGCGCCTTGTACCAGACCGGCGGCAGGCCGAGCACCGACCAGGGATAACAGGAGCAGAGCGTGCAGACGATGAGATTATGGGTCTCGGCCGTATTGAAGACGGCGCGCATATGCTCGCCCTGCCGGCCGGTATAGCCGAGGCTGGCAATCGCCGCCGTCGCATCGCGCTTCAGCCACTCGGCGAAATCGGCATCGCTCCAGGCCTTGGCAACGACATGCGCACCGTTCCTCGGCCCCACCTTCGTCTCATAGGTCTCGACAATCGCATCGATCGCCGTCGGGTCGATCAGACCCTTCGCCGTCAGCAGCGTTTCCAGCGCTTTGACGCGGGCTTGCATGTCGGAATAGTGGTTGTCGTGGTCATGGTCGTCGTGGTCATGACCTGCATGATCGTCGCTGTGCCGCATAACGCTCTCCCGAATAGGCGGCTGGATCTTAGGCGCTGGTCGGATGGCCGCCAAGTGCGTTTCTCGTAAAGATGCCGCCAGGCGAATAGGGATTGGTTAAGCAAACCATCCTTCACCCCGCCGATATAACCAAACATTAATGGCTTCATCTTCAGATTGCACCGCATGAAAACTCCGACATTCGGCCGAAGAACCAATCCGCCCGCCTCTTCCTCCTCCTCTCAGGCAGAGGAAATAAAGATCCGTGCGCAAAGCGCTGTGCAGGACGATCCGCGCCCGAACGAGGCCGGCAATCCTTTGCAAGGCCCGAGGCTCGTGGCCCGCGCCCTCCTCGACCGGATCCGTCAGGAAATCGCCGAAGACGGCCGTTTTCGGATGATCGATCTATTGGCGGCGCTCGGATCAATCGGCGGATTCTCTTGTGTTCTTGCCGCACTCAATGTGGCTGAAGCAGGGCAATGTCGCGACGGCGCCGATCTAGTCACCATGGAAACAAGGGATGGATCTCGCTACTACGCTGGCAATCTGCCGAATGCTTTCCTGCTGGAAAGCCATGATTCTCTGCTGGCGCTGACCTATGGCGCCGCCGGAAACCAGGGCGCGGTTCTGTCGCAAGAGACGGTCCTCGATACGTTTCGCCATGTCGCGGCCACCATCGGCGATCCGCAGTTCGGCAGGCCACGGTTGGCGCAAGATGATCAGCCCGGCGCCCTGCCCATCAGCTATGTCAGGCGCCTCTGGCCGATTGCCCGGCAGGTTCTGGATATGAACCATGTCCCGGTCCGGCGGCGGCCGCTGGCGATCGGCATGGCAATCGAGCTTGCTTTCGCGATCGACGAGCAGCCGATAGACCCGCTACTGGCAGCACAAATCGTGACCGAATGCGCCGTTCCCATGGCAAAAATCGATCCGCGTAAAATTACTTGAGGTATCGGTAACCTCCTCCTTATGAATATTCTCATTCTCGGTGCTACAGGCTTTATCGGTTCGGCGGTCGCGGCAAGATTGCTAGAGGATGGCCATGTCATCACCGGGCTTGGCCGGAATCCCGGCCGGGCGCGCCTCCGCCAGCCCAGCATCCGTTGGATCAGCGCAAATCTGGCTAGGATGACCGACGCGGCCGACTGGGCGACGGTACTTGAAGGCCAGCAGATTGTCGTCAACGGCGCTGGCGCTTTGCAGGACGGCCTGTCTGACGACCTTGCCGCCACACAGGAACGGGCGATGATCGCGCTGCAGGGAGCAGCACGCACGGCCGGCGTGAAGTTGATCGTCCAGATATCGGCGCGCACTGACGGCGCCGGTCGTGATCGGCCCTTTCTAGCGACCAAGCGTGCCGCCGACCTGGCGCTTGCGGCAAGCGGCATTCCCTACGTGATCCTGCGCCCAGCGCTAGTGCTCGGCCGAAACGCCCACGGTGGCACAGCGCTGCTGCGTTCCCTCGCTACCATCCCCCTCGTCCTGCCGCTCATCCACGCCGACAGCCCGGTCGAAACCGTCGCCGTCGAAGATGTCGCCGCCGCAGTCTCAGCCGCAATCTGCGGTGCGCTCCCCTCCGGCAGCGATATCGAACTGGCGGCCGAAGAACGGCAAACGCTCGCAAGCCTCGTCAAACTCCACCGCGCCTGGCTCGGCCTGCCGCATGCACCCGTCATTTCCATTCCGCCCATTCTTGCAAGGCCGGTCACATGGCTTGCGGATATGGCCGGTCATCTCGGCTGGCGCTCGCCGCTGCGCTCTACCGCCATGACCGTCATGTCCGAAGGTATCAGCATGGATCGCGCGCCACCGTCAGGCCTGGCGACTCTCTCGGCGGCCGCAACCCTTTCGGGCAATCCCTCCGGCGTGCAGGATCTCTGGTTTGCCCGGCTCTATCTCCTGAAGCCGCTCGTCATATCGGGCCTCTCCGCCTTCTGGCTACTCTCCGGCCTGATCCCGCTGCTTGCGATCGAGAAAACATCCACCCATTTCCTGCCGTTTATGCCGGAGGCAGCCGCAACGATGCTGACACTGGCCACCTGCCTGATAGACATCGCGCTCGGCGCCGCCGTCCTTTTCCGTCCGCTGGCCAAACGCGCTCTTCTCGGCATGCTGGCCGCGTCGCTCGCCTATCTCATTGGCGCAAGCCTCATAGAACCGGCACTCTGGCTCGATCCGCTCGGCCCGCTCGTCAAGGTGCTGCCGTCGATCCTGCTGACGCTGACAGCCCTCGCCACCCTGGATGAACGCTGATGCTTGAGCAATGGTTGCTCTTTGCCCATGTCATCGGCGCGACCGTGCTCTTCGGCACCGGCGCCGGCATCGCCTTCTTCATGATGATGGCGCACCGGACACGTGATCCCCGGCTGATTGCCCATGTCGCCGCCACCGTCGTCGTCGCAGACACCGTCTTTACCGCCACCGCAGCCATTCTCCAGCCGGCCACCGGCGCTCTGCTGGCCCGATCGATCGGCTGGGAGCTGTCGGAGGGATGGATCGCGCTTTCGCTGCTGCTTTACGTCGTCAGCGGCCTGTTCTGGCTGCCGGTTGTCCGGATCCAGATCCGGCTGCGCGATCTCGCCCGCATGGCCGCGGCGTCTGGAAGCGCCTTGCCGCCGGCTTATTTTCGCCTCTACCGCATCTGGTTCGCCTGCGGTTTTCCGGCCTTCTCAGCCGTCGTCGGCATTCTCTGGCTGATGCTGATGAAGCCGGCAATCGCTCTATTTTAGCATCGGCCAGAGGCTCGCCACCAATAGCACCGCCATGCTGATATTGAACCATCTCAGCCGCACCGGATCGGAAAGCCATTCCCGCAACGCCGAACCAAAGCCCGCCCATGTCGATACGCTTGGCACGTTGACGGCTGCGAAAGCCAGGCCGACGAGAAGCACGCTGCCCAAGTAAAGCTCCTGATTGGTATAGGTCGCCATCGCGGTGACCGCCATTACCCAGGCTTTCGGATTGACCCACTGGAAGGCGGCAGCCGAAAAGAAGGACATCGGCTCGACGCCGCTCCTGCCTTCGACGAGCGACCGCGAAGAGGCGATCTTCCAGGCGATCCAGACGAGATAGGCACCGCCGGCAAATTTCAGCGCCATATAGACGACCGGCACCGTATGCAGAACCGCACCGAGCCCGAGGCCGACGCCGATGAGCAGCGAGAAGAAGCCGACACCGATGCCGAACATATGCGGGATCGTCCTGCGGAAGCCGAAATTCACGCCCGATGCAAAAAGCATCATATTGTTCGGCCCCGGCGTGATCGACGTCGTAAAGGCGAAGAGAATGAGGGCGAGAAATGTATCCAGCGGCATGCGACCTCCCGAACCGACCTTCTCGGCCGAGTTCATTTTAGGTCAGCATAACTGTCCTAAACAGCTGACACCATTCCATCATTGTCACGGTGACAGGATTGCTTGAAAGATGGCGATACGGCCCAATCTCTTCGCGAACGGAAGAAAACCCATGCAGGACGACCCGATCCCATCCATTACATTCCCGAACGGCGTGCAAGTGCCGGCACTCGGCCAGGGAAGCTGGGCCATGGGCGACGATGCCGGCCACGCTAGGGCGGAGATCGAAAGTCTCAAGGTCGGTATCGATCTCGGCATGACGCTGATCGACACCGCCGAAATGTACGGAGACGGCGGTGCCGAAGAGATCGTCGGCCAAGCGATCAGCGGACGGCGCGACGAGGTCTTCATCGTCAGCAAGGTCTATCCCTGGAACGCCAGCCTGAAGGGCACGGTCGATGCCTGCGAGCGCAGTCTCGAACGGCTTCGCACCGACCGCATCGATCTCTATCTCCTGCACTGGCGCGGTAGCCATCCGCTGGCCGAGACCGTCGCGGCCTTCGAAATGCTGAAGGCATCCGGCAAGATCGGCGCCTGGGGCGTCTCCAACTTCGACACCGGCGACATGGAGGAACTTCTCGGAGTGCCCGACGGCGCCAATGTCGCCGCCAACCAGGTGCTCTACAATCTCTCCCGCCGCGGCATCGAATTCGACCTCTTGCCCTGGTGCCAGAG
Organism: Rhizobium sp. NZLR1b; assembly: GCF_019685155.1. NCBI lineage: Bacteria > Pseudomonadati > Pseudomonadota > Alphaproteobacteria > Hyphomicrobiales > Rhizobiaceae > Rhizobium > Rhizobium sp. NZLR1b. The sequence goes on from NZ_JABDWC010000005.1 coordinate 61,460, forward strand.
CCGTAAGATTCCCGTCATGGCCTATTCGCCGATCGAGCAGGGACATATCCTGCATCATCCCGAGCTGATCCGCATCGCCAAGGCCTATCAGGCAACGCCCGCCCAGCTGGCGCTGGCCTTCCTGCTCGAACGCGACGGCGTCATCGTCATCCCGAAGACATCGAATGCTGAACGCGCGGCGGAAAACCGCGACTGCGTCTCGCTCGATATCACTGCCGAGGACTGGCAGGCGCTCGACGCCGCCTTCCCGCCGCCCACCAAGAAAAAACCGCTGGAGATGCTCTGATCTTCAGCGGCTTCCAATTATTACAGCAGCGAGCTTACATGCCCTGCGCGCCGCGATTCATTGCGGCGATGCCGGTGCGGCAGACCTCGATGAGGCCGAGCGGCTTCATGATCGCCACGAACTGATCGATCTTCGATGACTTGCCGGTTATCTCAAGAATAAAGTGACCGACCGTCGCATCCACCACCTTGGCATGGAAGGCATCGGCCAGGCGCAGCGTCTCGGCGCGCATGTCGCCCTCGCCGATCACCTTGACCAGCGCCACTTCGCGCTCGATCGGCCGGTCCTGGCCGAGTTCGCGGGCACGCACCGTCAGGTCGACGACGCGGTGTACCGGTACGATGCGCTCGAGCTGCGCCTTGATCTGCTCCAGCACATGCGGTGTGCCGCGTGTGACGATGGTGATCCGGGAAAGATGCGCCTGATGTTCGGTCTCGGAGACCGTCAGGCTTTCGATATTGTAGCCCCGGCCGGAAAACAGGCCGATGACCCGGGCAAGAACGCCCGGCTCATTGTCGACGAGAATGGAAAGCGTGTGGCTTTCGATCGCCGCCGTTTCCGGCGAAATGAAATAGGCGGAGCCCGTGGGCTGAAGGTGTGCGTTCATGGTCTTGAGTTTCCTCTTCCCTGCCGCATAACCCCGAAAATCGGAAACGATTTTCGGAAAGGATTATGCGCAAATTAAAAATGTCAGACGAGCGCGCGGCCCTTGGCATCGATTGCATTGGCGACCGCTTCGTCCGTGGCCTCATCCGGCAGCAGCATTTCGTTGTGGGCCTTGCCCGAGGGGATCATCGGGAAACAATTGGCGAGATTGGCAACGCGGCAATCGAAAATGACCGGCTTTCTGACCTCGATCATCTCCAGAATGGTGTCGTCGAGATGCTCCGGCTTTTCGCAACGCAGACCGACAGCACCATAGGCTTCCGCCAGCTTGACGAAATCAGGCATCGCCTCGGTATAGGAGTTCGACAGCCGGTTGCCGTGCAGCAGCTGCTGCCACTGGCGCACCATGCCCATATACTGGTTGTTCATGATAAAGATCTTGATCGGCGCATCGTGCTGGATCGCAGCCGACATTTCCTGGATGCACATCTGGATCGAGGCATCGCCGGCAATGTCGATGACGAGGCTGTCGGGATGGGCGATCTGTACGCCGAGCGCTGCCGGCAGGCCATATCCCATCGTGCCGAGGCCGCCGGAGGTCATCCAGCGGTTCGGCTGCTCGAAGCCGAAGAACTGCGCCGCCCACATCTGGTGCTGGCCAACCTCGGTCGTGATGTAGGTGTCGCGGTCCTTGGTATGCGCGTAGAGCCGCTCCAGCGCATATTGCGGCATGATGACATCGCTGCTCCTTGTATAGGCAAAGGAGTTGCGCGCCCGCCAGCGAGCGATATCGGTCCACCAGTCCTCAAGGCGGCCCTTTTCCGGCTTCTTCGGCAGCGCCCTCCACAGGCGGACCATGTCTTCGAGGATATGGCCGACATCGCCGCGGATGCCGATATCGACACGGACGTTCTTGTTGATCGAAGATGGATCGATATCGATATGGATCTTCTTCGAATTCGGCGAAAAGGCATTGAGACGGCCGGTGATACGGTCGTCGAAACGGGCGCCGATGCAGACCATGACATCGCAGTCGTGCATCGCCATGTTGGCCTCATAGGAGCCATGCATGCCGAGCATCTTCAACCAGTTCTTGCCCGAAGCGGGATAGGCGCCGAGGCCCATCAGCGTCGAGGTGATCGGGAAATCGGTGAGTTCGACCAGCTCGCGCAGCAGCTTGGAAGCCTCAGGCCCGGAATTGACGACGCCACCGCCGGAATAGATGACCGGACGGCGCGCATTCGCCATCAGCTCGATCGCCGCATGGATCTGGTTGAGGTCGCCCTGGATCTTCGGCTGGTAGCTCTTCTGGATCGCGTAATCGGCGGGCGGCGTGTAGGTGCCGGTCGCAAACTGCACGTCTTTCGGAATATCGACGACGACAGGACCCGGACGACCGGACTGGGCGATGCGGAAGGCTTCGTGGATGACTGCGGCGAGCTGGTTGACGTCCTTGACCAGCCAATTGTGCTTGGTGCAGGGCCGGGTGATGCCGACCGTATCGCATTCCTGGAAGGCGTCGGAGCCGATCAGCGGCGTCGGGACCTGACCGGTCAGGCAGACGAGCGGGATCGAATCCATCAGCGCGTCCTGCAGCGGCGTGACCGCATTGGTAGCGCCCGGGCCCGAGGTCACCAGCATGACGCCGACCTTGCCGGTGGAGCGCGCGTACCCTTCGGCCGCATGACCTGCCCCCTGCTCATGGCGGACGAGGATGTGCTTGACGTCTTCCTGCTGGAAGATCTCGTCGTAGATCGGCAGGACCGCGCCGCCCGGATAGCCGAAGATATGTTCGACGCCGTTGTCCTTCAGCGCCTTGAGAACGATCTCCGCTCCCGTCATCCGATTGCCTGCCGCCTGATTGTCCGTGCTCATCTGTCTGTTCCGTTTGATGCTGGGATTGCGTTTGTGGCCGGAAGCCCGAATTTCGGGCATAAAAAAAGGCCCCGGAGGAGCCTGTCATCTAGCGCATGGGTGGCTACCGCCGGATGGTTACACCATCCTGCCCATGCGCTTTCCCACCACGATAAGAGCCGTTGCGATTTTCATGGTCGGAAGTGATAGACAGAAAATTTCGCAGCGTCAACGCATGCCGCAATAAAAATCCATCCGCGCTCCTTTACCCTCTAAAAACCATGGTTTGAAGGATTTGTTAAAGGATGGACTTTATTCTTATGTCCCATTGCAGGGAGTAGCCCTTTGCTCAACAACGACTTGCGCGTGTCTGGCAAGGCAGGCGAGCACGATCGCCGCGATGGCCATGCACCGGGAAATCGCTTTCTTGGCCGCGTCGTTGCGTGCAGCGGCTCGCGGGCGACCATTGCTGCCGTCGCCGAAGAAGGCGGCACCGATCTGACCGAACTCTGGTCCGTCGGTCGGCTGATTTCGATCAGTGTCGGCCGCAACCGCGTCGTCGCCCTCGTCTACCAGATGAACACCGGCAGCCATGCCTGGGGCGAAGGCGAGGACAATAATTTCAAAATCGAGACCGAGCTGCTCGGCGAAGTCCGTGTCGATGAGGACGGGCGCGAAGAATTCTCGACCGGCATCTCGTGTTATCCCTATCTCGGCGCCATCGCCCATCGCATCCGCGCTGCCGACCTGATACGCATCTATGATGCGGGAGAGGGCACGACCGCCGTCATCGGCAAGCTGACTCAGGATGAAAGTATCGACGCAGCGATCCACATCCCCTCGATGCTCTCCAAGCATTTCGCCGTCGTCGGCTCCACCGGCGTCGGCAAGTCGACGGCCGTGTCGCTGCTCTTGCACAAAGCGATCGCGGCGGATCCGAAACTGCGTGTGCTGATCCTCGATCCGCATAACGAATTCGCCGCTGCCTTTCCCAACCACGCCGTCACGATCGATACCGATACGCTCGACCTGCCCTTCTGGCTGATGCGATTGGAGGAGTTTGCCGAAGTCGTCTTTCGCGGCCGCCCGCCGGTGCCCGAAGAGCTCGACATGCTGCGCGATATCCTGCCGGAAGCCAAACGCGCCTTCCGCGGCAGTGACAATTCGCTGGTGCGCCGCACGACGGAAAAGAGTTCCATCACCGCCGACACGCCGGTGCCCTACCGCATGGCCGATCTGCTGGCGCTGATCGACGAGCGCATCGGTCGCCTCGAAGGTCGTACCGAAAAGCCCTTCCTCCGGTCGCTGAAAATGCGCCTGATCGCCGCGATCAACGATCCGCGCTACCACTTCATGTTCTCCAACAACACGATCAGCGACACGATCACCGAGACCATCGCGCAGATCTTCCGCGTTCCGGGCGAGAACCGGCCGATCTGCGCCTTCCAGCTCGCCGGCATTCCCTCCGAAGTCGTCAATTCGGTCGCCTCCGTGCTCTGCCGCATGGCCTTCGAGGTGGCGCTGTGGAGCGAAGGCGCCATCCACATGCTGGTCGTTTGCGAAGAAGCCCACCGCTACATCCCCTCCGATCCGAGCCTCGGCTTCGTGCCGACGCGCCAGGCGATCGCCCGCATCGCCAAGGAGGGACGCAAATACGGCGTCTCGCTCGGCATCATCACCCAACGGCCGGGTGAGCTCGACCAGACGATCCTGTCGCAGTGCTCGACACTCTTTGCCATGCGCCTTGCCAACGACCGAGACCAGGAAATCATCCGCTCGGCCATCCCGAACTCGTCGATCTCGACGACGAGTTTCATCTCCTCGATCGGCAACGGTGAGGCGATTGCTTTCGGCGAGGCGATCAGCGTACCGATGCGCATGCGCTTTTCCCGCGTCGACGAGAGCCTGCTGCCGAAGGCGAGCAGCGCCAACAGCAAACACAGTGACGAAGATCCGGATACGGTCGACCTGCGCAAGATCGTCACCCGCATGCGGGCGGTCACTGTCGGACCCGACATCTCGAATTTCCAGGTGAGCTATGCTGCGTCCGCCGCAGGCCCCGACGAGGCCGATGCAGCCGACGAGGATATCGACGCAATACCCTACGCGCCGCCTGCGCCGTCGTCCGCTCCGCTCGAATCCTACCGGCGCGAACTGCTGCCGCAGACACCGCGACTGGACCCGGTCGCACCGCCAGCGATCGACCCCCGGCTGGACGCGCTCCGCCGCGAGATGCGCCGCGAGGAGCCGGTCTTCCCCCGGCCGGCATCACCGACGGACCAGCCCGCGATCACCCGCCGGGAACCCGGCACGTCGCTGCGCGAAAGCATCCTGAAAAAACCGCTGAGCAGCCTCTACAACAAGGATTGACGCTGGCGCTCGATCTCCAAAGTACGACCCGAAAAGCGTAGCGGTTTTCGGACGACATCATGCCCTACCGTTCCAAGGCGCTCAGGGGCTCGACAGCGTCGAGCACACGCTGCCGATCCATCGGCCCAAGCGGCAAGAGTGGCCGCGGCAGCTGTACCTGGGCGAGAGAAAGAACGTCGACCAGCGTATAGACCACACGGATGCTTCCGAAATCCTTGAACGTTTTCCAGAGCGGCTGCAGGAGGCCATCGAGCCGGAGCGTCTCGGCGCGGTCTCCGGCAATCGCGGCTGTGGTTAGCGCAAGAGCAACGCGCGGAAACAAGCCGCCGACGACGCTGTACCAGGCGTCGGCGCCTGAGAGGAGCGCCTCGGCAGCGCCCCAGTCGCCGCTGTAGCCGATCTCAAGGTTCGTCGTCTGACGCAATGCCGCCAGTTCGCCTCTGAAATCGCTGTCAACGGGCAGAGGCATCTTCACCGCCCTGATTGTCTCGATCTCGGAGAGCCGCTGCAAAAGGTCCCGGCTGAAGGTAAAGTGGGTCGTGCCGGGATTGTTGTAGATGCAAAGCGGCAGCTTCGCCGCCTTCGTGACCGCGAGGAAGTGCTGGTAGGCTTCTTCCTGGGTGAGCGGCGTATATGAGACGGGCGCCAGCAGAAGAGCGTCTGCACCAGCGGCCTCGGCATCCCTGGCGAGATCGACGGCATGGTCCGTCCGCAGGGCACCGGCGCCGACGACGAGGGGAACGCGACCTGCGACGCACTCGACCGCAGCTTGAACGGCCCGCAGCCGCTCCTCACGCGTGAGAAAGGCGTAGATCCCGGTGCTGCCGAGAAGGCCGATGGAAGCGACGCCTGCGTCACACAGACGATCCAGCAGGCGGCAGAGGGATTCGGTGTCCACGCGGCCATCTATATCGGCGGGGGTCGGCGGAAAGGCCGAAAGGCTATGAAACGGTGAAGCGACAGACATGATGCGATCCTAAAAGACGGTCGACATGAGAACAACAGGCGCGATCCGGCACCGGCGAAAAACACGGCAAGACTTCCCTCGGTCGCCGACGCAGACTTTGGTAACAGCACCAATGTCGACTATGCCAATGACACTTATCAGATCTCCTGCGATCGCAAAGTACCCGGTTACCATATGCCTGATCGAGACCGACCGGGAGCCGTCGACGAAGGCGGGCTCTTATGGTCACGAACAACCGCACAGAATGAAAGTGGATTTTGCCCAATACCCAGCACAAGTGCGACAGCCGAACGACTTCGCCGCCTCACCTAAACCGTCATCCGTTCCCAGCTGCCGCCCATCTGGTTGCGGAACCAGGTCATTTGCCGCTTGGCATATTGCCGCGTTGCCGCAGCCCCCTTCTCCAGCACCTCGTCGCGCGTCATCTGGCCCTTCAGCATCGCCGCAATCTGCGGCACGCCGATTGCCTTCATCACAGGGGCCTCGGCCGGCAGACCAAGCGCCACCAGCGTCTTCACCTCGTCCTCCGCGCCCTGCCGCAGCATCTTTTCGAAACGACCGTTGATGCGCTCATGCAGCACCGCCCGGTCCGGCAGCACGACGATCTTGCGAGCCTGGGCAGCGTCGATCACCACTGGTCCGGACCGGCCCTGGAATTCGGCGATCGACCGTCCCGTCGCCTTGACCACTTCAAGCGCCCGGACGATGCGCTGCCCGTCCTGGCGGTTGAGGCTTGCCGCCATGGCGGGATCGGCCTCGGCAAGCTCTGCATGAAGCCCCTCCGGCCCCTCCTCCAGCAGCCGCGCCCTGAATTCCTCCCGTAACGCCTCCGGTATCTCGGGCATATCGGCGAGGCCGCCGGTCAGCGCTTTGAAATAGAGCCCGGTGCCGCCGACGAAGACCGGCAGCCGGCCGGCAGCTCTGAGCGCCGGCAGCAGCACCGCGACATCGCGCAGCCAGGCGCCAGTGGAATAACCGGAACCCGCCGGCACATGGCCGTAGAGATGATGCGGCACACCCTGCATCTCCTCTTCCGACGGGCGCGCGGTCAGCACCTGCAGCGTGTCATAGACCTGCATGCTATCGGCGTTGACGACCGCGCCGCGATGGCGCTTTGCCAGTTCGACGGCGAGAGCGGACTTGCCGCTGGCGGTCGGCCCGGTTATCAGGATCGCGTTCACTGTGCTCAGAAGGTTTTCCATCATGGCCCTCGTTGCCACGCTTGTTGCCAATCCGTCAAATCCCGTGCTGACACCCGCAATTGCCGAAAAGGCGGCCGAGGCGGTGAACGCTGCCGGCCTCTACTGGCTGGCCGACGGCATCGCCTGCGACATCGCGCTGCGTGACGGCATGGATGCGCAAGCGACCGAGGCCAATATTCTTGCAGTCCTATCAGGCGCGCCGATCGACCTCGTCATCCAGGAGCAGGAAAGCCGCCGCAAGAAGCTGCTGATCGCCGACATGGATTCGACCATGATCGGCCAGGAATGCATCGACGAACTTGCCGCCGAAGTTGGCCTGAAGGAGAAGGTCGCGACCATCACCGCCCGCGCCATGAACGGAGAGATCACCTTCGAGCCCGCTTTGCGCGAACGCGTCGCCCTGTTGAAGGGCCTGCCGATATCGGTCGTCGACGAAGTGATCGCCAAGCGCATCACGCTGACGGCGGGCGGCCCGGAACTGATCGCCACCATGAAGTCGAAAGGTCACTACACCGCCCTCGTCTCCGGTGGCTTCACCGTCTTCACCAGCCGCATCGCCGCCGCTCTCGGCTTCGATGAGAACCGCGCCAACACGCTGCTCGAAGACGGCGGCATCCTCTCCGGCTTTGTCGCCGAACCGATCCTCGGTAAGCAGGCGAAGGTCGATGCACTGAACGAGATTTCGGCAAGCCTTGGCATTTCGCCGGAAGAAGCAATCGCCGTCGGCGACGGCGCCAACGACCTCGGCATGCTGCACCTCGCCGGCGCCGGCGTCGCCCTCCACGCCAAGCCCGCCGTTGCCGCAGAAGCCAAAATGCGCATCGACCACGGCGACCTGACCGCGCTGCTCTACATCCAGGGCTATAGGAAGACGGATTTTGTGACCGCGTAAACCACGCGACACACACTTCTCCGCCTTCACCCGTGTGACTGTGGCCGCCCCTCTGCCCTGCCGAACATCTCCCCCACAGGTGGGGAGATCGGCTGGGCGCACTGGCTTCCCCAAACAATTAACGTCCAGCACGGCAAAACGATAGATAGGAGGCGCAGGCCATATCCGATCTCCCCCCCTTGTGGGGGAGATGCCCGGCAGGGCAGAGGGGGTACCGCACGGCACGCCCTCTCCTCGCTCATTCCAGTGCTTGTCAATGAAGGAAGTCGAGGCCACGGCAGCGAGACGGTCACCGCCGCCGTCCCCTTACTCCATCGGCACCGCCACAAACCGCAGATCGCCGTTTGCCGATGCGATCATCAACTGGGCGTTGCGGCGGCCCTCCTGTTTCAACGCCTGCACTTTGGCGGCGACCGCATCCGGCGACTTCATGAACTCCTGCGCCACCTCGACGATCACATCGCCTGGCTTTAACCCCTTTTCGGCCGAGGCCGAACCGGGCGTCACCTCCGTCACGACGACACCGTCGACGCTCTCGGCGATGCCGAAAGCCTTGCGCGTTTCGGCACTCAAAAGCGACAGCGACAGCCCGAGCACGTTCTTCGGCGTTGCCGCATCCGGCGACACCTGGCCCTGGTGATGGTCGGGCTTGCCCGGTGTGGGCTGCGCCTGATCGTCGGAATCCGGCTGGTCCATGTCGTTGTTCTCGCCGGGATCAGGCGTAATCACCCCGTCATCCTGTGAACCATCGGGCGCCGCATCGTCGGATGCTGCCGCCTGATCGCTGTCCTCGAGCCGGCCAAGTTTGACCTTGACGGTCTGTTCCTTGCCGTCGCGCAGCACCACCACGTCGACTTCCTTGCCGACCGTGCTTTCCGCCACAACGCGCGGCAGATCGCGCATTTCGCTGACGGTCTTGCCGTCGAATTTCAAGATGACATCGCCAGCCTTGATCGAACCATCGTCGACGGGGCCGCCCTTGATGACCCCGGCGACCAGCGCGCCCTTGGCGGTGTCGAGCCCGAGGCTGTCGGCGATATCGTCGGTCACCGGCTGAATGCGCACGCCGAGCCAGCCGCGCCGCGTCTCACCATATTCGCGTAATTGGTCGACGACGCCTGAGGCAAGCTCGGAGGGTACCGAGAAGCCGATACCAATCGAGCCGCCGCTCGGCGAAATGATCGCGGTGTTGATGCCGATCACCTCACCCTTCATGTTAAAGAGCGGCCCTCCGGAATTGCCCTTATTGATCGCCGCATCCGTCTGGATGAAGTTATCGTAGGGGCCGGCATTGATGTTGCGGCCGCGCCCGGAAATGATGCCCACCGTCACCGAGCCGCCGAAGCCGAACGGATTGCCGATCGCCATCACCCAGTCGCCGATGCGCATCGTGCTGGAATCGCCGAATTTCACCGATTTCAGCGGTGCCTTCGGCTCGACCTTCAGCACCGAAAGATCGGTCTTCGTATCCGTGCCGATCAGCTTCGCCTTGAGCTTCGAACCATTGGCAAAATTGATCTCGATGTCGTCGGCACCCTCGATCACATGGTTGTTGGTGACGATATAGCCGGCCGGATCGATGACGAAGCCGGAGCCGAGCGAGCTGACATTATGGTTCGGGCCCTTGTTGCCCTGCTGCTTGTTGAAGAAATCGTTGAAGAATTCCTGGAACGGCGAGCCGTCGGGCGCCCGCGGCGCCGGGCCTGCGCCCTCGTCGTCCTTCACATTCTGCGAGGTCGAGATGTTGACCACGGCGTCGAGCAGCCCCTCGGCGAGATCGGCAACCGAAGCCGGACCACTGTTGGGCACTCCGGGCTGAATTGCTGGGGCCTGAATTGCTGGGGCCTGAATTGCTGGGGCCTGAATTGGTGAGGCCTGCATCGGTGCGGCCTGCTGCGGTGCGGAGGGTGCAGGCGGCGTAGGTGCAGGAGCGGCCGTTTCCGGAGTAGAAGGAGCGGGTGCAACAACCCCAGGCGCTGTCGTCTCAGGCGCGGTTTGCGCATAGGCGGCCCCGTTCATGCCGGCATGCGCAAGAATTGCAGCGCTGGCCATAAGCGCGAGCGTTCGTCTGAAGGGCGAGCGAGTCGTGGGGGCCATCAAGCATCCTCATAAGCGGTAAATGCGCACATTGAGCACCAGCATAAGGCGGAATGATGGAGGGTGAAATCACCTTTTCGCGAAATCCCCGAGCAATATGATGCGCCCTCGCAAAAGCCTGATTATCTCGACCTTTCCACGAAAAAAGGGCCGGCACTCGGGCCGGCCCTTCCAGGATTGTCAGGATGCGAATGGCATCCTTTGGCGTCAGTTCGCCGGCTGCGCGGGTGCTGCGGGAGCAGCCGCGCCGGGAATTGCCGCCGCCGGATTTGTCGGCGTTCGCAGGGTGCCGGCGGCATTGTCGAAATAGCGGAAGAATTCCGAATTGGGCGACAACACCAATGTCGTGTCCTGCGACGAGAGCGCGGAGGAATAGGCCGCCATCGAGCGATAGAACTCGAAGAAACCAGGATCCTTGCTGAAGGCGTCGGCGAAGACGCGGTTGCGTTCCGCGTCGCCCTGACCGCGCAGGATTTCCGCATCGCGCTGGGCGCCCGCGGTGAACTCGACAACCTGGCGGTCGGCGATGGCTCGGCGCCGCTGGCCTTCTTCATTACCCTCGGCACGGATACGCTCGGCCTCGGCCAGGCGTTCCGAGCGCATGGCGTTATAGGTGTTGGGCGCAACCTCAGGCGAAAGGTCGGTGCGGCGGATGCGAACATCGTCGATATGCAGGCCGAGATTTTCGGCATCGGTTCGCAGGTCGTCGCGAATCTCCAGCATCATCGCGACACGCTCTTCCGAGAGCGCGGCATTATAATCGCGCAGACCGTAGACGCGGCGAAGCGATGAATCGAGCTGCGCCCTCAACCGCGCTTCTGCGGCCTCGCGATCGCCCGAGACCGTTTCGCGGAAGCGGCGAACATCCGAGATGTTATAGATCACGAAGGCGTCGACGTCGAAGGTTTGACCGTCCTGGACCTGAACGCGGATATTGTCGAGATCGAGCCTCAATGCCTGCTTTTCGACCAGTTGAACGCGGTCGGCATCCATGAAGCCGAAGGGCAGCTTGAAATAGATGCCGGGCTCGGTCTTGACCGACTGGATCTGGCCGAAGCGGACGACGATCGCCTGCTCGCGTGCATTCACCACGAAGATGGACGAATAGAGCCCGACCAGAACGATGGCGAGGATGAGGAGTATGATGGGAAGTCTGTTCGATATCATGGCTCAACCTCCCTGCTGCGCCGGCTTGCCGAGCTCATTGAGCGGCAGATAGGGCAGCACGCCCTGCTTCTCGTCGATAATGACCTTCTTCGAATTCTTCAGTACCTGCTCCATCGTTTCGATGAACAGCCGCTTGCGGGTCACTTCGGGAGCCTTCGCATATTCGTCGTTGATCGCAGTGAAGCGCTGCGCCTCACCTTCCGCCTCCTTCACGACGCGGTCCTTGTAGGCGGCTGCATCTTCACGGATTCGCGCCGCATCGCCTCGCGCCTGGCCGAGCTTCTGGTTGGTGTAGCGATTGGCCTCTTCGATCGTGCTGTCGCGGTCGCGACCGGCACGCTGCACTTCTTCGAAAGCATCGGCGACTTCGCGCGGCGGCGCCACGTTCTGGATCGTCACGCCGGTGACGGTCACGCCTGCGCCGTAGCGGTTCATCGTATCTTGCAGGATATTGAGCACGTCCACTTCGATCGGCTGTCGATTGCTGCGGAAGGCGTCCTGCGCCGGACGCCGTCCGACGATTTCGCGCATGGCGCTGTCGGAAACCTGCTGCAGGGTCTCTGCCGGATTTTCGACGTTGAAGAGATAGGCCTTCGGATCACTGACCGTGTAGAACACGGCGAACTGCACGTTGATGACGCTCTTGTCACTAGACAGCATCAGGCCGTTTGAAGACGATGCCGAGGTCGCCCCGATATTCAGCTGTTGCACGGTCACCTTGACGGTCTCGACGGAGTCCATCGGCCACAGATGAAAATGCAGGCCGGGCATCGAGATCTCGTCCTTCGGCTTGCCGAACCGCAGTTCGACGCCGCGCTCATCCGGCTGCACCACGTAGACGCACTGGATCAGCCAGACGACTGCGACGATCGCCGCGACGATCACCGCGACGCCGCCGTTGAAACCGCCGGGAATGATGTTGCGCAGCTGGTCCTGGCCGCGCCGGATGATATCTTCCAGATCGGGCGGTCCGCCCTTGCCGCTGCCACCGCCGCGCGGGCGGTTCGGCCCCTGGCCCCATGGTCCCTGATTATTATTACCGCCGCCGCCGCCCCAAGGGCCGCCGCCGCCATTCTGATTGCTCCAGGGCATCAAAACCTCGTTGTTCGTTAAGTCTTCCACGCATCCGGAACCGTGGGGGCTGACCGGTGGATGCGTTGGTGACCGTTATAGGTATCGCCGCATCCGCTTTCAACGCAACGTGAGGAACTTGGTCAATTTAAATGGAAAATAGTTCATTTTCAGCCGTGTCGGCGTTCATAGACGACGAAGCGCGTGGGGTGACTGTCCTTCTCGCCGGCCGGAACCGCGATAGACTCCCCTGCACGCCAGATGTCGGGATCGATCGCGGGGAACGAAGCGTCCCCATCGAGGTCGGCCTCGACATGGGTGATGCACATCCGGTCTGCAAGGCCGATCGCCTGGGCGTAAACCTGCCCGCCGCCGATAATGCAGATCTCGTCGACGCCCGTTTCGATGGCCAGCCTTTCGGCCGCCGTCATCGCCTCCGGCAGCGAATGCGCCATGGAGACATCAGCATGGTCGATCGCCACCTGCCGCGAGATGACGACATTCGGCCGCCCCGGCAGCGGCTTGCCGATTGAATCGTAGGTCTTGCGGCCCATCACGACCGGCTTGCCCAATGTCAGCGCCTTGAAGCGCTTGAGATCGCTCGAAAGCCGCCAAGGCATGTCGCCGTCGCGGCCGATGATGCCGTTGCGCGCAACGGCGACGATAATGGTCTTGCGGATGTCAGCCATGAAATATCCCGGATCAGACCGCGATCGGCGCCTTGATGCTGGCATCGGCCTCGTAGCCGATCAGCTCGAAATCGTCGAAGGTGAAGCCGAAGATGTCCCTTACATCGGGGTTGATGCGCAGGAAAGGCAGCGGCTTCGGCCGGCGCGCCAGCTGCAGCTTCGCCTGGTCGAAATGATTGTGATAGAGATGGGCGTCGCCAAGCGTGTGAACGAAATCGCCGGGCTTCAACCCGGTCACCTGAGCCACCATCATCGTCAAAAGCGCATAGGAGGCGATGTTGAACGGCACACCGAGGAAAATGTCGGCCGAGCGCTGATAGAGCTGGCAGGAAAGCTTGCCTTCGGCGACATAGAACTGAAATAGACAATGGCAGGGCGGCAGCGCCATCTCGTCGACCTCGGCCGGATTCCAGGCCGAGACGATGTGGCGGCGCGAATTCGGGTTGTTGACGATACCTTTGACGAGGTTGGCGATCTGGTCGATATGGCCGCCATCCGGCGCTGGCCAAGAGCGCCACTGGGCGCCGTAGACCGGCCCGAGATCGCCGTTTTCGTCAGCCCACTCGTCCCAGATAGAAACGCCGTTCTTCTTGAGATAGCGGATGTTCGTCTCGCCCTTCAGGAACCAGAGGAGCTCGTGGATGATCGAGCGCAGATGCAGCTTTTTCGTCGTGAGGACGGGAAAGCCCTCTTCGAGATCGAAGCGCATCTGATAGCCGAAGACCGAGCGCGTGCCGGTGCCGGTGCGGTCGCCCCGGTCGGAGCCCTTTTCCATCACATGGGTCAGGAGATCGAGATATTGCTTCATGTTGCGCTGATTCCGTTTGCGTTAATTTAAGCCTCTAGCAGCAGGAAACCAATCGCCGGCAGGCATTTTCCCAATATTTCTGATGGATCGCATAACGCTTTTATGACGTTTGCCCTTTCCATCGGCTGAGGAAACCACTATATCACCCGTGCTAGCTTTCGGGCTGGCTATGGCGATAAATGAGCGGTGTAATAAGCCTATTGGACCCGGGGGCGGTACCCGGCGCCTCCACCAAAAACCGGCGGCCTCGAAGGCCGGCTTTTGATGGGGGCGAAACAGGATCGACAAGGGTGTAAAGATCGTCTTTTTGCTCGGCATTGTACCGCCGTTATCGGGCTAAAATTGTAGTTGCAAACGACAACTATGCGGAAGCTCGTCTCGCTGCTTAATCGCGGTGTGACACTTCAATCAAAGTCCTAGTGGTTCGCACCTCTAGGCGGGGTCCGAAGGCACCTGGCAACAGAAGCCTTCACCTTCTCCCTGCCGCCGAAATCATGTATGCTGCTTAAAAACGTGACTCGGCTCCGGTCTTTCCCAAGGCGCCTGGACGTGGCATATAACCTTGTGAAAAGACTTCCGAACCGACGAAAGACAGGAAAAGCATGGGGCAGGATCATATCCGCTACGACATTCTGGCACAGGATGCACTTCGCGGCGTCATCCGCAAGGTTTTGGCGGAAGTCGGAGCGACGGGCCGCCTGCCGGGCGACCATCACTTCTTCATCACCTTCCTCACCGGTGCCACCGGCGTACGCATTTCCCAGCACCTGAAGTCGAAATATCCCGAGCAGATGACCATCGTCATCCAGCATCAGTTTTGGGAGTTGAAGATCACCGAGACGCATTTCGAGATCGGCCTTTCCTTCTCCGACGTTCCAGAAAAGCTGGTCATCCCGTTCAATGCGATCCGCGGCTTTTACGATCCCTCCGTCAATTTCGAGCTCGAATTCGACGTTCCGCTCGCCGATGGCGAGGAATTGCCGTCCGGTGAAATCACCGCCTA
Organism: Rhizobium sp. NZLR1b; assembly: GCF_019685155.1. Lineage (NCBI taxonomy): Bacteria > Pseudomonadati > Pseudomonadota > Alphaproteobacteria > Hyphomicrobiales > Rhizobiaceae > Rhizobium > Rhizobium sp. NZLR1b. The sequence continues at coordinate 76,472 of NZ_JABDWC010000005.1, forward strand.
TCCAGTCGACGCGGCAGGAAAGTCGGATGAGGCCGCAGGAGCAAAACCTGCCGATGGCGAAGAGAAGAAACCGGGTTCGGTCGTCTCGCTCGACTCCTTCCGCAAGAAGCAGTGATTGAAGGGAGGCCAAGCCTCCCTTTTTCATAAGGATTAAGGCCCCGCATGAGTGCCGAAATCGTCAATCTGCGCCAATTCCGCAAGAAGCAGGCCCGCTCCGAAAAGGAGACGCAGGCCGAACAGAACCGTATTTCCTTCGGCCGCACCAAGGCCGAAAAGCAGCTCACCCGCAGCCTGAACGAAAAGGCTGACAGGGCGCATCGAGACGGCCGGATCGAGACGGATGACGATGGCGCGTGACGGTTTCATGCAAAGCTTGAACAGCCGGAGTGGGCTCTGAAAGTTTTGTCTTGTGCATGTCGTTGTCCCGCAACTGCTGCACACTTCCGGGCGACCTGCATTGAGATCAGCCACTTATGCGGTTTGCATGAATCGATCTGACAATCCCATCAAGATGTAAAGCCGCTTCATGATCCGCAAGCATTCGGCGACATTACACGGCCACCGCACCAGTTTCTCGCTGGAGGATGAATTCTGGGCCGAGCTGAAGACGATCGCCGCAAGCCGCTCTATACCGCTCGCCGCGCTGATTTCGGAGATCGATGATCATCGGCCGCCAGACAGCAACCTGTCCTCGGCGCTCCGGCTGTATGTGCTCGCTTGGGCGAAAGCCGGCGCTACTGCATAGTTCTTAAATCGGAATCGAAAGCGTTACAGCGTCCTTTGCGCGTCTTTCAGACGCGCGGCGCTGTAGCCGCGAGCTGTAATCAAATCCCATGCATTTTCATTGCGCCTGAACGCCTGGCACCTGGTCGAAATTGAGCGAACCGGGCAGCGGCCCGCTGCGCCGCGCCGCTTCCGCCTCGGCGGCAGCCCTCGCCTGCGCATCCGCCTTGGCTTTGGCTTCCGCCGTGCGTGCAGCCTCAGCCTCGGCAGCAGCCTTTTGCGCCGCCGCTGCCTGCGCCAATGCGCGCAGTCGCTCTTCCTCCGCCTGCCGTTGTTGCTCGATCTCAGCCGCCTTGACGCGCTCGGCGTCATTGAACCGGTAGAGTGCTGCCTCGCGCCGCAGCCGCTGCTTTTCGAGCACGATCGCTTGTAGCCGCTCGACGCGCCGGCGCTCGCGCTCAAAAGCGCGTAGCGACAGATAGCTGGTGATATCGGTCACATCCATCGTCTTGCCGGGCGACGGCAGCATGCCGGAAAAATTCAGCCTGAGCGCCGGCTCGGCGCCGGACAGCGCTTCCGTGCCCGGATTGAGCCCGACGCCCAGCGTCGCGGTGATCCGCTCCTCCGGCAGCGCGATCTGCGCATCGGCGGTGATGCGGGCCAGATCGTTGGCGACGGTGACGTTCTGCACGCGCAATGTCCCATCGGTGATATTGAAGGGGATGCCGAGTGGCGGCAGCTTCGCCTCTCCGTTGCTGAGCAGCGTCTCGACGATAGGATGCACCTTGCCGGCATTGATCTGCTCCTGCATGGTGTCGGTCGCAGCAAGCAGCGGTGGAAGGATGGCAAGGTTCAGCCCACGTATGCTGGTTTCGCCGAGCCTCAGTTCGCCCGAACCGTTGAGCGAACTGGCAATCTCGCCGATCGTCTTGCCCGAGGCTTCCATCGACAGCGACAATCCGAATTTGCCGTTGGCGATCGGCGCGCCGTCGCGCAACCAGACGACGCCGGCAAGATCGGAATCGGCAAGTGCAAGCTTCGTCTGCAGGAAGCCGGTACCATCGGCATTGGTGAACAGCAGATTGCCGGAGAGCTTTCCGCCATCCAAGTTGCCGGCCATGTCATTGAGCTGCAGCTCGTCTCCCTTGTAGGCGACGTTGCTGGTAAAGTCGGTGACCTCCGTTTCCGGCAGACCGGGCCAGAACTGCTTGGCCGTCAGCTTCACATTGACGTCGAGATCCTTGAAGACGGGCAACCCGAGCGGCGCCGTCGTCAGCGCGCCATTGGCGGGATCGACGATCTGGCCGAACACCGCCTCGCCGAGCCAGCCGGCATCAGCCTTGGAGAGCCTCAGCTCGCCGGACGCGGTCGTCTTCGCAGCCTTCCGGTCAAAGCTTAGCGCGCCTGAAAACTCGTTGTCGGCCGCATGGCCCTTGAGATCGGAAAAGACGATCTTGTCGCTATCGACGGCGGCATTGACCTGCAGGCCGAACGGCAGCCCGGTTCCCGTCTGCGGCAGGGCGATCCCGTTCATGATGAGGTAGGGGTCGATGTCGGCGCTGTCGAGCGAAAGCACGATCTGGCCGTTCATGAAAGTCTCCGGCCGGACATCGACCTTACCATTGGCGGTGAACGAGGTCCGGTCGGTCGCAAAGGTCAGCGCCGCATCGGCAGGATCGTTGCCCGATGCCTTCACCTTCAGTGTCAGGCGGCCATTGGCGCCGACATCGACCGGCAGCGGATCGAGCCCGGCCTGGCCGAACAAGACGGACGGCACGGCGTTTTCGAGCGTCGTTTCGAGGCTCGTCGTGCCGTTGCCGGTCAGCGCCAGGAGATCGGACATGCGGTAGTCGAGATTGACGCGGCTGCCATTCGAGACGCCCGCCAGCGTTACCGTCAGGGCGTTGCCTTCATCACCGCCGAGCGTCAGCGCGCCGCGCAGCGCCGTATTGCCGTACCAACCGGCATTGCGCACCAGCCGGTCGAGCACCGGGTGATGCGGCAGGTGCTCGCGCAGCATGGTGAAGAAGCCGCCGGGATCAGCCGATTTGAAGGTGATCTCGCCCGCGCCCTTGTAGTCGAGCAGCGAGCCTTCCGCCCTGCCGGTCGCCGTCAGCTCGGCGCCGGCGATGTTCTTGATCGACAGCCGGTCGACGGCAAGCGCGCCGTCGGCGATCGTGAAGGTGGTCTCGACATTTTCGGCATCGACGCCGAAGGCGGTGAACTTATCGGCCTTGAGCTGGGCGGCAATCTTGTGGTCCAGCACGTTGTCGCCGGCATCCTGGCCAGTCATCAGCCCGCTCAGCGCCTGCAGCGCATCGAGATCGAGCGTATCACCGTTCAGCGCCACCGACAGCGTCGGCGTCTGGCCGGAAAGCGCCTGCCGCTCCAGCCGGCCCTTCAGGGTCGCCGGCCCGATGGCGATTTCAAGATTTTCGAACCGCTGCAATTCATGTGTCAGGCTGACATTGGCGGAAAAGCCCGCCTGCCGCAATTGCCGGATGGCCGGATCGACCGAGCCGGCAAGCCAGGAGGCAAGTCCCGTCGGCTGGCTGGAGGCCACCACGATCTGGCCGTTGAACGAGGCGTCGCCCTGAAGCAGCAGCTTGCCCTTGCCTTCCACCTGCGTACGCCCCGGCAGCGTACCGCTGGCGCTGTCGATCATCCAGCCGGTACCGGCCGGCTCCAACTCCAGTTGCACGTCGCGCAGCGTCGTATCGCCGGCGACGATCGCCGGCAGCTTGACACTCGCCTTGCCCGGCACCTGCGGAATCGGCACCTGGCCGATGACATCGATCAGCGAATTAAGGCGCTGGCGTGCCGAAACCGCCGCGTCGCGCGTCGTCTTGCCGGCCTCACCCTGATTGCCGATGCGGTTGACATCGATCTGCTGCCCGTCGGCGGTCAACAGGAATTCCGGCTCATTGCCGGTATCCAGCGTCGCCTCGCCGGTTATGACGTAGGGATCGTCGGTTGGGCCGATCTCCATCCGGTATTCGGGAATGCGGATGCGTTCGTTGGTGAGCTCGAAGCGGCCCTTGACGCGCGGCGGCTGCTCTTTCTTGTTGGCGGGCTTGGCACTGTTGCGGTTTTCAATCGCTGCCGAAAGCTGGCCCTGATAGTTCGGCTTGCTGTCGACGAGCTTCAGTTCACCGTCGAGATCGATGCTGACGGGGTGCTTGTCCGGCGAAAGCTTCGTGCGCATGCGCAGCACGCCCTTCTCGTCCGGCTGGCTGCTCGAGATCGAAAAGCTGCCGTGCTCGCCGTCAAGGGCCGCATCGCCCTCGATGCGCCAGGGGCCGGCCAGCGACTTGGCCGACATTTCCGCATTGAAGCCGGTGATGCGGCGTGAACGGCCCGACTGATCATCGATGAACTCGACTTCGCCGCCACTGACATGCACGTTTTCGAGAACGACGGTTTTCGCCGGTATTTCGGCGCGGCTGCCGCGCATCCAGTCGAGCGTGCCGTCCTTGAGCAATCTCAGGCGCACCTTCGGATTGACGACGCGCATGTCGAAGATCAGCGCCTCTCCCGACAGGAAAGGCGCGAGTTCCGCATCCATGGAGAACTGCTCGACCTGGACGATCGGCGTGCCGTCCGCTTCCTGGCCGACGCGCACATCATGCAGCGTGACCGACGGAAACGGCAGGAGCCGCGCATCCACCGTCCCGTAGACAGTGACTTTCTTGCCGATGATGCGGCTCGCCTGATCCTCGAAATTCTTGCGGAAATCCGTCCAGTCGATGAATAGCGGCGCAAGCAGCGCCACAAACAGCGCTACGACGATCACTCCCCCCAGAAAGACGAGGAACCGGCCTACCAATTCAAGGATTCTCCATTCGGGATTCTGGTGCCGACACTAGAGCACTTACAGCAAAAGTGCACAGCGGTTTTGCCGGGAAAAGCGCGAAGTGATGTTCTCAGCGAATTGCGGAAAAACAAAAAGACAGAGCATTTCCGAAGTGCAGAGAACGGAAATGCCCTAGCGCTGTCGATGCCGGGGCGAAGGCCCAAGTTCAGGAGAATATTCCGGTCAGCCATGGTGGAAAATCTTGCCGGGATTGAAGATATCGTCCGGATCGAGCGCCTGTTTCACCTGTCGCATCAGATCTACCGCGCCTCCGAGTTCCTGTTTCAGAAACGCCATCTTGCCTTGACCGATCCCGTGTTCACCGGTGCATGTCCCGTCCATGTCGAGCGCCCGCCGGTTGAGCCGCTGCACGAAACTCTCGGCCATGACGATGTCTTCGGCGCGTCTATCGTCGAACAACAACAGCACATGGAAGTTCCCGTCGCCGGCATGGCCGACGATCGGTCCCAGCAGCCGGTGCTCCTCGATATCCGCCTGCGTTTCGGAAACGCAATCGGCGAGCCTCGATATCGGAACACAAACATCGGTCGAAAGTGCGGCAAGCCCAGGCGCCAGCGCCCTTGCAGCCCAATAGGCGTCGTGGCGGGCCTTCCAGAGTTTCGTCCGCTCCTCGGCATTGGCGGTCCACAGGAATTCGGCCCCGCCACATTCTGCCGCGATCTCCGCGAAGGCTGCCGATTGAAGCGGCACCGTCTCGTCGGTGCCGTGGAATTCGAGGAAGAGCGTTGGGCTTTCGGCATAGGAAAGCTTGGAATAGGCATTGCAGGCCCGCATCTGCACCGTATCGAGCAGCTCGATGCGCGCCACCGGAATACCCATCTGGATCGTCATGATGACGGCATCGCAAGCAGCCTTGACGCTCGGAAAGGCGCAGGCGCCACCGGCGATCTTCTGCGGAATCGCCTGCAAGCGCAGCGTCACCGAGGTCAGGATGCCGAGCGTACCCTCAGCGCCGACGAAGAGCCGCGTCAGATCGTAGCCGGCGGAAGACTTGCGGGCGCGCCGCGCCGTGCGGATCTCCTCGCCATTGGCGGTGACCGCGGTGACGGCAAGCACATTGTCCTTCATCGTCCCGTAGCGCACGGCATTGGTGCCGGAGGCCCGCGTCGACGCCATGCCGCCGATTGAGGCATTGGCGCCGGGATCGATCGGGAAGAACAGGCCGGTATCGCGCAGATGGATGTTCAGCGCTTCGCGCGTCACACCCGGCTCGACGGTGCAGTCGAGGTCCTCCGGATTGACCTCGAGCACGCGGTTCATGCGGCTGAAATCGATGGAAATACCGCCATTGGCGGCATTGACCTGGCCCTCCAGCGAGGTGCCGACGCCGAAGCCGATCACCGGCACCTTGTGGGCCGCACACGCCCTGACCGCCGCCTTCACATCTTCGGCGCTCTCGGCAAAGAGCACGCCGTCGGGCAACTGCGGCGGGATGTAGGTGGTCGTGTGGGCATGCTGTTCGCGGAAGGACTGGCCGGTCTGGAAGCGCTCGCCGAAGCTCTGCTTGAGAATACCGAGCACGGCGGCGATGCCCGCCTCGTTGCGTGTGCCGGCCTTCGCGTCCTTCAGCGCCATCCCTTTAATCTCCCTGCCATTCCGCCGAAACCGTATCGTGTCCCGCAGGCTACAGCGCCGCGCGTCTTTTCAGATGTGCAAAGGACGCTGTAGAACTTTAAAATTGCTGCATAATTTCATCCTTAAATCGATTCCGATTTAAGGAATTATGCAGCAGGCTGGGTATGCGGCAAGTCAAAGCGGCTGTCCAGTTAAGATTGGCAGAAGATTTCATTCCCCCTTTGTTATAGGCCGGTAGCCATACACAAAGTCCGCCGTCTCCGGCGCCTCAGACGATCGGCGGGTTGAGCCGCGCAAAACCCTCTTGCCGCCGATAGGGGAAATAGGGATAGGGCACTGTTACAGCGCTGACGGCGTCGAGCCTTTCGATCTGATCCTTGGACAGGCTCCAGCCGACCGAACCGAGGTTTTGCCTGAGTTGCTCCTCGTTGCGGGCGCCAATGATGACGCTCGATACCGTCGGCCGGCTGAGCAGCCAGTTGATGGCGATCTGCGGCACCGTCCGGCCGGTCTCGGCTGCGATGGCGTCCAGCACATCGATGATGTCGAACAGTTTCTCGTCGTCGACCGGCGGGCCATACTGCGCCGTCTCGTGCAGCCGGCTTGACGCCGGCAGCGGTTGGCCGCGGCGGATCTTGCCGGTCAACCGTCCCCAGGCAAGCGGGCTCCAGACGAGGGCTCCAACGCCCTGGTCGGCGCCGAGCGGCATCAGCTCCCATTCGTAATCGCGGCCCGCCAGCGAATAATAGACCTGATGGGCGACATAACGCGGATGGCCGTGGCGCTCGGCGGCGGCAAGCGATTTCATCAGCTCCCAGCCAGAAAAGTTCGAAACCCCGACATAGCGGATCTTGCCCGATGCCACGAGCCCGTCAAGCGTCGATAACACCTCCTCGACCGGCGTCGAGGCATCGAAGGCGTGAAGCTGCAGGAGGTCGATATAGTCGGTCCCGAGCCGGCACAACGCATCTTCCGTCGCACGGATCAACCGCGCCCGCGAAGTTCCCCAGTCCTGCGGCCCCTCGCCCGTTGGCAGCGCCGTCTTCGTCGAGATCAGCACAGCGTCGCGCCGGCCGCGGATCGCCTGGCCGAGCACCTCTTCGGAAGCGCCGGCCGAATAGACATCGGCCGTGTCGAAGAGATTGACGCCGGCTTCGAGGCAGATATCGACGAGCCTTCGCGCCTCCTCCGCATCGGTATTGCCCCAGGCGCCGAACAGCGGCCCGCTGCCGCCGAATGTGCCCGCGCCAAAGCTCAACACCGGCACTCTGAGGCCGGATGCGCCGAGATTTCTGTAGTCCATGGATCTGTCTCCTTCGTTTCCTGTAGGATAGACCTTGGCCGCTTGGTGATATAGATTGCATTCCAGCAAATCATCTGTGACTTGAATTCATCATGAGCCGTCAGGACATTAACCGCTCCGGCGAAATGGAAGTCTTCGTCAGTGTCGTCGAGCGCGGCGGCTTTTCCGCGGCCGCCATGGCCCGCCGCATGACGCCGTCGGCCGTCAGCAAGCTCGTCGCCCGGCTGGAGGCACGCCTCGGCGCCCGCCTTGTCAATCGTTCGACCCGCAAGCTGCAACTGACGCCCGAGGGCTGCGCCTTTTATGAGCGCAGCATCGCCATCCTTGCAGATATCGGCGAGGCGGAACGCCATGCTTCGACCGGCGAGGAAGCGGCCGGCCGCATCCGCATTAACACCAGCGGCTCGTTCGGCTATCATGTGCTGTCGCCGCTGGTTCCAGCCTTCATGGCGCTTCATCCCGCCGTGACGCTGGATATTTCCCATACCGACAGGATTGTCGACCTGATGGAGGAACGCGCCGACGTCGCGATCCGCGCCGGCCCCTTGAAGAACTCCAGCCTGATCGCCCGCAAGCTCGGCGCCACCGGCAAGATCATCGTTGCCTCGGCGGATTATCTCGGGCATCACGGCGAGCCACGCACGGTCACCGATCTCCACCGCCACTGCCGCATCGGCTTTTCCTACGTCCGCGCCGTCGAGGGCTGGCCGCTACGCGAAGGAGGCGAGACGGTAACTGTCCCGATCATGCCGGGCGTACAGGTGGGAGACGGCGAAGCCATGCGGCATCTGGCGCTATCCGGCGCCGGCCTCGCCAGACTTGCCGCCTTCACCGTGCGCGCCGATATCGATGCCGGCCGGCTGGTGCCGGTGCTCGAAAACCTCAATCCCGGCGATCGCGAGGAATTCCACGCTCTCTATATCGGTCAAGGCGGCCCGCTGCCGGCACGCGTGCGCGCGCTACTCGATTTTCTCGCCAGCCACGTGCGTCTCTGATGCATCGCGGCCAAACCGTTCAGCAGTTCGCGACGACGACGCGCATAAAAACAATGGCTTGAAGCGGCCGGATGAATCAATTTCGCAGTCCAGGACGCCGATAAAGCCCGATTTCGCAATTGACCGTCCGCCTCGCACCCGCCTATACCGGACCGCGCTAGGCGGTCTTTGCCACCGGCCGCTCTTTGCCATGCCGGGACATCCTCCCACCTTCAGCCTCAGGGCTTGGCACCGGCCAGGAAAGATACGGGGAACATGTCACCCAGCGACGCAAGCCGCCTGCTGCGCGATACCGGCCTGCCGAAATGGGCGCTGCTGCTGGCGCTTTCGCTCGCTTTCACCGTCTTCCTCGAACTCTTCGCCCTGCCTGCCTCGCTGCTGATCGGGCCGATGGTCGCAGCGATCTTGCTGGCGCTCGCCGTCGGCAAGGGAAAGCTTCATGTGCCCTTCTGGCCGCTGCAGCTCGGCCAGGTCCTCGTCGGCCTCATGATGGCGCGCACCATTACGCCAGACATTCTCGGCACCATGGCAAAGGACGCACCGCTCTTTCTGCTGTTCATCTTCTCGGTCATCGCCATCGCCACCAGCCTCGGTTGGCTTCTGACACGCTGGCAGGTCCTGCCGGGAACGACTGCCGTCTGGGGCTCCTCGCCGGGCGGCGCGTCCGCCATGGTCATCATGTCGGAGGCGTATGGCGCCGACGCCCGCCTCGTCGCCTTTATGCAATATCTGCGCGTCGTCTTCGTCGCCGTCGGCGCCTCTGTGATCTCGCGCCTGTGGGTGGCGGCCGACGGTGCCGAGCCGCCGCCGCTCGTCCTCTTCCCCGAAGTCGACTGGCCGGCCTTTGCGGCGACGTTAGCTTTTGCGGCCTTTTGTACCTATGGCGTAAAACGTCTGCGCATCCAGGGCGGCACGATCATCGTGCCGCTCTTTCTCGGCGCCTTTCTGCAGGGCTCGGGCCTCCTGAAGATCGAGCTGCCGATGTGGCTGCTTGCCATCGCCTATGCGCTCGTCGGCTGGAGCATCGGCCTGCGTTTCACCCGTTCGATCATCAACCACGTGGCGCGCGCCCTGCCGCGGGTATCGGCCTGCATCCTCCTGCTGATGGCGCTCTGCGGCTGCATGGCGGCTGCCCTTCAGATTTTCGCCGGCATCGATCCGCTGACGGCCTATCTCGCCACCAGCCCCGGCGGCGCCGATTCCGTCGCCATTATCGCCGCCTCCAGCGATGTCGACGTGCCCTTCGTCATGGCGATGCAGACCGGCCGTTTCCTGGTGATCCTGATGATCGGCCCGATGCTCGCCCGCTTCATCGCCCGCCGTTCAGGCCTTGCGGAAAACCCCGTGTAAAGCGCCGCGCAGAGTTGTGGACGAGCGTTGCCCACTGGCCAGGCGTCATGCCATAGGCCTTCTTGAAATGCCGGTTGAGATGGCTCTGGTCGGCAAAGCCCGTTGCCGCTGCCGTATCCGAAATCCCCTCGCCTGCGCCGATCATCGCCCGCGCCTGCTGCAGCCGCCGCATCAGCAGGTAGCGATGCGGGCTGGTGGCGAAGGCCGTCCGGAAATGCCGCGACAACGCGAAACGGTCGAGCCCGGTCACCGCCTCGAGTTCACCGGAGCGTACCGGCCGCGTTGCATGCGCCTCGAGATAATCCCGCGCCGCCCGCGCCTGCCGCCAGGCAACGCCGCCGAGCGGCCGGCGCGGCATCGACGCATGCCGGGACAGCCCGCCCGCCACCTGCGACAGGAAATCGTCGACGAAAAGCTCATCCAGTTCGCGGTCGAGTTCGCTGAGAGCGGCGAGCAGCACACCCGCCAGCGCTGGATCGCCGATGACGGGTTCGTCGACGAAAGGCAGGCCGACCCCATCCGCCTCCAGGCATTCGAGAAGCAACGACGGCTCCAGGTAGAGCATACGGTATTGCAGCCCGTCCTCGGTCCCTGCCCCGCCGTCATGCTCCTCGTCCGGATGCAGCACGATCACCTGCCCCGGCAGGCTGAAACGTTGCTCACCGCGATAGCGGAAGGTCTGCACCCCCTTCAGCGTCACGCCGAGCGCATAGGTGTCGTGACGGTGCGGCTCGAAGGCATTGCCTGAGAATTGCGCCCCGATGCGCTCGATGCCGGGAAAAGCCGGCGCCGCCAGGATGGCGTTGCCGGATGGTCCTGCGCACAAACGTTCAAGACCTTCGAAGGCCTGCGGATGTAGATCCTGGCTCAATGGGCCCGATACTCCATGACCGATACAGAGGTAACTGTCCGATGTTTGATACCAAAATTGCCGTCGTCCTGCGAAACAATCTTGCCGGCTGGCAGAAGCTGAACGTCACCGCCTTCCTGATGACCGGCATCGCCGGCGGGCATCCCGAGATCATTGGCGAGCCCTACAAGGACCGTGCCGGCAATCTCTACAATCCACTATCGATCCAGCCGATCATTGTTCTCTCCGCTGACGAGGCGACGATGTCAGCCGTCCACCGCCGTGCGCTGGAGCGCGATATCACCGCCTCGCTGTTCATCGAGGAAATGTTTGCGACCGGCCACGACGCGGCCAACCGCGCCGTCTTCGCCGAGTTTGCGCCCAACGATGCCAAGGTGGTCGGCATCGCAATACGGGCCGAAAAGAAGATCGTCGACAAAATCACCAAGGGCGCGACGATGCAGCAATAACAAAACGGCCGGGCATGGCCCGGCCGCTTCAAAGACGGAAAAATCCCACTCAGCCCTGGGTGATCGGCGCGATCTGGATTTCGACGCGGCGGTTCTGGGCGCGGCCGGCCTCGCTCGCATTGGAAGCTACCGGCTGCGAAGGGCCGAAGCCGACGGCTGACACCCGGCGCTGGTCGATTCCCTGGCCGCCGAGGTAATCGGCAACCGAAAGCGCGCGGCGCTGCGACAGGTCCTGATTGTGTTGCAGGCTGCCGGTCGAATCCGTATGGCCATTGACGTCGATCAGCGTGCGATTGAATTTGCGCAGCACGATCGCCACCGAATTCAGCGTCGGATAGAAGCCCGGCTTCACCGCGTCCTGGTCGACGTCGAAGGTGATGTTCGACGGCATGTTGAGGATGATGTTGTCGCCGTTGCGGGTCACCGAAATGCCGGTGCCTTCGAGCTGGGCGCGAAGCTCGGATTCCTGCTGGTCCATGTAATTGCCGATCGCGCCGCCGGCGAGTGCGCCGACGCCGGCGCCGATCAGCGCTGCGTTGCGCTTGCCGTGGCCGCCGCCACCGACAGCCACGCCGACGAGAGCGCCCCCGAGGGCGCCAAGCGCCGCGCCGCCCGCCGTATTGGAAACCTTCTGTTCACCGGTATAGGGATCGGTCGTCGTGCAAGCGCTGAGATAGCTTGCTGCAACAGCCAGAAGTAGGAATTTCTTGATCATGGACAGGTCGGTCTCCGTTCAAAGCTGATGCGAGCAAATGGCAAGGATTGCGGCAAGAAAATGAAGATGTGCTGTTGATAAGGGAATTTCAGTCGCCGAAACAGGCGCCATGTTGCGGGAATGCGCTGATATCACCGGTTTTGACAGATCGACCACGCTTACGGGCAGCAAGGTGCGACGATAAGCCCGGTAAGAAGGCCCGAATGCATGTCGCCCGGAAGTGTGCAGCGGTTCCGGGATAACGACATACATAAAAACAAAGACTTAAAGCGCGAGAAGCGAATCCGAAGGATCGCGACGCGCTTTAGGGGCCGTCTCGAACCACGAGGATGGCGGGCTGGGCGATCGCTTAGAAATTCTGGAACAACTGCCTTACCGTATCATAAGTGGCATTTGCGATATTCAGCGATTGCAAGCCGAGCTGCTGCTGCGTCTGAAGCGCCTTGAGCTTGCTGGACTCCTCCTCCATGTCGGCATCGACGAGGCGGCCGATGCCGGCGGTGTTGTTATCGTGCAGTTTGGTGGCAAAGTCGTTCTGCAGGTTGATGCGTTTTTCCAGCGCGCCGAAGGCCGAACCGACCGTCGTCAGCTGCGTCAGCGCCGCATCGACAACGCTGATCATCTGCCCGATCTGGCCTTTCGTCATACCTGTTGCCACCGAGATCACCACCTGGCCGGCCGTGGTGCCGTTCTTGCTCGTCATCAACACGTAGTTCTGTGCGGCGCCGAGTTCGGTGGCGAAATTGGACGAGGTCAGCACGCCATATTCACCAGAACCGGTGGCACGGTCGTCGATCAGATAGCGCGCATCCTTGGAGGTCGTGGCTCCGACCGGCGTCGTGTCGATATGATAGCTCAGCATGCCGACGGAGACCGTCCCGTCGGCATTGCGGATGAAGGAGGCCGGAATCTGGCGCGGCTGCGTCGGCGTCGCGTCGTTGTTGAGGATCACCCAATTGTCGCTGTTGAAGGTTGCTGATTCAGAAACACTGCGCAGTTGCTCCTGCAACTGCTTGATCTCTTCATCGACCTTGTTCTTGTCGATGCCGTCTTCGGTTGCGGCAACCAGCTTGGCTTTGATCTCGGAGACGACGTCGATGACGTTCTGGACGCCGGTATAGGCTGTGCCCATCGTCGCAGCCGCCATGCCGAGCGCATCCTGGATCGCCGAAACCGCCTTGTTGTCAGTGCGCGCGGTGGTGGCGACCGACCAGTAGACGGCATTGTCGGCGGCTTTTGCGACACGCATGCCGGTCGTGATGTGGTTCTGCGTGACCGTCATATTCCGGTTGATATCGCGCAGCACATGAAGCGCCGCGTCCACGGAGACGCGCTGATAAATACTCACGGGAACTAAACTCCAAAACGCAAAACAGACGCAAACGACACAAGAAATGAACCGTTGCCGCGCGGACATTCATGTCCGGGGTCGCTGGAACTCCAGCGAATTGCAGCCTTCAAGAAATGAAGAAGACCAGCCGGTTACTGGTAACGATAATTGCCGTTTATGCTTAACAAACGGCTAAACTTCGGAAGTAATTTATCTTATTTCGTAAGGTTCATAGCCCATAAAAATGCCGTCAGACGGGATCCGGCGGCGCTTAAGTCGGATGTGAACTTTACTCGGCGGCCTGAAGCTGCTCCTCGGCGGATGCTGCGCGCGGCCGGGTGGCGACCGCCATCTCCTCGTGTAGCCGCGCTTCTTCATGAGCGTGCGGCTTGGCGAAGCGGGCAAGCAGCAGGTAGGCGACCGGCGTGATGAACAGCGTCACCAGCGTCGCAAAGCCGAGACCACCGACGATCACCCAGCCGAGCGCGACGCGCGCTTCGGCGCCCGCGCCATGGGCAAAGACCAGCGGCACGCCGCCGAGGATGGTGGCGATCATCGTCATCATCACCGGGCGAAGGCGCAGCGCGCAGGCCTTCTCGATCGAGGAACGCACGTCCTCGCCCCGGTCGCGCAGCTGATTGGCGAATTCGACGATCAGGATGCCGTTCTTCGCCATGACGCCGACCAGCAGCACGAGGCCAATCTGGCTGTAGATGTTGAGGCTGGAGCCGGTGATGATGAGCGCAAAGACAGCGCAAGCCAGGCCGAGCGGCACCGTCGACATGATGATCAGCGAGGACAGCACGCTTTCGAACTGCGCCGCCAGCACCAGGAAGATGATGACGATGGCAAAGCCGAAGGTCAGCGCCATGCCGCTCGAATTCTCCTCCAGCGTCGCCGCTTCGGCGAGCGGCAGCAGGCGCGAGCCCGCCGGCAGCAGCGGCGCGGCAAGTTCCGTCACCTGTTTGACGGCATCGCCGAGCGACATGCCGTTTTTCAGGCCGGCAGTGACCGCGACGGAAGCAAGCTGTTGCTCGCGGTTCAGCTGCGGCGCAACCGAACCTTCCTTCATCGTGGCGATCACCGACATCGGCACGATCTTACCGTCGCCGGTTTTCAGGAACACGTTTTCGAGGTCGGTGGGGTCGTCGATCGGCCGCGTCGTCGAGGTCAGAAGCACGGGATAGGATTCGCCGTCGACAAAGACATCGACTACCGAGCGCCCCTCGAGCAGCGACTGGATCGCCGTCGAAAGCCCGGTGATATCGATACCGAGATCGGAGGCGCGCTCGCGGTCGATCGCCACGGACACCTGCGCCTGGCTGGGCTCGTTGGTCAGCCGCGGCGTGTCGTACCGGCCGGTGGCATCGAGCGCCTGGACCAGCTTGGCCGCCGCCGCCGTCAACGCCTCGTGATTATTGCCGATCAGCGCCATTTGCAGACCGCTGCCGGCGCCGCGGATGCGCAAGCTGTTGGAGGAGATGGCGTTGCCGCGCAGCGCCGGCACCCTTGCCGCCGCCTGGTTGATATCGCCGACGATCTCCGTCTGCGTCCTCTGGCGCTCTCCCCAGGGGGCAAGCGTCAGCACCATGAAGCCGCTGTTCAGCGAACCGCCCTGGCCGGAAATCGAGAAGATGTTGCGGATGTCGCCGCTGGTCACCAGCGGCTGCAGATATTCCTCGACGAGCTGCATCTTGTCGCGGGTGTATTCGAGGCTCGATCCCTGCGGCGTCGTCAGCCGCATCATCACCATCGACCGGTCTTCTTCGGGCGTCAGCTCGCTCTTGACTGTGGAAAAGGCGATGAGCGCAGCACCGGCAAAAATCACCGAAAAGAGGATGACGACGAAGGGCGCGTTGAGGCAGCCGTGCAGCGCCCATTTGTAGAGGCTGGCGAGCGCGCCGCCGAAGCGGCCGAGCACGCCGTGATCTTCCAGCATCGGCTTGGTCAGCATGCGCGAAGCCAGCATCGGACACAGCGTCAGCGCCACGAGCGACGACAGCCCGACCGAGAAGGCGAGCACGAAGCCGAATTCGCGGAAGAGGCCGCCGACCTGTCCCGGCAGGAAGGAGAGCGGAATGAACACGGCCGCCAGCGTCGCCGTCGTCGCGATGACGGCGAAGAACACCTCGCGCGTGCCGAGCACGGCGGCTGCGCGCGGCCCCATGCCTTCGGCGCGACGGCGCACGATGTTTTCGAGCACGACGATCGCGTCGTCGACGACGAGACCGGTCGCCAGCACGATCGCCAGCAGCGTCAGGATATTGATCGAGAAGCCGACCATGTAGATCGCCGCCAGCGTGCCGATCAGCGCCACCGGCATGCTGACCGCCGGGATCAGCGTCGCCCGCCAGTCGCGCAGGAAGAGATAGATGACGGCGGTAACGATGACGGCGGCGAGTACCAGCGCCAGCACCACCTCGTGGATCGCGCCCTGGATGAAGACGGCGTCATCGCTGGTGATCGCGATCGTCGTGCCCTCGGGCAGCGTCTTCGACAATTGCTCGACGGCGGCTTTGATGCCGGTCGAGATGTTCAGCGTGTTGGATTGCGCCTGGCGGATGATGCCGAGGCCGATGCCCGGCTTGCCGTTCGATCGCAGCGCCGTTTCGCCATCACGGGGTCCGAGCGTCACCGTCGCGACGTCGCCGAGCCGGATGCGGTCCTGCAGCATAACCTTGGAAAAATCCGCCGGCGTCTGCAGGTTGGCGGTGGCGCGCACCACGATATCCTGGGTATTGCTCTTCAGCGATCCCGCCGGCACGTCGAGTGCGGCATTGTCGAGCGCCTTCGTCAGGTCGCCGATGGTCAGCCCGCGGCTCGCCAGTGCGCCCTGGTCGACATCGACGCGGAAGACTTTCTCCTGGTCGCCATATTCCTCGACGTCGGCGACGCCGTCGACGGAGGCGAGGCGATCGATCACCTCGTTTTCGACGAGTTGTGTCAGATCGTCCATGTTGAGCTTGGTGGAGGTAACGGCAAGGCGCATGATCGCCGAGGAATCCGAATCCGCCTTGACGATCTGCGGCGCATCCGCTTCATCGGGCAGGTTCTGGGTGATGCGGCCGATTGCGTCGCGCACGTCGTTGGCGGCGACCGCGAGATCGATCGCATCCGAGAATTCGAGCGTCACCCGGCTCTGGCCGAAGGAAGAGGTCGAGGAGATCGATTTCAGGCCGCTGACGCGCGCGGCAGCACCCTCGATCACCTTGGTCAGTTCCTGATCGATCGTCTGCGGCGATGCGCCGTCGAAGGTGGTGCGCACGGTGACGACGGGACGGTCGACATCCGGCAGCTCGCGCACCTCGACGCCGACATAGGCCGCAAGGCCGGCGACGACCATCAGTGTGTTGAACACCAGCGCCAGGATCGGCCGGCGAACGAAAAGCGCGGTGAAGCTCTGCTTGCCCGAGGCCCTGTCCTGGTGAATCTCGGTCACACTCATTGCGTGGCGACCTCCGCACTCGCGGCGACATCGGCGGAAACGCGCACCGCCCCGCCTTCACGCACGCGCTGCAGCCCCTGTGTCACGATCTTGTCGCCGTCCTTGAGATCGGCTTTGACGAGCACGAAATCCGGGTTGCGCTGTACAACGCTGACCCGCACCTTGTGCGATTTGTCGTCGTTGACCAGCCAGACGAAAGACCCTTGAGAATCCCATTGCACGGACTGCGGATCGACCGCCGGATATTTGTCACCGGGGAATTTCATGCTGACGCTGAAGGACATGCCGGCGCGCAGCTCGTCGGAAGAGTTGTCGATGCGGGCGCGCAGTCGAAGCGTACGGCTTGCCGCGTCGATGCGGTTGTCGACGGCTTCGACCACGCCCGAGAATACCTGTCCCGGCCGTGCGACCGACATCGCCTCGACCGGTTGGCCGACCATGACAGTATTGGCGAAACGCTCCGGCACCCAGAAGTCGACGAGGATTTCCGAACGGTCGTCGAGCGTGACGATCGGGATGCTCGTCGTGACATTGTCGCCGATATTGACCGGCACGATACCGACGATGCCGTCGATCGGTGCGGTAATGTTGCGCCGTGCGAGATTGAGTTCGGCGGCCTGCAGCAGCAGCCGCGCGCCCTGCTCGGCGATCTCGGAATCGAACACGTCCATGCGCGACACGCTGGACTTGATGTTATGATAGAGATTGGATTTCTCGACGGCGGCCTTGACCGCCACATCGGCCTGGCCGCGGGCGATCACCTGCTCCTCGCTGTCGAGTTTGGCAAGCACCTGGCCGGCCTTCACCCTGTCGCCCGACTTGATGAGGATTTCGCGGATCGTGCCCGATGCCTGCGGCGTGACCGCGACCGAGCGGATCGCATCCCCCGTGCCGATAGCGTTCAGCCGGTCGTTGACGACGCCCTGGACGACCGCCTGCGTCGCGACGAGAATGGCGCCATTGCGCCCGCCGCCATTGCGGCGGTTCTGCCCCTGTCCTTGGCCCTGTCCCTCGCCACGCTGCTGGCCTTGCGCCCGGGCGGGGGCGTCGGCATCCGCCGTCTCCTCAGCCTTCGGCGCGATCTTGGAAATGATGCTCTCTGGAATACCCGCATCGCGCATCGTATCGCCGGCGCCGGGCACAAGGAAAACCCACGCGGCAAAGCCGGCAACAATGACGATGAGAGACAGTATAAATTGCTTCCAAAAGGCCATTCACGTCTCCGGAGGGACTCGAGGTTAGACCAGGGTCGGTCGAAAGAGGCGCTGCGGGATCCAGATCCCGTCTGATGCGACAATATCGCGCGTTTGCAGCTTACCGGCAAGCATAAGCAGCCGGCATTACCGATTTGTAATATCAGCAAAGAATGGAAATAACCCGGCCGCTCACTTTTGCTTGAACGAACACTCGCCATGTCTTTGACGCCGCCGATTGGCGGGCGAAATACCGCAGCCAATCTCCGACGATGCGGGTCGGATGTCTATCGGCGCATCGACCATCGCAGGCCCATGACGGCCGCAATTCCCAGTATCGGCCACACCGCCCAGAACTGCCCCGTCCAGCTCAAGAGGTTGATGCCGGCAATGCCGAGCGCCACGATCGCCAGCGAGGTGATCTTCCGGTTGAACAGGGTCTGGTTGCGATTCCAGGCGAACGCCGCGACGACGGCGAGCGCAAGCACCGGAAAGTGCGCCCAGAAAACGCCCTGCCACGATAAAAGATTGATACCGATCAGCACAGCTGCGATGACGCCGAGCACCCCGAACAGCCTGCGTCTGCCAGGTAGCGGGCTTGCATCAGTGATTTCAGCCGCCGGCTGCGGCCGCGCGGGGCCCGGTCGTTGGGGAGGCGGCGTCTCGTCATTGACATCGCCGATCTTCACCGCGTAGCTCGGCACGCCTTCATCGACGTTCTTCACCATCAGTGGCCCGAGAAACTCAAAACCGACCGCGACCTTGTTGCGTACCTGGTCGTAAACGGTGCTTGATATGACGATGCCGCCGGCCGAAGCCGAGGCCTGCAGCCGCGCGGCGATGTTGACGCCGTCGCCATAGATGTCGTCGTCTTCGACGATCACATCGCCGAGATTGATGCCGATGCGAAACAGCATGCGTCCGTCTTCCGGGCGGCGGGCGTTGAAACCGGCAAGTTCGTTCTGCGTATCGACGGCCGCGCGCACCGCCTCGACCACGCTTGGGAAATCGGCGATCAGCCCGTCACCCCAGGTATTGATGACGCGGCCGCCATGGCTTTCGATCAGGCGCCCCATCGCCTCCCGGCAGCGCTTCAGGCTCGCAAGCGTCCCCTCCTCGTCAGCCCCCATCAGCCGCGTGTAGTCCTGCACGTCAGCGCAGAAGATCGTCGTCAGCTTGCGCCGCGTTTCACTCATGGTCTCTCGTCTCCGCGCTATCCGCCCCCGGCCACAGAACGATATGGGCGGTTGCAGTGGCGGTAGATTACGAAGCCTTTGCGTTTGTTGCCATCGATAATTGTTGATTGTCGACCCACATCACCTCCAACCGCGCCGCGTCGACCACACCTCACCCGATGTCCGCCATAAGACGGGCTTCCGAGGTTCGTGACAAAATTGCCAGCATTGAAAAGCCAGAGGATTTGCGATGGCGGCTTTCGGCCCGAGCAGCCGTCATCGCCATGATGGCCGTCATGCGTCACCGCGCCAACGCCATGCCGCCGCAAAAACGATGCGACATTTAAGACCGGCAATTGATCCGCTGGTCGATCCAGGAAATCCGCCGGATTGCGCCCGCCTCGCGCGACGGCGAATTGAGCCTTCGAGCCTTCCTGCGTCATCACGTGGTCGCTTTGGCGACGGGCCACCCAGCCGCCGCGAGGCAAGCTCGCGTCACATCCAAAATGCAACTATATGTTAGGAACTGCCCGTCGCCCCGACTCCGTTTTGGTCGGCCGGAGCGACTGGTTCGTCACTGCGGATTGGCGCTCTTCTGGAAGGCATCGTCAATCATCTTGTTGAGGCCGCCCCTGATCCGGTCGAGATCGAGGTTCTTCCTGAACTCCTCCCGCTGCTTGATGCTATCGAGCGTGGATTCCATGACGTTTGCCGGATTGAACGACGGCGGGAACGACCGAGGCGGAAACTCCTTGAAGGTAGCCACGAACTCGAACACCTCCTCCATCATCCCGTAGGCGGAACCGACGTGGTTGAGCTGCCAGTCCCAGAAGGTATTGGATGTGATATCCGCGCGCTCGAAAGGGTCCTGGAACAGGTTGAATATCTTCTGCAGGCGCAGCGTCGTGAACGGTTCCGCCCACAGGCCCATCGTTCCTTCCTTGCGCTGCTCGGAGAAGACATATTTGTAGTCGCCTTGGCGCATCGCCACGAGCAAACCGTCGTCGTCGGAGTAGAAGAACGACTTTCGGACACTCTTCGCGCCATTGTTGTTTGCGGCACTTCCCTTGGCCGCCTTCAGGAAGGTGGACTGGTCGTAGCCGTCGAGGTGCACCTTGTATTCGATCCCGTTGGCGGTGTAGCCGGCCTTCAACTTGCCGACGATATCAGGTTCGCCGGCGATCGCGCACAGCGTCGGTATCCAGTCGTTGTGGCTCATCAACTCGTTGGTGACTGTGCCTGGCTCGATGACGCCGGGCCAGCGCACGAAGCAAGGCACGCGGAAGGCGCCTTCCCAATTGGTGTTCTTCTCCGAACGGAAGTATGTCATCGCCGCATCCGGCCAAGTGTTCATATGCGGACCGTTGTCGCTCGTGTAGAGGACGATGGTATTATTCGCGATTCCCATATCGTCGAGCGATTTGAGCAACGTACCGACCGTGTCGTCGTGCTCCATCATGCCGTCGATGTATTCGCTGTCGCCGTGCGTGTAGCGGCCACGATGACCTTCGCGGACATGGGTCCTCAAATGCATGCGGGTTGCATTGAACCAGCAGAAGAACGGCTTGCCCGCGGACTGCTGCCGCTTCATGTAGTCGATGGCGGCGGCCGACGTCTCGTCGTCGATGGTCTCCATGCGCTTCTTGGTGAGCGCGCCCGTGTCCTCGATCGTCTGCTTGCCGATCTTGCCGAAACGCGGGTCCATAGTTTTGTCGTCCACCTCCGTCGCATTGCAGCGCAGAACGCCGCGCGGCCCGTACTTCGCAAGGTAGGCGGGGTCTTTTGGGTAATCGGGCAGCTCCGGCTCTTCCTCCGCATTGAGGTGATAGAGATTGCCGAAGAATTCGTCGAAGCCGTTCACGGTCGGCAGCGACTCGTTGCGATCGCCGACATGGTTCTTGCCGAACTGACCCGTGGCGTAGCCGAGGTTCTTCAGGAGACCGCCGATCGACGGGTCGAGCTGGCTCATGCCCATCGGCGCACCGGGGAAGCCGACCTTGCTGAGGCCGGTTCGGATGATGTGCTGTCCGGTGAGGAATGCCGAGCGGCCGGCGGTGCAGGACTGTTCGGCGTAGTAGTGCTGAAACTTCAGACCGTCCCTCGCGATGCTGTCGAGGTTAGGGGTCTCGTATCCCATCAGTCCGTTCGAATAGGCGCTGATGTTGGCGACGCCGACGTCGTCGCCAAAGATGATGAGAATGTTAGGCTTGCTTCCTGAAGGCGCGGGCTGCGTCTGGGCCCGGGCGGGCGACGCGGCCGGCACCGCCAGAGCGGCGGCCGTGAGTGCGCTTCCCGCCAGCAGCAGGTCTCGCCGGCTCATGCCGTTATGGTGCTTGTGTTCGGAAAGGTCGTCTTCAGACATGTTGACTGGCTCCCGTAGGTCCGGTTGGGCACGACGCCTTCGGTCAACGGCCCGGGCCTCCCACGCCCATTCGTGGAACGCAATGTGGTCGTCGCTCGTGCCGCTGAGGGCTCGGCATTCCAGCCCCAACGCCGGCAAGCTGACACCACGAGGAAGTTGTGCAAGTACGTAACGGTAAATGACTGCGTAACATCGCGCGCCGCAGGCATGGTCGGTTACTCCAGCGACGACGTCATTTACCGTAACGTACTTCCAGTTTACGCCGCTTCCGCGCGAAGCTACCCTCTCCAACATCGGAGGCGACGACGGCTTTGGCATTCGACACCGAAAACGAAACCCCGGCAGCGCCTGACGGAATGATCTTGATTCCCGGCCGGATCTTCACGATGGGATCGAACGACCACTATCCCGAGGAGGCGCCCGCCCATCCCGTGGAGGTCGGCGGCTTCTGGATCCATGAGACGCCCGTCACGAACAGGCAGTTCACGGAGTTCGTCAAGGCAACGGGCCATGTTACGATGGCGGAGAAGGCGCCTGATCCGAAAGACTATCCGGGAGCACTTCCGAACATGCTGAGAGCCGGATCGCTCGTCTTCACGCAGCCGAAGTCGGTCAGCGGTCCGGATATTGCGCAGTGGTGGAGCTTCAAATTCGGCGCGACCTGGCGGCGTCCTCTCGGAGGCCTCAGCGATCTGCGTGGAAAGCTCGACCATCCGGTCGTGCATGTCGCCTGGTCGGATGCGAACGCCTACGCCGACTGGGCCGGTCTCAGCCTGCCGACCGAGGCCGAATGGGAGCTTGCCGCCCGCGGCGCGATCGAGGACGCCGAGTATGCCTGGGGCGATCACATCATGCCCGGCGACATCGTCATGGCCAACACCTGGGCCGGCACCTTTCCGACGCATTCGACGAAGCCGAAAGGCACCGAGCGAACGAGCGCGGTCAAGACCTATCCGCCGAACGGCTACGGCCTCTACGATATGATCGGCAACGTCTGGGAATGGACCGACGACTACTGGTCGACGCGACATCCGGAACCGGCAAAGCACTCCTGCTGTATCCCGAGCAATCCACGCGGCGTCGGTGCCGAAGGGAGTTACGATCCCCGCCAGCCGGAGATCAGGATTCCACGCCGCGTGCTGAAAGGCGGCTCGCATCTCTGCGCTCCGAACTACTGCCGGCGATACCGTCCCGCCGCCCGCCATGCCGAGCCGGAGGACACTTCCACCAGTCATGTGGGGTTCCGATGCGTGAAGAGAGCGGCCAGGGAGAAAGCAGATGAGAATTCGTTTACAAGCCACTGATACAATTATCACTTCCAGCGTCGCCTGGATCGTCCTCATGCTGATCGGCGCCTTTCCTGTGCTGGCGCAAGAGATCCTTCCATCATGGAGCGACACCGTCGCCAAGACCAGGATCGTGGGATTCGTCAAGGCGACCACGACCGAAGGCGGCGACGGATACGTCGCTCCGCAGGACAGGATCGCGGTCTTCGACAACGACGGCACTCTCTGGTCGGAGCAGCCCTTTTATTTCCAGCTCGGCTTCATGCTCGACCGGGTGAAAACGCTGGCACCGCAGCATCCGGAATGGAAGACGAAAGAGCCGTTCAAGAGCATTCTCGAAGGCGATCTCAAGGGGATCGCCAAGGGCGGCGAGAAGGGCATCGTCGAGCTGGGAATGGCGACGCATGCCGGCATGACCACCGACCAGTTCGCCAAGATCGTGACCGACTGGTTCGCCACGGCCAAGCATCCGAAGACGGGCAGGCCGTATGACGAGATGACGTTCCTGCCGATGCGGGAGCTGCTCGACTACCTCAGGGACAATGCCTTCAAGACCTATATCGTCTCCGGCGGCGGCGTCGAGTTCATGCGCCCGATCACCGAAAAGGCCTACGGCATCCCGCCCGAGCAGGTCGTCGGCAGCACGATTGCGACCGAATATGCTGTCGTGGGCGACGTCCCTGTGTTGAAGCGGCTGCCGAAGATCGACTTCGTCGACGACGGTCCCGGCAAGCCTGCCGGCATCAACAAGTTCATCGGCAGGAAGCCGATCTTTGTCGCCGGGAACTCCGATGGCGATTACGAGATGCTGCGTTGGGTCACAGCGGCGAAGGGACCTGCCTTTGCGATGATCGTGCATCACACCGACGCGGAGCGGGAATACGCCTACGACCGGAAGTCCGAGTTCGGGAAGCTCGACAAAGCCCTCGACGAGGCCGAGCGGCGAAACTGGCTGGTGGTGGACATGAAGGCGGACTGGAAGAAGTTCTACGGCTTCGAGAACTAGAGCGCCGCGTGTCCAGTAAGACGAAGGACGCCCTACAGCGCCGCGTCTTTTCAGACGCGCAAAGGACGCTGTAGCACTTTGAATTGCTGCATAATTTCGTCCTCAAATCGATTCCGATTTTCGGGGTTATACGTTGGCGTTCCCACGAGCGGCCGACATCGCCGCCTCTATTGCGCGGCGATGGTCGTCGGCTTGGTGATCGACAAGGGGACGGCGATCGTCAGGAAGACGGCGTCGCCCTCTGCCCGATTCTCCGCGGCGAATTCGTGGAAATACTTCAGTCGGGTCGAGACGGGCACCTCGCCTGCCTTGAAGGTCCATCCAATCGTCGCGCCGATGGCAGCCACCCTGCCCTTGAACGGTCCCGGCGCGCCGTCGCCGGAGTCTCCCGTCACCTGATCGTAGTAATAGCCGACAAGACCGGCGTCGAACTCGGGACTGAAGTGCTGGACGGCCGCCCATTCGAAATGGAACTCGTTGCCTGTCCGGTAGTCGGTGGCCGGGTTCTCGGCGTTGAAGGTCATGCCGATGACACCCGAGAGATCGAATCCCGTAGTCGGGTCGAGCCAGG
Source organism: Rhizobium sp. NZLR1b (assembly GCF_019685155.1). Lineage (NCBI taxonomy): Bacteria > Pseudomonadati > Pseudomonadota > Alphaproteobacteria > Hyphomicrobiales > Rhizobiaceae > Rhizobium > Rhizobium sp. NZLR1b. The sequence continues at coordinate 100,695 of NZ_JABDWC010000005.1, forward strand.
TCGCCGCGGCAAACACATCGGCGCCCCAGTGGTGGAAGGCAATATTGGAAATCTCGCCGTCCTGGTAGTCGCCGATCGGGATGTTGATCATGGTGCCGACCTGCCAGTGGAAGTTTCCCTGCTCCCATCCCAGGAAAGCACTGACCAGTGGATCTCCAATCGTGAAGACATCGTCGGAGACGGAACCGGTAGCGCTTCCGCCCCGTGGCCCGGCAAGCGTGACGTCGGCGTCGGCGTTCTTCCAGCCAAGCGGAAGCGTGGCGCTGAGGCCCAGATGGCCTCCCGCGATATCCTCGGGAAGGATCCAGATGACCGTCGGGATTTCGATGGCCGCCTGTCCTTCGACGCCGACGGCGAGGCGTCCGCCCGTCGGCAGGGCCGTGCCGCCGCCGAGGTCACCGGAATAGTAGTAGAAGTCGCTCTGGAAATAGACGCCTGGAGGCGGCGTGATCGCCGCAGCCGGACCCTTCGATCCGAGCAGGTAGAAGCCCGCTCCGCCCTCTGCGGCGAAGACCGCCGATGGAAGAGCGACGGCCGCCCCCGCCAAAAGAACCGTCGTCGCCTTCGAATATCGTTGCATGTCGCTCTCCAGATGACTCCTGTCCGGCGCAGCTTCGCAAAGACCGCTTCGAGGACAAGTACGTTACGGTAATCGGCCGTAACTTGCGTTTAATCCGCCACGGCAACGCCGCGGCTGGTGAACGAAGCGCCCGCCTTCGTCAGCCCGGCTTCCAGCGACGCCGTGATCGACGGCTTCACCCCCCGCGCCTCCAGCTTCCTGAAAAGATCGCTCTCGAAGCCGGGGCTGGAGGCCCTCAGATCGGCAAGCCTCCCCTTCGCCTGGTCTGATCCAAGCTCGCCGAGGGAGGCGGCCCTGATCGCCCGGACGAGATCGTCTCCGAAGTTGATCTGCTCGGCGAGCAGCGACGCCTCCGACCAGTCGTTGCTCCGGTAGGCGTCGAGCGCCAGCACCAACTGCGCATCGCGGGGCATGGAATCGACCGATCTCCCCGCGTCCTGGGCAAGCGAACTGCCGGCCTCCCAGAAGCCCGAGAAGTAGAGTACCAGTGCGAGCTTGGCGCTGACCTCCGGGTTGTTGGGATTGAGCGCGAGCGCGCGGTTGCCTGCGCCGATCGCCGCCTCCGTCCTTCCCGAAAAAAAGTGCGCGGCCATGAGCGCCATCTGCGCCCGGTCGGACAGTGGGGCGAGAGACACGGCACGGTTCGCCAGCGCGATCGCTCGCCGCATGATCGCGGGATCGGTTGCGGCGCCTGCCGGAGCAAGCAGCAGACGCGACAATGTCGCCATGGCGTCGGTGTCCAGCGGGTCGGCGGCGATGGTGCGGCCGAGGCAGTCCGCCATCTGCGCCATGTCGCCGCTCCCCCCCTCGTCGACGAGATATTCCGCCCGCAGCACGCAGGCATTGCCGAGCGACGCTGAGGACGTCTCATGGAGCTCGATATTGTTGATCACACCACGCGTGGCGGCGAACCGCCTCGCCAGGATCGCGACCAGTTCGGCCCTCGCCGCGACCGGCGTTCTTCCATCCGCCTCCACCCGTTCGATCCCCGACCGCAGGACGTCCTGCGCCCGGCCGTCAAGGACCTGCCACCATACCATTCGTTCGTCGCCGTCCGAGTAGTACTTCATCTCCACACGGTAAACGCCGAGCCTTGAAGATGGCGGCGGCGGAGCCGAAGCGGAAACGGTCAGTGTCTGGAAGCGCGTCAGGGCAGTGAGGAGCAAGTCGCGCGTCTGGCTCGCCTCCCCCCTCAGGTCGTCGTCGGCCGCCTGAATGGAGATGGCGACGACAGGCTGTTGTGTGAACACGGGCTGCCGGCCGTAGAGGGTCGCTCCGGCACCGGCCGCGACGATCGCGCCGGCTATCGCAAAAAGAGCCGCGCGCGCAGACATCCGGAAACCATGGGCCGGTGACGAGCCCGACGTCAGCTCGGGCTCTTCTGCAGCGATCTCCTCCCCACGTTCCAGGTCGCCCACCTCGGCGGGGAGGAATACGCGGTTGAAGTCGGCGACGTACCGTCCCTTTGGGAGGCCGATGACCACATCGCCTTCGACGCCGAAGGCCTCGTAGTAGTTGGAGACCGCCGAGCGCAGCCGACTCATCTCGATGCGCACGATGGGATCGGTGGATGGATCAAAGCCGCTTGGCCTGCCCAGGACGTCTATGGCGATAGCGTAGGCTTTGGTGCTGTCGTCGCAGCCGGCGATCTGTTTTTCGGCAAGATAGATGAGGATCGCCTTCTGACGCTCCGTGGCGTGGAACCTGACGTCGGCGATCAGCCTTCCGAGTTCCGCCTCGGCATCCGCTGTCGTAACCTTGACCGTGTCTGCATCCCTTACTTCAGCACTCATGACCGCCCCTCGCGTTGGTCCAAGCTAAAGTATTCCGGAAGCATTTATCGTCCGGATGCCCTGTAGTTGCAACAGAATATTCTTATTAAACCAAGGATGTTTAGCGTTGGGCGACCGGCGCCCTGTTTCGACACGCTACGGATGATCGAGACAATACCTGATCACGTCGGCCTCGATCTCGGAACAGATCGCCTCGTATTCGCGCACCATAGCCGGGTCGCTGCGGAACTCGTCCTTCAGCAGTCGGTCGAGCGTCGTCGCCGCATCGTGGTAGGCCTCGAAGAGACTTCCGAGCGAACTCGACTTGCGGCCGAGGATCTGGAGCTGTCCGCGCAACGAAGGGAGCTTCAACATGAGCCGCCAAAGCCCCTGTTGTTCGATCGGTATCGGCTTGCCATCTCCCGGCCTGGTGCTCATCGGCTCATGCCGCTCTCCATTCGACCCGTCTGTCGATTAGAGGCGGAACTTGAACTCATGGGAAGTACGTTACGGTAAAACCGGACGCCGCTTTCCAGATTCGGTGCGGTTGCACACATCTGCGCCGTCCCGATCCGCCGCCGGTAGCAGGCGATCGGCGATGTAACGTCTGAATTTACTGTAACGTACTCCCTCGTTGATCGAAGTCGTGCTGAGCTTCTCGGACAGCGCTGCCGGAGCCGCCAGCATGAAGAAGTTTGCATCACTTGTTGCTGCCATTGGATCCCTGCTCGCAGGTGGCGCCTCCGGCCAGGAGCATTAAGAGGTCAACGAGGCCAACAATCCGCTGACGCCCAAGGTCACGATCAACTTCCAGGATTATTACATTCCGAGCTTCATCGGCACGCCTGGATACCCTGAGGCGAACCAATTGCTGTTGCGCGGCCTGATCCCCCCTGACATGTGGGGCCGGCCTCAACTCATCAGATTCACTCTTCCCGTCGCAGCCGCGCCCAACGGTAAGCAGCGCGCCGCTCCCACCTTGACTGAATTCCTGTTGTCGATGCCGACGATTGCAACCGTGATAGACGCGGCAACTATCGCGAAGACGGCACGGATATTTGAAAACACCTCTCGCCGCACTCGAGCACCACCGCCGGCCAAAGAGTGACACTGCGGACATCGGTGGCCGCAGCCAATAACTGGCGAAGATAAGTTTCCTCAATCTGCTCTCCGCCTCAGTTCTGGCCAGGCGCTGCTGTTGTGATCTGTTCCATCGCGTCACTGACAGTGAAGCTTGCCGCTTTGGCGCGCGGTGGGAACTCCTTGAAGCTTTCCAACCATTGTCCGACGATGACCTGCGCTGGCACGAACGCGAAAGCACGGCGTGCCTGCCAGTCTCCATAGTAGATACTTGTGGTGGCTCGTTCGAACGGATCGGAACGCAGATTGTACAGCATGGGAACGCGCAGCTTGGTGAATTGACCCTGCCAGACACCCAACGGTGTTTCTGTATTGATTGCGACGTTCTGCTCAAGGAACGCAATTTTCCAATTGCCGACGCGGATTGCCATCAGATCGCCGTCGTCGCTCCAGTAGGGAAAGCCCTCGCGCGGTGATGCAGCCACCTCGCCTTTAAGAAAAGGCATGAGGTTGCGGCCGTCGAGATGGACCTTGAAGTCCCGTCCACCGAGTGCATAGCCTTTCAGCAACTTCCCCACGATGTCGTTATGTCCGGCCGCTGCAGCGAAGGTTGGGATGAAGTCCTCATGCGCGCAGATGTCGTTGATGATCGTGCCGGGCTTGATTACGCCGGGCCAGCGGATAAGGCAGGGAACGCGGAACGCACCTTCCCAGTTGGTGGCCTTCTCGCCCTTGAACGGCGTCGCCCCACCATCAGGCCAGGTAAAAACTTCGGCTCCGTTGTCCGTCGTATAAACGACGATCGTTTCCTCCGTGACGCCGAGGTCGTCGAGTAACTGCAGGAGTTGACCAACGTGGCCGTCAGTTTCGACCATGCCGTCCGGATAGACACCCAGACCCGTCTTGCCCTGAGATTCCTTTTTCAGATGGGTGAAGATGTGCATGCGGGTGGTGTTGAAATAGCAGAACCATGGTGATCCGCTCTGGTGTTTGCGATTGATGAAATCCTTGGCGGCGGATAGGAACTCTTCGTCGATAGTCTCCATGCGCTTGACGTCGAGCGGACCGGTGTTCTCGATTACCTGCTTGCCGACCCTGCCGAATGCAGGGTCAACAGTCGGGTCGTCGGTATCACTCGATTTGGTTCTCAGAACGCCTCGTGGTCCAAACCGTGCACGAAAGCTTGGGTCCTTCGGGTAGTCCGGATTTTCGGGCTCCTCCTCGGCGTTGAGGTGATAGAGATTCCCAAAGAACTCGTCGAACCCGTGCGCCGTCGGCAGATGTTCGTTGCGATCACCGAGGTGGTTCTTGCCGAACTGGCCGGTGGCGTAGCCAAGCGACTTCAAGACGTTCGCGACCGATGGATCATCGGGTCCAAGCCCGAGTTTTGCGCCGGGACTTCCCACTTTGGTCAGGCCGGTACGGATCGGCGACTGACCAGTGATAAAGGCGGCGCGACCAGCCGTGCAGCTCTGCTGGCCATACCAATCCGTGAACGTCGCTCCCTCTCTACCGATCCTCAATATTGGGAGTCCGATAGCCCATCACCCCCATGTTGTAGGCGCTGATGTTGAACCAACCGATATCGTCTCCCATGATCATGAGGATGTTCGGCTTCTTGCCAGCCCCTCCCGGTTGTGCCGATTGCTGCGCGCTCGCGCTTTTCGCTGAAACCAGCGATAGAGTTGCTGCTGTGAGAGCCGTCGTCGCAACAAGAACGTCGCGCCGCGTCAGGCCAGCGCGATCTTCGTGCAAAGAGACATCCTTCAGATCATCTGCCATGAAATTTCTCCGTTGGAACAGGCGTTAAAATGCCTTTGTCGATCTCACGACTGACGCGTGTGAAGACCGGATGATCCAACAGATGATCTCGTGCCGATGGAAGTACGTTACGGTTAATTTGGGCGTAAATTGATGTCGGTCAGGTTAGCTTCGGGCACATTCCGGAGGGACATCCTGATCGGCAGTTGCTTTGAGCACCCGTTACGTCGCAATGATCGCCCAATTCTCAACTCCTGCGTCATGATCAGCAAACAGAGCATGGCCCAAGGTCATCAGGCCATCCTTGATGCCCGGCCAGGTGAAGGTGTGTTCCTCCAGCCGCTTGTATGCCATCACCAGACCGCTGCCATCCCAGTAGATCAGCTTCAACGCGAACGGAATACAAAAATGGTGCCGGTGAACGGGTCCTTGTGCAGCTCATTCTTGACCAGTGCAGCCAAGCCATCGTGGCCCCTGCGGAAGTCGACCGGCTTGGTCGCTACCATGATCCGGACGCGGTTCGGGGGAAAGATCATGCCGGAACGGCGCAGGCACGCGCAACAGCGGCAATCCGGGCCGCAGACGCGCCTTCTTCCAGGCGGATAGTGACGGAACCGATGATGATCTCCGGGCGACTGGCCTTTTTGATCGGCGGCTCCGAAGCGGGCGGATCGATGATCACCGCTGCAAACTCCACTGCATCCTCGGGTGCGGGTAGTACCAGTTTGCCTTGCCGCGCCATCGTGCGCCAAGTCGAAAGCGTTCGCCCTCAATCCATAGCGCTCCGCGACTTCATTGACCGCCACACCGGGCCGGAGGCTCTCCGAAACGATCTGCGCCTTGACCTCGTCCGGCCAGTGTCGGTGAACCTCACGCCCAGACTTCCTGGTCGTGAGAACCTCCAATGTAGTCTCCATGGAGAAACTCCCGTTGCTAGTCCATGGAAAGGCGATCACATATTAGGGTCGCGAGAACAACGTGGTAGTAGAACATCGGTTACGCCCAACGTGCCGTCCGGCTAAGTGACGGGTCTCGGCGACCTGACGCTGATGTGCATTTTCATCCTGCCTAAGAAAGGCGAGCTCACATTCGGCGTCGGCCCGCTCATCGTCCTGCCGACGGCGACGGACGATTTCCTCGGCGGCGGCATGTTGCAGGTGGGTGCAGCCGGCGTCGCCGTCGCCCCCAGAGTTGGGGACTGCTCGGCGGCCTCGCCGCCTACCAGACGTCCTTTGCGGGAGAGAGCGAGGACGTGAGCCTCCTCACCTTCGAACCCATCGTCAACATCAACCTTTCGGGCGGCAGGTATCTTCGGTCCGCGGCGACGTGGAACTTCAACTTCGAAAGCGGCGACAGTTACATCCCGGTCGGTTTCGGCATCGGCAAGGTCTTCGTGCTTGACAAGGGCGCCACCATGAATGCCTTCATCGAACCTCAATATACCGTCTGGCATGACGGCGATGGCGCGCCGCGGTGGCAGATTTTCGCGGGCCTGAACTTACAGTTCCCGATCCGGAAGCCGTCGGAATGATCCGGATCGCAGCGATCAGCGTGGAAAAACGACGACATACAGTCCAGCGCCTCCGGGAAAACGTCACCCGATCATTACACGATCTTGCGCGGGCTCGCCGTGTGTTCTCTGGCCACGGTGCTCGAGCCATCGATTTCCTGAAGCAACACGTCGTAGCCCCAGAGATCGGCGAGATGTTGCAGGACGAGCCTCGTGTCGGCTTCCTGAAGATAGCTGCCATTCATCATAATATGCTGCAGCAACAGGCGGCGGTCACCGGCGAGGTCGACATCGACGATATCGATTGCCGGGTCGGTCCAGCCAATATCGTATTCGCGGGAGAGCTGGCGGCGGATGCGCAGGTATCCGCGCTCATTGTGGATCGCCGAAACCAGCACACCCTCGGTCTGTTCCGGGTCGTCGTAGAGATGGAATAGCCGCAACTGGCGGATCAGGTTCGGGCTGAGGAATTGGCTGATGAAACTCTCATCCCGGTAATTGGCCCAGATGTCGCGCAGGATTGCCATTGCATCCCCTCGCCCTGATATATCGGGGAACCATGCGCGGTCTTCTTCCGTCGGCTTCGTGACGATCCTCTCGATATCCTGCATCATCGCAAAACCGAGCGCATAGGGGTTGAAGCCCGAGAACCGCCGGTCGTCATAGCCAGGCTGGAACACGACGTTGGAGTGGGACTTCAAGAATTCGAGGAAGTTTCCGTCGCTGATCTGCCCCCGCTCATGCAGCCGGTTCATGATCTTGTAATGGACGAAGGTGGCGGTTCCCTCGTTCATCACCTTGGTCTGCCGCTGGGGATGGAAATATTGAGCGACATGGCGGACGATGCGAAGGATCTCACGCTGCCATGGCTGCAGCCGCGGCGCGGTTTTCTCAAGAAAATAGAGGATGTTGTCCTGCGGAAGGCCAAGTGCGGCGCGGCGCTTCTCCAGACCGTGGTCGCTCGTCTTTTTGGCCTTTCCGACGGGAACCGTGCGCCACAGATCGTTGAACATCTGCTCCTCGTGGGCACGGCGCTCCTGCTGCCGCTTCTCCTCCTGGCGAAGGTCGATGGTGGTCTTGCCCGCATATCGATGCACCCCGTGCGACATCAGCGCATGCGCCGCATCCAGCGTCCGCTCGACCGCCGTCTCGCCATAACGTTCTTCGCAGCGGGTGATATAACCCTTGGCGAAGTCGAGGTAATCGAGGATGCCCTCCGCATCGGTCCAGAGCTTGAAGAGATAGTTGTTCTTGAAGAAGTGGTTGTGGCCAAACGCCGCGTGCGCGGTGACGAGCGTCTGCATCGTCGCCGTGTTCTCCTCCATCAGGTAGGAAATGCAGGGAGAACTGTTGATGACGATCTCGTAGGCGAGGTCGCGCATGCCGCGGCGGTAGAAGGCTTCGTGATGCGCGAAGTGCTTGCCGAAGGACCAATGGCGATAAAAGAGCGGCATGCCGGTCGAGGAATAGGCATCGAGCATCTGTTCAGAGGTAATGACTTCGATCTGGTTCGGATAGACATCGAGGCCGAGTTCGCCGAGCGCGATCTCCTCGCAGGCGTCGTGGATACGCTGGAGCGTTGAAAAGTCCCAGTCCGCCCCCTCGAACAACAGCCGCTCCCTTGGCCTCATCGTCATGGTCATGGCGTCACCCTCGACTGTGCATCCCGCTTCTGGAAGAGATCGTGGAAAACAGGGAATATCTCGCCGCGCCGGCAGACCTTGCGCATCGAAAGCGGCAGCAGCTCTGAACGGATCCCGTCATAGAGCATCCAAAGCGGTGAACGGGATACGGAAGAGTCGCCGCCTTCTTCGCCCACCTCGATATAGGCGAAGTACTGGCATAGCGGCAAAATCTCGCGCAGCAGCTGTCCGCTCAAATTTCCGTCCGAATGGGCGTTGTCGCCGTCCGAGGCCTGGGCGCCGTAGATATTCCACTCTGCCGGATCGAAACGCGCAGCAATGATCCGACGCATGGCAACAAGCGCGCTGGATACCAGCGTGCCGCCGGTCGCCGGACCGTAGAAGAAGGTTTCCTCGTCGACTTCCTCGGCCTTGTCGGTATGGCGGATGAAGACGATCTCCACTTTCTTGTAGCGCTTCGACAGGAAAAGATAGAGCAGCAGGTAAAACCGCTTGGCAAGATCCTTCATGTGTTCCGACATGGAGCCGGAGACGTCCATAAGGCAGAACATCACGGCTTTGGCCACAGGCTTCGGCTCGTTCTCGAAACGGCGATATCGTACGTCGAGCGGATCGATATAGGGAATGCGCCGGCTTTTTTCCGTTAGGGATTTGAGTTTTGACTCAAACGCCAGGCGGCTCTCGTCGTCCTCGCACTCCTCGATCTGCCGCTGCAGGGCTTCGATCTCTTCGCGACGCGGACGGTGAAGCGCGACGCGGCGCATCATTGCAAGTCTCGTTGTGCGGCCGACGGCGATGTTGGACGGCGATCCGGAGACGGAATAGCCGGCCCGCACCGGAGTCTCCTCTTCCGTTTCGGCTAGACGCCGTTTGGCAAGGTCTGGAAGTTCCAGGTCATCGAGAAATACATCAAGGAATTCCTCCCGGGTGAGCACGAAGCGGAAACCGTCCTCCCCATCGCCTTCGCCCGCATCTTTTGGTTTTCCGCCCCTCGCGCTCGGCGGCCGCGGAATGATGTCGCCTTCTACGAAGGCTCTGTTTCCCGGCAGAATGTGATCGGCGGTGCCGCCGTCGCCCCTCCGAAGGCTCGGTTCGGCCATTCCGTCGATCGGCAGGCTGATCTCACCGCCGTCGAGCACATCGCGAATGTTTCGGTTTTGCAGAGAACGCTTTACCGCCTGCTGCACGGCACCTTTCATGCGCCGAAGAAACCGTTGCCGATTTTCGAGACTTTTACCGCGCGGATTTAGCCGACGGTCGACAATGTGCATATTGGCTCCGCATTAACTTGCCTGTTTGACGCGCATGTACCATTCGACGAGGCGCCGAACCTGCCTCTCCGTGTAACCCCGCGCGGCCATGCGCGAGACGAATTCGCTATGCTTCTTTTCTGTTTCCGAGTCCTTCTTCGATCCAAAGGAAATGACCGGCAAAAGATCCTCGACCTGCGAGAACATACGCTTCTCGATCACTTCCCGGATCTTCTCGTAGCTTGTCCATGACGGATTTTTTCCGCCATTGGATGCCCGGGACCTCAACGAGAACTTGACGATTTCGTTGCGGAAATCCTTCGGATTGGCAATGCCTGCCGGCTTTTCGATCTTCGTCAATTCCTGATTGAGGAGCTCGCGGTCGAGAAGCTGGCCAGTATCGGGATCCTTGAAGTCGACGTCTTCGATCCAGGCATCGGCATAATCGACGTAGCGGTCAAACAGGTTCTGTCCGTAGTCCGCATAGGATTCAAGATAGGCCTTCTGAATCTCATTGCCAATGAACTCTGCATAACGTGGCGCAAGATCGGCCTTGATGAATTCCAGATAACGCTTCTCGACATCATCGGAAAACTGCTCGCGACGGATCGACTGTTCCAGCACATACATCAGATGGACAGGATCGGCGCCGATATCCGTGGTGTCGTGATTGAAGGTCGAGGCAAGCACCTTGAAGGCGAAGCGGGTCGATATGCCGTCCATGCCCTCATCGATGCCGGCAGCATCCCGGTATTCCTGAACGCTGCGGGCGCGCGGGTCGGTTTCTTTCAGGCTCTCGCCGTCATAGGTGCGCATCTTCGAGAAGAACGTCGAGTTCTCGTGCTTGCGCAGGCGTGAGAGCACGGAAAAACGGGCCAGCATTTCGAGCGTTGCCGGGGCACATGGCGTATCCGCCAGCTCCGATCCCTCGATCAGCTTCTCGTAGATCTTCTGCTCCTCCATCACCCTGAGGCAATAGGGCACCTTGATCACGCAGATGCGGTCGATGAAGGCCTCGTTGTTCTTGTTGGCCTTGAAGGTCTGCCATTCGGCTTCGTTCGAATGCGCAAGGACGACGCCTGAGAAGGGTATGGCGCCGATATTCTCGGAACCGATATAGTTCCCCTCCTGGGTCGCCGTCAGCAGCGGATGCAGCATCTTGATCGGCGCCTTGAACATCTCGACGAATTCAAGGATACCCTGATTGGCGCGGTTGAGCCCGCCGGAATAGCTGTAGGCATCGGGATCGTTCTGCGAGTAGGTCTCCAGCTTGCGGATGTCGACCTTGCCGACCAGCGACGAGATATCCTGATTGTTCTCGTCTCCGGGCTCGGTCTTGGCGATGGCGATCTGGCGCAACCGCGAAGGCTGAACTCTGACGACACGGAAGCGGGAAATATCGCCGCCGAAATCGTCGAGCCGCTTCAGGCACCACGGGCTCATCAGCCCGTTCAGGCGCCGCAGCGGGATACCGTATTGCTCCTGGAGCAGCGACCCCATCGTCTCCGGATCGAAGAGGTTGAGCGGACTTTCGAAAACGGGGCTGATCTCGTCGCCCGCCTTCAGCACATAGATTGGATGAACCTCCATCAATTGCTTCAGCCGCTCCGCTAAGGAAGACTTGCCGCCGCCGACCGGGCCGAGCAGATAGAGAATCTGTTTGCGCTCCTCGAGCCCCTGTGCCGCGTGCCGGAAGAAGGAAACGATGCGCTCGATCGTCTCTTCCATGCCGTGGAAACCGGTAAAGGCCGGATAGATCCGGATGGTCCTGTTCATGAAGATCCGGCCAAGCCGCGTATCCTTGGCGGTATCGACCATTTGCGCCTCGCCTATCGCGGAGAGCAGGCGCTCCGTCGCATTGGCATAGGCAATCGGGTCCTTTTTGCAGAGATCGAGATACTCGGCCACCGACATATCGGTTTCGCGGCGTGCTTCGTAACTGCGCGTAAACGCATCGAATACGGATTCGTTCAGCATGGGCCCTCCATTAAGGTTATGCCGCAGGCTCAAAGTCGTATAACCATCGAGATGGCTACGACGTTCCTAAGAATCAATAATTTCGTAGGTATATTCGACGCTCACCGGCTGTTTCTTGCAACGCACAAAAACGTGCATGCACCGGTTATTTTTACTCTACGAAACTGTTTCTCATTATAGTTGAAAAAAGCACCCCTGCGGTATCAGCACATTTCGCGACGTGACAGAAAGATGAAAAGGGTGTGCAATGTCGCCCGTGATTCGAACTCTGGAAAAATCGGCGATTGGCAGCCAAATCTGCGCAGAGTCGATGCTGGCCAGCACGTGCCGACCCGCTCCTGACATGATGGAAACGGGCGCATCCGGGCCGTGAGCCAATCGTCGCGACCGTCCCCCGCCGCGGCAATTCAGCCGTTGAATGCCTTCTCCAGCGCAGCGACATCGATCTTGACCATGCCGAGCATCACCTCGGTCACGCGCCTGGCCCGCTCGCGGTTGTCGTCAGCGATCATCTCGGCAAGCATGCGCGGCACGATCTGCCAGGACAGGCCCCAGCGGTCCTTCAGCCAGCCGCAGGCCTCCGGCGTGCCACCATTGGCTAGGAATGCTTCCCATATCCGATCGATCTCGGCCTGGCCTTCCAGGAGAATCGCGATCGAGAAGGAATGGTTGAAGCTATCGAGCGGGCCGGCCTTCATTGCCAGGAAGGCCTGATCGCCGAGTGTGAACTCAATCAGCTCGACGCTGCCGGGAGGTCCGCTCGGCGTCTCCGCCGGCAATATGGTGGTGCGGCCGATCCTGGAGTCGGGAATAACAGACACGTAGAATTCGACAGCTTCACGGGCTTCCTCCGCGAACCAAAGATTTGAAACGACCTTCGCCATGCAACAGCCTCCTTGTTGTTGATGAGCATGTCCCCAGACTACTGCCCGATGATCCAAGCCCGATCCAAGGACGCCCGGCCGGCGCCGGTTCCGACAGACTGCGATTAGAAATTTTCGCCCCATTCCAGCCGACATGGCGAGCGCAGCCGCGCCGGCCGGCGGCCTTGCCGCCCGCAGTAACCCGCTTGGATTAGCGGTGGCTCGGGAATGAAAGCAGAACATCTTTTCTGGTCTTTCCTTCCCGAATCACTACATTACGCGCCATGAGCAATAGTTTCGACGATATTCCCTTCTTCGACGAAGAGCCGGACGAGATGGCGCGCAAGCCGCAGCCGCCTGCCGCGCCCGCAGCAAGAGCGCCCGCCCCCGGCGGCGGCATTGCCGCTCGCGCGATGGCGGCCCGCGACGGCGGCGCCCGGCCGGATTATCTTACCGGACTGAACCCCGAGCAGACCGAAGCCGTCGAAACCCTGGAAGGCCCGGTCCTCGTGCTTGCAGGCGCCGGCACCGGCAAGACGCGCGTGTTGACCACCCGCATTGCCCACATCCTCAATACCGGCCGCGCCTTCCCGTCGCAGATCCTCGCCGTCACCTTCACCAACAAGGCCGCCCGCGAGATGAAGGAGCGCATCGCACTGCTCGTCGGCGGCGCCGTCGAGGGAATGCCCTGGCTCGGCACCTTCCACTCGATCGGCGTCAAGCTTCTGCGCCGCCACGGCGAGCTCGTCGGCCTGCGCTCCGATTTCACCATTCTCGATACCGACGACGTCGTCCGTCTGATCAAGCAGCTGATCCAGGCCGAAGGCCTCGACGACAAGCGGTGGCCGGCCAAGCAGTTCGCCGGCATGATCGACACCTGGAAGAACAAGGGTCTAGGCCCTGCCGATATCCCTGAGGGCGATGCCCGCGCCTTTGCCAATGGCCGTGGCCGCGATCTCTATTTTGCCTATCAGGCACGCCTGAAGACGCTGAACGCCTGCGATTTCGGCGACCTGCTGATGCATCCGATCGCGATTTTCCGCAAGAACCCGGATCTCTTGAAGGAATATCACGGCCGCTTCCGCTATATCCTCGTCGACGAGTACCAGGACACCAACACCGCCCAGTATATGTGGTTGAGGCTTCTCGCCCAGCGCTCCAAGGGCGAGAAGCAGAATGTCTGCTGCGTCGGCGACGACGATCAGTCGATCTATGGCTGGCGCGGCGCCGAGGTCGACAATATCCTGCGCTTCGAAAAGGATTTCCCCGGCGCCAAGGTCATCAAGCTCGAGCGCAACTACCGCTCGACCGAACATATTCTCGGGGCTGCTGCCCATTTGATCGCCCATAATGAAGGGCGGCTTGGCAAGACGCTGTTTACCGACCGCTCCGATCCAAACGACGTCAAGGTGCAGGTCCACGCCTCCTGGGATTCGGAGGAGGAAGCCCGCGCCATCGGCGAGGAAATCGAGCAGCTTCAGCGCGGCAAGCATCTGCTGAACGATATGGCGATTCTCGTGCGCGCCTCTTTCCAGATGCGCGAATTCGAAGACCGCTTCGTCACCCTCGGCCTCAATTATCGCGTCATCGGCGGCCCACGCTTCTACGAGCGCCTGGAGATCCGCGATGCGATGGCCTATTTCCGCATGGTCGCCCAGCCCGCCGACGACTTGGCCTTCGAACGCATCGTCAACACGCCGAAGCGCGGCCTCGGCGATACGACGGTGCGCGCGCTGCATGACTACGCGCGCGCCCGCGATATCCCGATGCTTGCGGCAGCCGCCGACATCATCGAAACGGATGAGCTGAAGCCGAAGGCGCGAAAGGCACTCTTCGATGTGATTCAATCTTTCCGCCGGTGGCAGGAACTGCTTGAAAACACACCGCATACCGAACTTGCCGAGCAGATCCTCGAAGAGTCCGGCTATACCGACATGTGGAAGAACGACAAGAGTGCCGAAGCCCCCGGCCGCCTCGAGAACTTGAAGGAGCTCATCCGCTCGATGGAAAGCTTCGAGTCGATGCGCGGCTTCCTCGAGCACGTCTCGCTGGTCATGGACGCCGAGACCAACGAGAATCTCGATGCCGTCTCGATCATGACGCTGCACTCGGCCAAGGGGCTGGAATTCGACACCGTCTTCCTCCCCGGCTGGGAGGAAGGCCTCTTCCCGCATCAGCGCGCGCTGGATGAAAGCGGTCGCGCCGGCCTGGAGGAGGAACGCCGCCTTGCCTATGTCGGCATCACCCGCGCCAAACACCGCTGCCATATCTGGTTCGTCTCCAACCGGCGCATCCACGGCCTCTGGCAGTCAACCCTGCCCTCGCGTTTCCTCGACGAACTGCCGGAAACCCATGTCGAGGTCGCCGAAATGGAGCAGAGCTATGGTGGGTATGGCCGCGGCGGCTACGGCCAGTCCCGCTTCGACAAATCAGAACCCTTCGCCAATTCCTATTCCACCCCCGGCTGGAAACGCGCCCAGGCCAACAAGACCGACGCCACGCGCGACAATTGGGGCTCCCGCTCCGGCCACGCCGTCGAACGTATCGGCTATGGCGAAAGCGGCCCGAAGGGGCGCACGATCGAAGGCGAACTGGTGGCAAAATCCACCTCGTCGGAACCGTCGAAGTTCACGCTCGGCGACCGCGTATTCCATCTGAAATTCGGCAACGGCAACATCACCGGCATCGAAGGCAACAAGCTGACGATCGAGTTCGACCGAGCTGGACAGAAGCGGGTGTTGGACGGGTTCGTCGAGCGCGTCTGACGTCGCGTCAGCATGGCGGGAAAACGCTCACCCGAGCATCCGCATCCTTCCAAGACCCAGGATATCATTGACGAGGGCGATGCCGATCCCCGCGGCGACAACTCCCAATCCGATTAGAAAGAGCCGGCGCGACCGATCATATTTGACGGCGATGAGGGAATTGCGCGCCAGCAAATCGGCGAAGACCTTCACCTGAATGGCTATGCCGATGGTCAGGAACAGCATCGGCAGGATATCGATGCGGCTCCAGTCATTGGGATTGGAAACCCAGACGCTGATGAAATTAAGGGAGAAACCGAGGATGATCCCGGTCGCCGTCAGCGATCCGTTTCGGAACGTCGCATCGATCTTCTCGTTCGGCTCTGGCTCGGACATGGTTTCGCTTCCGGCTTGCGTCTGAGCAAGAAAGGCAGAAATCGCGCCCGGGAGCAAGATCGC
This sequence comes from Rhizobium sp. NZLR1b, assembly GCF_019685155.1. Classification (NCBI taxonomy): domain Bacteria; kingdom Pseudomonadati; phylum Pseudomonadota; class Alphaproteobacteria; order Hyphomicrobiales; family Rhizobiaceae; genus Rhizobium; species Rhizobium sp. NZLR1b. The sequence goes on from NZ_JABDWC010000005.1 coordinate 116,334, forward strand.
CCTCGCATCGCGCGTCCGGAAGGGCGGACGAAATGCCGTCGCGGCGGAGAGCCGGCGCAGCGCTCAAGGCCCTTTCCGCGAGCACCGCCAGCGCGGTCTCATGTGATCGCCGACGCGGAACCCAATTCGACAGAATCCATCTGTCGATAAAAATACAACAATTCCAATAGGATATATTTGGTAACCGAAAAGTTAACGTGTCAAAACGTCGCTTTGACGCTTTCTGCAAATCAGCTTAGCTCGGAAGCTGCCCGTCCATGAAAGGCGGGCCTCACGACGAACTTTTTAAAGGAGGTTCAAGTGACCAGTGTTTCATCTCTCGGCAGCACATTAACCCAGTACCAGTCTCCGCTTTCCAGTCTCGACAAGAATGGCGACGGCGTCATTTCACCAGACGAGCTCGCCGCCGCATCACAGTCCTCGACATCAGGCACGACCGCGACTGACGGCGATAGCGACGACAGCAGCACTGATATCGCCAAGAAGATCACCGCCGACATCCTGTCTCTGATGCTGTCCTTGCAGAAAACCGACGACAGCGACAATCAGGGCGACGGCGGCGATCAGAGCGACGATTCCAAGGGCGTCCTCGCCGCAATGGATACCAATGGCGACGGCAAGTTGACCGAGTCCGAATTCCTCGCCGCCGATCCAAGTAAAATCAATGCGTCAGGCGATAGCGATCCGCTCCTCACCAAAGTGTTGAGCGACATGCAGACGGCTCTCCAGGCCCACCGCAATACCTACGGCGCTTCCGCCGCAGCAAGTGATCCCGCCGACGACGTGACCGCGGCGTAGTTCGGCATGGGGCTCCGCCGGGGGAGCCTCGATCCGCCAGATGCAAAAGCGTCTTACGTCTCCCCTTCCGTTTCGACACGAGAGTCGCCGGCAATTCTCTCACTGATTGTATTAGAGCATTCTTTTACAGCCGGTTACTACCGCTAGTACGAGAATTAACGCTTGCGCGTCGGCGTCTGGAAATCCACTAGTTGATGCGTTCAATGTGCTTGGCGTCTGATGCTGGAACAAGCGAAGGGATTGGCCTTGATAAAAGCGCTGCTGCTCGTCGACATTCAGAATGGCTTCTGTCCGGGCGGCAACCTGCCGGTACCGGATGGCGACAAGGTGGTTGCCGTCGCAAACCGCCTGATCGACAGCGGCAAATACGATCTGATCGTTGCCTCGCAGGATTGGCACCCGCCGGGCCACGGCAGTTTCGCCTCCGCCCATCCGGACGCCGCAGCGTTCGAGATGGGGGAACTGTCGGGTAAGCCGCAGATGATGTGGCCCGACCACTGCATCCAGGGCACGCTCGATGCTGAACTGCATCCCGCGCTCAAATCCGAAGAGATCGACCTGATCCAGCAGAAGGGCGAGGATCCCGACATCGACAGCTATTCGGCCTTCCGCGACAATGACCGCGATGCCTCGACCGGCCTTTCCGATTTCCTTGAGGACCAGGGTGTCACCGACCTCGACGTCTGCGGGCTGGCGACCGATTACTGCGTCAAATTCTCCGCGCTCGACGCGTTGGAGATGATGCCGGGTGTCCGCGTCCGCTTCATCGAGGACGCCAGCCGCGGCATCACCCCCGAAGGCGTCGCCGCCGCCATCGATGAGATGCGGACGCATGGCATCGCCATCATCGACAGCGCCGAGGTGCTGGTTAGGTAGCTCGATGCCTCGAAAAAAGACCGCATCGTATGTCGGATCGGCACCTGCCGCATCGTCCTTGCTGGAGATACACCGATGACGAGAGCGGCGTGATGAGAAAAGTTGTTGCCGCAGCCTTTGTGAGTTTGGATGGCGTCATGCAGGCGCCTGGCGGGCCGCGGGAGGATCCGACCAGCGGCTTCACCCTAGGCGGCTGGACCGTCAATTATTGGGACGAGCCGATGGGCCAGTTCATGGGCGGGATCTTTACCGATCCCTTCGAACTGCTGCTCGGCCGCAAGACTTACGAGATCTTCGCCGCGCACTGGCCCTTCGTCGGGAAAGACGATCCGATTGGCAAGGTCTTCAACGCCGTGACCAAATATGTCGCGACCACCTCGCAAAAGCCGCTGACCTGGGAAAATTCCGTTGCGCTGCGCGGCGATGCCGCCGCCGAAATCGCCCGGTTGAAGCAGCAGGACGGCCCCGACCTCCTGACACAGGGCAGCAGTGGCCTGCTGCAAACCTTGCTGACGCACGACCTGATCGACGAGTTCCGGCTCCTGACCTTCCCGCTGATCCTCGGCACAGGCAAGCGCCTGTTCGGCAAGGGTGCCAAGCCGGAGGCGCTGAAGCTCACCGCCAACACGGTTTCGACGACCGGCGTCATCATGAGCGTCTACGCGCGTGGAGGCGCAATCAAGACGGGAACGTTCGAGCTGGCGCAGCCCTCCGAAGCCGAAATCGCCCGCCGGGAGCGGATGAAGCGCGAGGGCTGAACGCCTCTTCGTTCTGAAATCTTGGGCCGCGTCGCCGCGCGCCGTTTACGGGATCGTGCCCTTGCTCTTCTCATCTCGCTCCAGCAGATAGATATCTTCCGCCAGGTCCTCCATCTTCTTGAGAAGCGCCGCATGCGCGTCGCGCAGGCCCTGATTGTAATAATGAGCGCCGATCTCATCGGCGAAGAAGTCGAGCAGGAACTCTGCCGGCAGAACACCGATCGATTGGTCGAGTTCCGTTTCGAAATAGCGGCGGATGCTGGAAACGATCGTCGTCTTCGCCTCTTTCGAAAATTCGATTTTCTTCATGGTTTCCTCTTTGCCGGATGCGATCAGGACTTTGATGGTTCAGCGAAATCGATTGGTCAATCAATGAAATTCAATTGCCGACGCAGACCATAGACCATAAGGGAAACCTTGGATTCCAACAGGATGAGATCGCATGACTCGCGCCGACTTTGTTGAAGGTTTGCGGGGCGGCTTCGCCGTTGCGCTGGCGTCGGCGCCCTTTGCCGCCCTGTTCGGAGCGCTTGCGGTCGAAAACGGCATGTCGCTTCCCGAGATCGCCCTTATGAGCGGCACCGTCTATGCCGGCGCCAGCCAGATGGTCGGCATCGAACTTTTCGGGCATAATGTCCATGCTTGGCTGATCGTGCTGTCGATCCTTGCCGTCAATTTTCGCCACGTGCTCTATTCGGCGGCGATGGCGCGCTATATCGGCGATTTCACGCCGGTCCAAAAGTTCTTCACCTTCTTCCTGCTCGTCGATCCGCAGTTTGCCGAAGCGGTGAAACGCGGCGAGGCCGGCCTGCCGGTGACCTTCGCCTGGTATCTCGGCTTCGGCATCATCATCTACATCCCCTGGGTGCTGATCAGCGTCGGCGGCGGCCTGCTCGGCGGCTTCATCGGTGATCCCAAAGCGATCGGCCTCGATATCCTGCTGCCGGCCTATTTCCTCGGCATCGTCCTCGGTTTCCGCAAACGCGACAATTTCCTGCCCGTGGCACTCGTCAGTGCGGTCGCGTCGGTGCTTGCCTATCGCTATGTCGGTTCGCCCTGGCATGTCAGCCTCGGCGCCGCCGCCGGCATCGTGCTTGCCGCTCTATTACCGCTGCCGCAACCGGGTGATCTCGAGGCCGACGCCCTTCAATCCGAAATTCACGAGGTCTGAGCCATGGAATTCGACCTTCACATGGCGCTCGTCATCTTGGCAGCCGCGGTCGCCACCTACGCCACACGCATCGGCGGTTATATCCTCATCACCAGGATGAAGCACATCCCGCCGCGCATGGAGGCGGCGCTGAACGCCGTGCCGGCCGCCGTGCTGACGACGCTGGTCGCCCCCGCCTTCTTCATCGGAGGCTGGGATTCGAAGCTGGCGCTGGTCGTCGCCCTCTTCGTCGGCCTGCGCGTCTCGCATAGCTGGATGCTGGTCGCCGCCTGGATCGTCGTGATGGCGTGGCGCCACACGATCGGCGTCTGAGCACCGGCCCGAAGGCCGGCATCTCAATATTCTAGAGCATGATGCCGAAAAGTCTGAGCGGTTTTCTCATGACATCATGCTGCAACTCGATAATGTAGAACAGGATTCAGATTTTAGGCCGACCCGGCCTAAAATCATCCTGTTCTAGCGGCAGCGTCGCATTTTCGAGCCAAGCCCTGACATCGTGATCGTGGACGAGCGGCATCAGCGCCTCGCATGTGCGGCGGTGATAGTCGTTGAACCAGTGTAACTCGTCATGGGTCAGAAGCTCGGCAATGACGAGGCTGCGGTCGATCGGGCAGAAGGTCAGCGTCTCGAAGCCGAGCATCGCCGCATCGCCGCCGTCGATCTCCTCGGCCGCGCGCACATAGATCAGGTTTTCGATGCGGATGCCGAAGCTGCCAGGCCGGTAATAGCCCGGCTCGTTCGACAGGATCATGCCGGGCAGCAGTTCCTGCGTCGAAAGCCTGGAGATGCGCTGCGGCCCCTCATGCACCGAGAGATAGGAGCCAACGCCATGGCCCGTGCCATGGGCGAAATCGGCGCCTGCCCGCCACAGCGCGATGCGGGCGAGCGGATCGAGGTCGCAGCCGCGCGTGCCCTTTGGGAAACGCGCCGTGCTGATCTGGATCATTCCCTTCAGCACCAGCGTGAAGAAGCGGCGATGCTGTTCCGAGACAGTGCCGATGCCGACGGTACGGGTGATATCGGTCGTGCCATTGATATATTGCGCGCCGGAATCGATCAGAAAGAGTTCGCCGGCCTCGATCATCCGGTTGGTCTCGGTCGTCACGCGGTAATGCATGATCGCCGCATGTTCGCCGGCACCCGAAATCGTGTCGAAGGAAATGTCCTTTAGCGGGTTCTGCATGCTCTGCCCGACGCGGGCACGCGACGCTTCGAGATGCTCGGCGGCAGCGATCTCGCTCACCGTCCCGGGTTTCGTCTGCGACAGCCAATAGAGGAATTCCACCATCGCTGCCCCATCCTGCAGATGCGCGGCGGCCGAGCCGTTGATCTCGACGTCGTTCTTCACCGCGCGCGGCAGCTTGGCGGGATCGGCGCCCTCCACCACTTCGCCGCCTGCCTTGCGGATGATCTCCGCCAGCGCATAGGAGGCGATATCCGGGTCGATCAGCACGCGGCCGCCATCCGTGGAAACGACAGTGAGTCTCTCCTCCAGCGCCGAGGGTGGCATCTGCGCGCAGATCTGTGCCAGATAGGCTTCGGGCTCGATGCCGGTCTTGCGCTTGTCGAGGAAGAGTTCGGCCCGCCCATCGGAATGGACGATGGCGCGGGCCAAAGGATGCGGCGTGTGCGGCACGTCGGCGCCGCGAATGTTGAAGGTCCAGGCGACCGAGGACGGATCGGCGATCAGCACCGCCGCGAGCTTCTTCTTCGCAAGGTCGGCGGCGATCGTGGCAATCTTGTCGCTCGCCAGCAAGCCGGCCTGCGCCACATTCTGGATGCTGACCGCGCCGAGCGGCTCGGCCGGCCGGTCGCTCCAGAGCCTGTCCAGCGGATTGTGCGGCAGGAAGACCAGCGTGCCGCCGACCTCTGAAAGCGCTCTTTCCAGACGGCGCACCTCGGCGCCCGCATGCAGCCAGGGATCGATACCGAGCCGCAAGCCCTTGGCGCCGTTTGCAGCCAGCCAGAGATGCGGCGGCTCGTTGACGAGATCGCCGCCCGAGAAGACCGACCCGTCGACCTGTTCGGCAAGTTGCGTCACATAACGCCCGTCGACGAAAACGATCGCCTGCGTGCGTAGGATGAGCGCAATGCCGGCCGAGCCGGTGAAGCCCGTCAGCCATGCGAGGCGCTCCGAACCGGCGGGAACATATTCGCCGTTGAACTCATCGGCACGCGGCACCAGGAAGCCGTCGATACCGAGCGAATCGAAAGTAGCGCGCAGCGCCGATACCCGATCCCTGCCGAACTGCGGCGTGGAGGTGACGTCGAAGGACTGGAACATGCTGAAAACCCGAATGATTGAGACGAATCCGGTGAATGGGATGCCGGCCATGTTAGCGAAATTTCAATCGATGGGGAGAAAAAGCGACGAAACGAGTCAAAACCCGTCGTGCCGCCCAACATTTTGACAGAACTGTGACGCGAAAAGTTAATTTGGCACGCTTTATGCATTTGCCGCATGGCTCCCATGAGCGAAACCCTCTGCCTCCGCATTTCAGAATAGCTATATAGACGCCATCGAACGGTTCGCGATGAACCTGAAACAAAGGAATTTTTGAAATGACCGCCTCTCTCTCGCGCTTCGCATATAGCAGCCCGTTGCAGGCTGGCGAACGCCAGACCGTGCGTCACGTCATCGGCGCCCGCCGGCCACAGAACGACGACAGCCTCAAGCTGCTCGGCGCCGGCCAGCGCGCCACGCGCCACAACGGCGCTCCCAGCTACGCGTTCTAAGCCTGAAAGCCTGTCCGTCTCCTCCCTCCCGGACCGGCCTATTGGAATGCAGTAGAGCCCGCTCGAGCGCTCCTCCCCTTGAGCTCGCGGGCATTGGCCGGATAGACCGGTCCAAGGCGGTGCCATCGGCACCGCCTTTTTTGTTGGTTTGGGAAAGTGCCCGGCGGTTTCGATAGACTGCGGCGCCAGCCCCGACCTCCCTCATTCCTGTGCCCATCACAGGAATCCAGTGCGCCCAAGTCCTTGGGCGCGAAAGACTCTTTTCAAGATATGAGGTCATTCACCGCGCAGACGCGCGGTGGCTGAATTCCTGTGACGAGCACAGGAATGGGGGAGGCGAGGTGCTTGCTCCTATCCGCATGGACTGACTTGGTGAGGGTGGAGAGGAGACGTGACGCCTCACGCAAGACACCGTTCCAGGGCAAGCCCTTCACCTTGCAATTGCCAAAAATCATGGCCGATCGAAGTGGATCGTCACCCAGCCATTCCGCCAAATCGTCCTGACATGACGAAGCCTTGCACCGCTATAGGCGGCGATAACCTTCCATCGCTGAGTGGCTAGAATGCCGGAGAGAATGACCGATCCGCCGGGTGCCAGATGTGTCGCAAGCTTCGGCGCCATACGGATCAGCGGCCGGGCGAGAATGTTGGCGATGATGAGATCGAAAGGACCATGCTCGGAAAACGCCGTCGAATGAAAACCGGGCGCGGTCCTGGTAACAATGCCAGACGCGATGCCGTTGCGGCGTACATTCTCGGCCGCCACCCGCGTCGCGATCGGATCGATGTCGGTCGCGAGCACCGGTATGTTCCTGAGCTTGCGCACCGCGATCGCCAGCACGCCGCTGCCGGTGCCGAGATCGAGCGCGTTGCGGACCGAGCGCGAACGCACCACGGCATCGATCACCTCGAGGCAACCAGCCGTCGTGCCATGATGGCCAGTGCCGAAGGCCTGGCCGGCATCGATCTCGATGGCGATGTCGCCCGGGCGGATCTTGTCGCGGTCATGCGAGCCGTGCACCAGAAAGCGCCCTGCCCTGACGGGCTTCAGCCCCTCCAGCGACTTTACCACCCAGTCGACGTCAGGGATGACTTCCCGCTCCAACCGGGCATCGGGGAAAGAAGCCTTCAATGCGTCCTCGACGCGGGAGTGCACTTCAGCCTCGTCCTCGGTCATCATATAGATCGAGGCTTCCCAGATGTCCTTCTTTTCATCGATCTCGGTGGTGCCGATGGCAAAGTCTTCTTCGCCGAAGACCGCGCTCAGAAGGTCCAGGATCTCTTCGGCCCTGCTTTCGGTCGTCGTCACGTAAAGGCGGATTTCACTCACGATAGGCGGTCTTTCCCGTTTCCGTTGCCCGCCACCGGTCGAGCCAACGCCCCATCACGCTGAAACCATCACCCCTTGCTGACGAGATTCTCCAGCTTCTTTACCGCCGTGTCCGGGTTTTCGCCATAGGCGATCGTTCCGGCAAACCGCCCGGCCGAATCGAGCAGGAAGACCGAGGCGGTGTGATCCATCGTATAGTCGCCGTTCGGATCCTTTTCGTCGATCGGCACCTTCTTGGCGTAGACGCGGAAACCCTTGATGACTTCGGCAATCTTGTCAGGCGCGCCTGATATGCCGGTAATGCGCTTGGAGACGTTGGAAACGTACCCGTTCATGATCTCGGGCGTGTCACGCTCCGGATCGACGGTCACGAAATAGGCCTGTAGCTTGTCGCCCTTCGGGTCAACCTTCTCCATCCAGCCGTTGAGCTCGAAAAGCGTCGTCGGGCAAACTTCGGGGCAATGGGTGAAGCCGAAGAACAGCGCCGTCGGCTTGCCGCGCAGCGCCTGCTCAGTGATCGGCTGTCCGCTTTGCGAAACCAGTGTAAAGGGCACGCCGAAGGGCGCCTCCACCGCCACATCCTTCGATTTCATGGGGTACAGCGTTAACCCACCGAGAACCCCGGCAAGTATCAGGACGCCGACCCAGATGGCGATGCGAAATGACTTCATTGGCATGATCCTCGATCCAGGCGGATATGTACCGCCGCCCCTTAGCCCCCGCGTGATTATAGTCTCGACCGGACGCGCGCAATTCAACAATGCGTTTTCCGAGCCGTGATGAATTGCCTCACGTGTTCAAATCGGCCGCGACGGTGGAACCGCGCGAACTCGATGGTCGCACCGCGGGCGCCGTAAGAATATCAAGACCTTAATCGAGAAATTCGCCGACAAGATGCAGATCGGCGGCGAATTGGCAACGTTCGCCAGCAAAGATGTTTTGTGCATCGGCGAACATGTTAAATCAATCGTAACCTCTGCGGGGGAACAATCGGTTTGACTGAACGAAATCAATACGTCGATCAGGCAATGGATCAGGTCACGCAGAAGAACGCGGCCATGGTGGAAGAGACAAAGGCTGCAAGCCACACGCTCGCCATCGACGCCGAAACCCTGACGCAACTGATCAAGCAGTTCAAGACCGGCGAGGGCATGAGCGCCCGGCAAACGCCGCGAGAAGCAAATGCCGCCTCGCATTCGAGACCATCTCCCGCGCGCCGCCTGATCGGCATAGTCGCGGGCGCATTCAACGGCTCCACCGCCAAAGCCATCGCTTCTCCCGCCGGGGACAACTGGGAAGAATTCTGATCATGAACAACAATAACGCCATCAAGCAGTCTGGCGCTTATCTCGAAATCGTCTCGTTCCACCTGGGCGACCAGGAATTCTGCATCGACATCATGGCGATCCGCGAAATCCGCGGCTGGGCGCCGGTGACGCCGATGCCGCACACTCCGCCCTACGTGCTAGGCCTCATCAACCTGCGCGGTGCGGTCATCCCCGTCATCGACATGGCCTGCCGTCTCGGCATGAAGATGACCGAGCCCTCCGAGCGCTCGGCGATCATCGTCACCGACATCGCCGGCAAGCTGGTCGGCCTGCTGGTCGAACAGGTTTCCGACATGATGACCATTAAGAGCGAAGACCTGCAGCCGCCGCCGGAAATCATCCCGGAAGCCCAGCGCGCCTTCTGCCGCGGCATCGTCGCGCTCGAAAAGACCATGGTCTGCTTCCTGAATCTCGATACGGTTATCGCCGACGAACTGACTCAGGCGGCTTGATACTTTTCCATTCTGGCGTTGGAAGGCCCGGCTCGTCCGGGCCTTTTTATATTTGAAGAAGACCGACTCGCCGCCAATCTCTCCAAGCCGCGTGGCACACCCTCTCCTCCCTCATCTCTGTGTTTGTCACAGAGATCCAGCCACGGCGCGTCCGCGCGCTGAATGACTCGCTTGTCAAGAAGGGTCTCCCGCGCCCAAAGACTTGGACACGCTGGATGCCTGTGACAAGCACAGGCATGAGGGAGCTCCGAGGGATGCACTACTCAAGATGAAACGCGCGTTGCACACCAACCCGCAGCCTTATTGCGGCTTCCCATTCTTCCACGTCACATTCTGCCCATACAAGGGAATCGTCGAAATCGACATCTTCGCCGAGCCGTCCGTCAGCTCCCTGGAATGGGCGAGATAGATGAGCGTGTCATTGGTCTTGTCGTAGATGCGGTTGACGACCAGCGTCTTCCAGATCAGCGACATGCCTTGCCGGAATACTTCGCTGCCATCCTTGGACAGGTCGATACTGCCGATCTCGATCGGCCCCGTCTGCCGGCAGGCGATGGAATTGTTGGAGGGATCTTCAAACCAGTTGCCGTTCTTGAACCGGTCGATCAGGCTGCGGTCGAAATAGGTGACGTGGCAGGTGACGCCCTTGACCTCAGGATCGGAGACTGCCTCGACGATGATGTCGTTGCCGATCCAGTCGACCCCGACCTTGCCGACGACCTCGGCCGAGACGGCGCCGGCGGAAAGGGCGGCGAAAGAAAAGGCGGCGAGGAGAAGATTGCGCGGCTTGGACATGGCGGCTCCTTAGAGCGCCGCGCGTCCGACCGGACGCGCTAAGGACGCTCTATCGCTTTGAATCTGCGCATAATCCTTTCCGAAAATCGATTCCGATTTTAGGGGTTATGCGCTGATCCGCGTTCTAGATAAGTGCGTCCCGATGCTTTGCAAGAAAGGCCGACGGCGGGAAACGATCAGCCCTTCCGGCAGGTACAGGGCTCGTAGGCCCGCGCCGTCAGCCGGCCGGGCTTCATACCGATCATCGCCGGTATGGCGTGAACGGCGTTGGCCTTGACCGCTTTTGCCATCTCGATGGCTGCAGCAGCGCAGACGACGGCGTCCTCGGCAGCATTGTGGTGAACGAACCGCAGGCCGAGATGCTCGGCGATCAGGTTCAGCCGGTGTGAGAGGAAGTGCGGCCAGATCCGCTGCGCCATCTTCAGGCTGCAGAGATAGGAAAGCTCCGGGTAGGATTGCCGATAGAGATCGAGGCTCGCCCGCCAGACGCTGAAGTCAAAGGCGGCGTTGTGGGCGATCATTGTCGCACCGCTGATATCCTCGTGGAATTCGTCCATCACCTCGGGAAACTCCGGTGCATCCTCGACATGTTCCGGCCGGATGCCGTGGATCGCAATGTTCATCCCGGAAAAGCGCATGTCCCGCGGCCGGATCAGCCGCTCCTCGACGCGCGTGACCCTGCCCTCCTCGATCCAGGCAAGGCCGACAGAACAGGCGCTGCCGCGTTGTTCGTTCGCCGTCTCGAAGTCAATGGCGATGGTCTTCAAATCAGCACCCGAATCATTTCTTCGGGAACAGAAATACCGTCCCGCTCCCGGCCGCGCAAATTCGACACGACGCATGGTTGACTTTTCAACCGGCATATCGAAACTTCTCGCCATGATTGGTTCCATGACCATGGCAGCGCTTATTCATCACACCACGACCCTTGAAGGGTACGCGGGAGCGATGGCGCGTTAACAGCGATCCGATCATCCCGAAAACCCTGCCGAGGCGAGCAGGGTTTTCCGAAACTCAGGCTCTCCTCCTGAAACCAACGGAGAGCAGCCAATGTCTGAAAACGAAGAGAGTGAACCTGGCCGCCGAGCGCGCCTGCCGGACGGAGTTCTCGTGCGCGCCGTGTGCCTTTCCGATGCGGAGGAAATCACCGATCTGATAAATCTGCCGGGCTATCGGGCCGGAACCCTGCGGCCGCCGTACCAGAGGGTCGAAGAGGTTCGCAGAAATATGGAAAACCCGACGCCGGGCGCGCTGAACCTCGTCGTTACCCTGGATGGCAGGATCGTCGGCAATTGCGGCCTCAATCGCCTCTCCGGCCGCAGGCAGCACGTTGCGAGCCTCGGCATGGGCGTGCATGACGATTTCACCGGCCACGGTTTCGGACAGATCCTGCTCGGCGCGATGGTCGACGCTGCCGACGACTGGCTCGATGTCAAACGGCTGGAACTGACCGTCTACACCGACAATGACGCCGCCATCGGCCTCTACGAAAAGTTCGGCTTCGAGCGCGAAGGTCTGCTGAGGGCCTTCGGCTTCCGCTCAGGGGAGTATGTCGACGCCTATACGATGGCGCGGCTCAGGCTATGAGCGTGGGCTGGCGGCTTGCCGTCAGCCCTTCACCCACTGATCAATGCCAGCCACTCGTCCTCGTCCATCGTCTGCACGCCGAGCTCTCGCGCCTTGTCGAGCTTGGAACCGGCGCCGGGACCGGCAACGACGATGTCGGTCTTCTTGGAGACCGATCCCGCCACTTTGGCGCCGAGGCTTTCCGCCCTCGCCTTCGCCTCGTCGCGAGTGAATTTTTCCAGCGAGCCGGTAAAGACCACGGTCTTGCCGGCGACCGGACTGCCTGAGGTGACCGGCTGTTCGGCCTCCTCGGGCGTCACTTCCTCAAGCAGGCGGGTGATGACCTCAATATTGCGTGGCTCCTTGTAGAACTCGACCATGGCGCGCGCCACAACTTCGCCGATGCCGTCGATAGCGTTGAGATCGTTCCAGGCGTCGCCGGAAAGCGGTGCCGCCTCCTTCATCGCGGTCGCGAAGGCTTCGTAGGTGCCATAGGAGCGCGCCAGCAGCTTCGCTGTGGTTTCGCCGACGTGGCGGATGCCGAGCGCGTAGATAAAGCGATGGAGCGCAATGCTGCGCCGCTCGTTGATCGCCGTATAAAGCTTGCCGACGCTGACCTTGCCGAAGCCGTCGATATTTTCGAGCTTGGTCAGCGATTGCAGTTGCCGCTCCTCCAGCGTGAAGATTTGAGGCGCCGTGCGAATCTGCAGCGACGGATCCTCGTTTTCGAAGAAGAAGTCGATCTGCTTCGAACCGAGCCCCTCGATATCGAAGGCGTTGCGCGAGACGAAGTGCTTCAGATGCTCGGTCGCCTGCGCTCGGCAGATAAAGCCGCCGGTGCAGCGGCGCACCGAATCCATCTTACCGGTCTTCTCGTTGACTTCGCGCACCGCATGCGAACCGCAGACCGGGCAGGTCGTCGGAAACTCGTATGCGGCGGCATCGGCGGCGCGTTTTTCCATCACCACATCGAGGATCTGCGGAATGACGTCGCCGGCGCGCTGGACGATGACGGTATCGCCTTCGCGGATATCGTGGTCCTCCGGCCGGATGCGCTCGCCACTATTGCCGAGACCCTTTATGTAGTCCTCGTTGTGCAGCGTCGCATTGGTAACGACGACGCCGCCGACGGTGATCGGTTTCAGCCGCGCCACCGGCGTCAGTGCGCCGGTGCGGCCGACCTGGATCTCGATCTTCTCGACCTCGGTGAAGGCCTGTTCGGCCGGAAATTTGTGCGCCGTCGCCCAACGCGGGCTGCGCGAGCGGAAGCCGAGACGGGCCTGCAGCTGGAGACTGTCGACCTTGTAGACGACGCCGTCGATGTCGTAGTCGAGATCCGGACGCTCAAGGCCGATCTCGTCATAATGCGCCAGGATGTCGGCGACGGAATTCAGCCGCTTCATCAGCGGGTTCACGGGAAATCCCCAATCCTTGAAGGTCTGCACCATGGCGAACTGCGTATCGGCCGACATCTCCGACATCTCGCCCCAGGCATAGGCGAAGAATTTCAGCTTGCGGCTTGCCGTCACCTTGGCGTCGAGCTGGCGCAGCGACCCGGCCGCCGTATTGCGCGGATTGACATAGGTCTGCTTGCCCTCCGCCTCCATCTGCCGGTTCAGCGCCAGAAAGTCGCTCTTGGCCATATAAACCTCGCCGCGGATCTCCACGACGGCGGGCACGCCCTTCGGCAGCTTGTTAGGGATTTCTGCGATGGTGCGAATGTTGGCGGTGACGTTCTCCCCCGTCGTGCCGTCGCCGCGCGTCGCAGCCGTCACCAGACTGCCGTTCTCGTAACGGATCGACATCGACAGACCGTCGATCTTCGGCTCGGCGGTAAAGGCGATCGACTGGTCCGGCAGACGGCCGAGGAAGCGATAGACGCCGGCGACGAAATCTTGCACGTCCTCCTGTGAGAACGTATTGTCGAGCGACAGCATCGGCCGCGCATGAACGACCGGCGAGAACGTGACGGAAGGCGCAGCGCCCACACGCCGCGACGGGCTGTCCTCGCGGATCAGCTCGGGAAACCGCACTTCCAGCGCATCGTTGCGGCGCTTCAGCGCGTCGTAATCGGCATCCGAGATCTCCGGCTGGTCCTTGCCGTGGTAGAGCGCATCGTGATGCGCGATCGCCTTTGCCAGCCGTTCGAGTTCGGCGGCAACCTCTTCGATCGTCAACGTGTCGACGGCGGAACCTTCGGTGGACATGGAATATCACTCCAGGGAATCTGGCCAAAAAATCTCGATTGGTTTTAGAGCAAAATTTCCGGATGAAAAGAGAGGCAGTATCTGTCGCGTCGGGAAGATCGCTCTGCTCTGGGCTGCATTGACACGTCGGAGCATCGCACAGACGGATAGCATTGGAATACCCTGCCCGCCTATTCCCAATCCCTCGCATTGCGCAGCCGGATGCCGCTGACATGCAGTCCAGTGCTCCAGAGGCCCTTCAGCGGCCGCAGGCTGTCGACGACCCGCAGGTCCACACCGCGCGGAGCAAACTCCCGATCTAGCCGTGACATGGCGGTCCTCTCCATGGGAATGACGCGCCGGCGGCACACCCACATGCCCGCATCATCGAGATTCTCGAACCCGTCGGCCGGCATCTCATAGCGATGGATCGTCTCTGTTTCGAGCTTTTCCAGCCAATGGCGCTCGACGAAGCCCGCAGCCCGCCAATCGCCGAGCCAGCGCCGCCGCTCCGTCTCCGGTGTCTCGGGTTTCGCCCATATCAGGATCCGCGGGCAATCACGTGGAAAGAGATACATGAAGTCATGATCGCCATCGATCGCCCAGACGAGCGGACCGTTCAACCATTCCCGGCCGGCCGGGCGAATGGAGGGGATGCGGACCGGGCGCGGTTCGAAGACGGCGATATCGGGATCATCGCTGAAATGGAAAAGACGCATGGCAAGGGATCACCGATGATCGAGTAATTCGCAGCATCAATCGGAACGCATGCCATCGCGGCCGGTTCTGGCGATCAGCCGTTGCCCGCCAGCAGGCGCTTCGCCGCCGCTCTCGCCTCTTCGGTCACCGAAGCCCCAGCTAGCATGCGGGCGATCTCCTCGGTGCGGTCCTTCTGCGCCATCGTCGCCACCCGTGTGGCGATCTTTTCGGATCCCTCGGCGGCTGGCCCCTTGGAGATCAACAGATGCGTCGCCGCTCGCGCCGCGACCTGCGGCGCATGCGTCACCGATAGCACCTGCACACGCTCCGACAGCCGCTTCAGCCGCTGGCCGATCGCATCGGCCACCGCCCCGCCGACGCCGGTATCGATTTCGTCGAAGACGAGCGTCGGGGCCGATCCGCGATCGGCGAGCGCCACCTTCAGGGCCAGCAGGAAACGCGACAGCTCGCCGCCGGAGGCGACCTTCATGATCGAGCCCGGCCGCGTGCCTGGATTGGTCTGGACATGGAACTCGACGACGTCAATGCCCTCGGCGAGCGCCTCCTGCGCATCCGTGGTGATCTCGACCATGAAACGGGCGCGTTCAAGCTTCAGCGCCGGCAGTTCCGTCATCACAGCCGCAGCCAGTGCGGTGCCGGCGTGATGGCGTTTGTCGGAGAGCGCGCGCGCCGCCGCATCGTAATTTTCCCGTGCCAGGCCAACCTCGGCTTCGAGCCGGGCAAGCCGCTCCTCGCCCGCGTCGAGATCGGCGAGATCGGCGATCATGCGGACGGCAAGCGCCGGCAGCTCAGTGACCGGCACGGAGTATTTGCGCGAGGCGGCCCTGAGCGCGAAAAGCCGCTCCTCGACCCGCTCCAGTTCCCTCGGATCGTATTCGGTCTTGCGCAGCGCTGCTTCGACTTCCATCTGCGCGTTGGAAAGCTGGTCGAGCGCGGCATCAAGCAGCGTCACGGTGTCTTCGAGCAGGCCCGGCGCCTCATGGCTCTTGCGCTCCAGCCGGCGCACCAGCGAGGCGATATGGGGCACTGGCGAGGCATTGCCGTTCAGGAACTCGGACGCCTCGGCAATATCGCCGGCGATTCGCTCGGCCTTCATCATCTTCTGCCGGCGATCGGCGAGTTCGTCCTCCTCGCCATCCTGCGGCGAGAGCTTCTCGAGTTCCTCGACGGAGGAACGCAGATAGTCGGCTTCGCGCGCCGCACCTTCCACCTTCTCGCGGTGCTTCTTCAGCGCCCGCTCGCTGTCGCGCCACAGACGATACAGCCGGGATACCTCGGAAACCTCATCGGTAAGACCGCCGAAGGCATCGAGCAGAGTGCGGTGGGCATTGGTGTCGACAAGGGCGCGATCGTCGTGCTGTCCGTGGATTTCGACCAGCATCTGGCCGGCCTGGCGCATCAGCTGCACGCTGACCGGCTGGTCGTTGACATAGGCCTTTGTGCGTCCGTCCGCCGATTGCTGGCGGCGGAAGATCAGGTCGCCCTCGTCGTCAATGCCGTTTTCACGCAGAAGGGTGCGGGCGCCGTGGTCCATGCCGACGTCGAACACCGCCGTCACCTGGCCCTTATCCTCGCCATGGCGCACCAAGCCGCCGTCGCCGCGCCCACCGAGCGCCAGCGACAGGCTGTCGAGCAGGATGGATTTGCCCGCCCCGGTCTCGCCCGTCAGCACGGAGAGGCCGGTCTCGAAGGCAAGATCCAGCCGCTCGATCAGGACGATATCGCGGATCGAAAGCTGGATCAGCATTGGCCTCAGGAACCGAGAAGAAGTTTTTTGCCTGCCGCAGCGATCCACGAGCCCTTGTTCTCACGCGGCTCGGCACCGCCACTCTGCAGCAGCTTGTAGGAATCGGCGTACCACTGGCTGTCGGGATAATTGTGGCCGAGAACGGCAGCCGCCGTCTGCGCCTCGTCGACAATGCCCATGGAATAATAAGCTTCGACGAGGCGCGCTAGGGCCTCTTCGATCTGGTTCGTGTTCGGATATTTCTCGACGACGATGCGGAAGCGCGAGATCGCGGCGAGATATTCCTTCCGCTCCATGTAGTAGCGGCCGATCTGCATTTCCTTGCCGGCAAGCTGATCGCGCGAGAAGCGGATCTTCGCCTGCGCGTCGTCGACATATTCGGAATTCGGATAATTGTCGATGACGGCCTGCATCGCTTCGATCGTCTTTGCCGAGGCGCGCTGGTCCTGCGTCACGTCGACGATCTGCTTGGAATAGGTGAGGCCGATGAGATACTGCACATAGGCCGCATCCGGGGATTTCGGATATTGCGACATGTAGCGGTTGCCTGATGCAAGCGCATCGTCCAGGCGGCCCTGGCGGTATTTGACGAAGGTGCTCATCACAAGCGCCTTGCGCGCCCATTCGGAGAACGGGTTCTCGCGGTCGATTGCGTCGAACTTGCGCGCCGCTTCCGCCATGTTGCCAGCCTTCATGTTGGCAAGGCCCTGGGTGTAGAGCACATCCGGCGGATCGGTTTCGAGGCCGAGCTTGGTGATGTCGATATCGGGATCCGACTGGCAACCGGATATCGAGGCGCCTGCGCTGAGCACCAGAAGCGATGCGAACAAAGCACGCGCTGTCTTCATCATACCTTCAGATCCTGCATAACCCATTCGAAAGAACCCCACTGCCGCCGCTCGCTCCACGGCAGCCACGCCTCTCTGGCGTTTCTAGCCACAAATGTGCATCAAGAGCAACGCAATGATAAGGCATTAACGCATTTTTGTGGCAGCGGCCGGGGAATGACTGGCTTTTCATCTTCTTCCCCGAGCTGTGGCAGTTAAGCACCTGACCCAGCTGGACATAAAAAAACCGCCTCCGGGAAAGAGGCGGCCTGGTCTTGAGAATGTGCTGGAGGTCATGCCGACCAGGGAGCGAATTCCGAAGCACTGACCGCGATCAGTTCGCGGGCAGCGACGCGCTGGCGCGGTGTCGACGTCTCGACCACCTCGTAGGCGGAGGAATCGGCGAGCAGCGCCTTCAGCGCATTGGCATTCATCTTGTGACCGCCGCGATAGGAACGGTAGCAGCCGATGAACTGGACGCCGGCAAGCGACAGATCGCCGACGGCATCGAGCGTCTTGTGGCGGACGAATTCGTCCTTGGCGTAGCGCAGCCCTTCGACGTTGATGACGGTATTGTCGTCCGAGATGACGACGGAATTTTCGAGCGAGGAGCCGAGCGCGTGGCCCGAGGCCCAGAGACGCTCGACATCGCGCATGAAGCCGAAGGTGCGGGCGCGGGAAAGCTCGACCTTGAAGACGGCGGCGGTCATGTCGCCGGCCCACTTCTGCCGGCCGATCAGCGGGCAGTCGAAATCGATCTCGACTTCGAAGCGCGTACCGTCATAGGGGCGGAATTCGCTCCAGGAGCCGCCATGCTCGATTCGCACCGGCTTGGTGATACGGATGTAGCGGCGCTTGACGCGGAGCGAGACCAGACCGACCTGCTCGATCGCCTCGACGAAAGGCAGCGAGCTGCCGTCCATGATCGGCATTTCGGAGCCCTGCACCTCGATCACCACATTGTCGAGGCCGAGCGCATAGATCGCCGCCATGACATGTTCGATCGTCGCGACAGAATGGGCGGGCGAGAAGCCGAGCACGGTGCAGAGGTCGGTATTGCCGACCTGCGAGGAGACAGCCTTGAGTTCGGTGATGTCGCCATTGTCATGCAGGCGCTGGAAAACGACGCCGGTGTCCGATTCGGCCGGGTTCAGCGTGATCGAGACATTAGCGCCCGAATGCACCCCGATGCCCGAAAGCGACACGGGACGCGATACCGTCGTTTGAAAACCCAGCAAGCCAATTGCCATAAAATCTGCCTTTATTCTTCCGCACCGGCGGTCTGTCCGATC
Organism: Rhizobium sp. NZLR1b; assembly: GCF_019685155.1. Lineage (NCBI taxonomy): Bacteria > Pseudomonadati > Pseudomonadota > Alphaproteobacteria > Hyphomicrobiales > Rhizobiaceae > Rhizobium > Rhizobium sp. NZLR1b. Next base: position 134,916 of record NZ_JABDWC010000005.1, read on the forward strand.
GGCGCGGTCACCGTTCTTTCTGCACAAGGAGCCACACGAAAAGTCTCCTAGGGCAGATTCGTTGCACCATACTTACGTGCCACGGCGCTCCAATCCAAATCACTGTTTCTTTCGCTTTGTTACGAAGTCAGGCAATTGAAATCGCTTGCGAATCGTGGGCTGAAAAACAGCAATGCCCGGGACCTTGATCCCGGGCATAAATGGTGCCGAAGCACGCCTTCAGTTCGACTGGCGACGCAGGAATGCCGGGATTTCCAGCTGGTCGTCTTCCTGCATCATCCGGGCCTGCGGAACCGTCCGGCCCTGGTCGTCGAGGTTGCCGCGACGCGGTGCGTAGAGGCTGGCCTCCGGCGACAGCGGACGGCGCTGCTGCGAAGCGGCTGCCGGTGCGGCAGTCATGTCGGCAGCAACGGCGTCGTCGTCGCGGCGGCCAAGCGAATTGGTGATTCGCTTCAGCAGCCCCATCGGACCGCGTTCTTCCGCCGCATGTGCGGAAGCCGGCTGCGTGCGGTGGTCAAGTTCGGCCTGGACGACCGGCGGGAAATCCTCGACCTTCGGCATGCGCATCGGTTCGGGCGCTTGGCGGATGATCGGCTCCTGCCGAACTGGCTGCTGCTGGACGGGCTGGCTCATCACCGGCTGGCTCATGACTGGCGCCGGAGCTTGCTGCTGCGCCGGTGCCGGACGCATTGCCGGAGCTTCCGGCGCAGGCGCGAAGATCTTGCTCTGCGGACGGAAGGTTTCCTGCTGTGTCACCGGCTGTTGCAGCGGTGCGGCGGCGCGCGGGGCCGGAATTTCGAGCTCGCGTTCCATCTCCGCTGCGCGGATGGTCTGCGCGATCGGATCCATGGCCTTCGGTGCCTGCATCACGGCGGCAGGCTGAACTGCGGCCGCTGCCGGAGCAACAGCCGCCGAGGGACGGATAGCCGGCCTTGCGGCTGGCTGGAGGTTGCGCTCGGCAGCCTCGTTCATCGCCCGATCGATGCCGGTCGCGACGACCGAGACGCGGATGATGCCTTCAAGCGATTCGTCGAAGGTGGCGCCGAGGATGATGTTGGCGTCGGGATCGACTTCCTCGCGGATGCGGGTCGCGGCTTCGTCGACTTCGAAGAGGGTGAGGTCGCGACCGCCGGTGATGGAGATCAGCAGGCCCTGGGCACCCTTCATCGAGGTCTCGTCGAGCAGCGGGTTGGCGATTGCAGCCTCTGCGGCCTGCAGCGCGCGGCCGGAGCCGGAGGCTTCGCCGGTACCCATCATCGCGCGGCCCATTTCGCGCATCACCGAGCGGACGTCGGCGAAGTCGAGGTTGATGAGACCTTCCTTCACCATCAGGTCGGTGATGCAGGCAACGCCAGAATAGAGAACCTGGTCGGCCATCGCGAAGGCATCGGCGAAGGTCGTCTTATCATTGGCAATACGGAAGAGGTTCTGGTTCGGAATGACGATCAGCGTATCGACAGACTTCTGCAGTTCCTGGATGCCCATCTCGGCCAGACGCATGCGGCGCCCGCCTTCGAAGTGGAACGGCTTGGTGACGACGCCGACCGTCAGGATGCCCTTGTTGCGGGCGGCCTGCGCGACGACGGGAGCTGCACCCGTGCCGGTGCCGCCGCCCATGCCGGCGGTGACGAAGCACATATGCGTGCCGTTCAGGTGATCGACGATCTCATCGATGCACTCTTCGGCCGCCGCGCGGCCGACTTCCGGCTGCGAACCTGCACCGAGACCTTCGGTGACATTGACGCCGAGCTGGATGATGCGCTCGGCCTTGGTCATCGTCAGCGCCTGCGCGTCCGTGTTGGCAACGACGAAGTCGACGCCCTGGAGGCCGGCGGTGATCATGTTGTTGACGGCATTGCCGCCACCGCCACCAACGCCGAATACGGTGATGCGCGGCTTCAGCTCTGTGATGTCAGGCTTTTGCAGCTTGATGGTCATTGTACCTGTTCCTTCTCTCTCTGGCCGCATCGCCACGCCGGCCAATTACTCAATTTTCAGAAGCTTTCCTTCAGCCACTGGCCCATCCGGGCTATGCGGCTGTTATTTCCTCCAAGCGACAGGAGCAGACCGCTCTGTGACGCATGTGTCTCCATGTCCGCGACCTGCGGATAGATCATCAGGCCGACGGCCGTCGAAAAGGCCGGCCCCTTGGCCGCCGTCGGCAATCCCGAGACGCCCATCGGACGGCCGATGCGGACGTTGCGGGCAAGGATACGCCGCGCCACGTCGGCAAGGCCGGTCAACTGGCTGGCCCCACCGGTCAAGACGACGCGCTTGCCGACGATCGGGCTGAAGCCGGAGCGCTGGATGCGGTCGCGGATCAGTTCCATTGTCTCTTCGATTCGGGCCGAAACGATGCGCGAAACCAGCGCCCTCGGCACCTGCGACGGCTGGTCGCGATCGTCCTCGCCGATCGGCGGGATCGAGATCAGCTCGCGCTCGTCAGAAGAATTCGAAAGGGCCGTGGCATGCACGACCTTCAGCCGCTCCGCATCCTCGATGCGGGTCGAAAGGCCGCGCGCAAGGTCGGTGGTGACGTGATGGCCGCCGAGGCCGACGGCATCCGTATGAACGAGCTTGCCTTCGGCAAAGACCGAGATCGTCGTCGTGCCGCCGCCCATATCGATTGCCGCACAGCCGAGCTCGACCTCGTCGTCGACGAGCGCCGCAAGGCCCGATGCATAGGGCGTTGCAACGATGCCCTCAACCGATAGATGCGCGCGATTGACGCTGAGTTCAAGGTTCTTCAGCGCCGAGCGCTCCGCCGTCACGACATGCATGTCGACGCCGAGCGCATCGCCATACATTGCCAGCGGATCGCGGATGCCGCGCTCGCCATCGAGCGAAAACCCGGTCGCCAGCGAATGCAGCACCGAACGGTCCTGGCGCAACGACTGCTGGCAGGCTGCCGACAGCACCTTCTTCAGATCGTTGAGTTCAACTTCCTGGCCGCCGAGATCGATCGTCGCGGTGTAGATATCGCTGCCGAGACGGCCAGCCGTCAGATTGACGATCAGGCTCTCGACGGTCAGCCCCGCCATGCGTTCAGCCGCGTCGACGGCGAGACGAATGACGCCTTCCAACGCGTCGAGATCGGCAATCACGCCGGTCTTGATGCCGCGGGAACGCTGGTGACCGATGCCGATGATTTCGATATTGTGCGTCCGGCCCGGCAGGATCTGGCTTTCCTCGCGGGGCGTCAGCCGGCCGATCATGCAGACCACCTTGGTCGAGCCGATGTCGAGCACCGAAACGACATGCGACCGCTTCGACGAAAGCGGCTTCAGGCGCGGCAATCCGAAATGGGATGAACCGAACAAGCTCATATATTCTGCCCCGCCTTCTTCAGTTCTTTCGTACGTTCCGTCACCGCCGTCTGCCGGCGAACCGCCGCCTCCGGCGTCAGCTGGATCGCGGTTCTGTCGGACAGCCTGAGATCGACCGCAGCAATATCCCGCTCCAGGAGCTGGTGCTCCTTGTCGAACTTCGAAAGCGTCGCCAGCGCCTGATCGATACCGACTTCCGGCAGCTTGACGACGACGCCATTATCCATGTGCAGATCCCAGCGACGGCCCGATATCCAGACATAGGCCTTCACGCGAGCCTTCACGTCGGGCCACTTCGAGAAGGCGTCGTCGAGCGAAGCCGCAGCCGTTTCCGCATCGCGGCCGACGACGAGCGGCAGCGACGAAAATTTGTTGTCGCGCAGCGGCGCAATGACGCTGCCGTTCTTCTCGATCAGGGAAAGCTCCTGTCCGTGCTGCCAGATCGCATAGGCCTGACGCTCCTTGAGCTTGACCTCGATCGTCTTCGGATAGACCTTGCGAACCTCGACACTTTCGACCCAGGGAAGCTGCACGATCTTGCGGCGGGCAGCATCGACGTCGAGGGCGACCAGCGAGGTCGTGCCATCGAGACCGATCAGCTGCAGAATCTCGATTTCGGAAGTCTCCGAGTTGCCGGAGACCTTCACATCCTCGATCGCAAAACCCGCCGCCGTCGTCGTCGCCTGCGCGACAGCTTCGGTGTGGCCGCCGAGCGACATGCCGTAAAGCCCGGTCGCAGCCAGGAGAGCGAGTGCAGAAACCGTGCCCGTATGGGCCGGAATGTAGATGCGGCCGCTGCCGAGACTGACCAGGAAGCGGGTAACGCGGCGCAGCGGACGCGGCAGGACGAACCGCTCTTCGGCTTCCATGATCGGAAGCACGGCATGATGGCTCGGACGCCCAATCCTCTTGACTGTCAACGCAAACACGACGCGTCCTCCACCATCCACCGGAGAAACCGACCAAAGGAATAGCCGGCATGACCGGCCATTTCGGGCACGAGCGAGGTTGGAGTCATACCAGGCTGGGTATTGACCTCCAGCCAGATGATTTCGCCGTCTTCGGACAAACGATCGTCGTAACGAAAGTCGGACCGACTGACGCCGCGACAACCGATTGCCTGATGCGCCCTTAAGGCCAATGTTTGTATTTTTTGGTAAATATTCGGTGAAATTTTCGCGGGGATGACGTGTTTTGAACCGCCCGCCGCATACTTGGAATCGTAATCATAGAAATTGTGTCCCTGCGGCACCACTTCCGTGACACCGAGCACCGTCTCGCCCATGACACCACAGGTGAGCTCACGGCCATGGACATAGCGCTCGACAAGCACCTCCTCGCCGTAGCGCCACTCGGGCGAGCTGACGATCTGCGGCGGATGCGCCTGATCTTCCGTGACGATGACGACGCCGAAGCTCGATCCCTCTCGGACGGGCTTCACCACATAGGGCGGCTTCATCGGATGCGTCGAGGGAAAGGCGAAACGGTTGACCACATGTGATTCGGCGACCGGAATGCCGGCGGCGGCAGCAACAAGCTTCGCCTTGTCCTTGTCCATCGCCAGCGCCGAGGCAAGCACGCCCGAATGCGTATAGGGGATCTCGAGATATTCCAGGATGCCCTGGATGGTACCATCCTCGCCGAACGGCCCATGCAGCGCGTTGAAGACCACATCGGGCTTCAACGCGGCGAGCTTCTCGGAAACGTCGCGGGCGACGTCGATGCGCGTCACGTCGAAGCCTTCTGCTTCGAGGGCCTCTGCGCAAGCCTTTCCCGAGGAAAGGCTGACAGGCCTTTCCGAGGAAAATCCGCCCATCAGGACAGCAACGTGCTTGCGACTCATCAACACCCCCAAAAATAACTTCCGTTTTCGAAATCGACGCTTGCGCCAAGCTGTCCGCGCCGTTTCAGGCCTTTGTCCGATCTGGATGCATTAGAGCATCATTATGGTTAATGAAGTGTTTACTTTCGTTAACTCCGCCTTCCCAAGCGCGGCATTTGTCCGTGGTGCGCGCTTCATTTCTCCACCCCCCACGCCTCGGGAATGTTGGAGCGAACATGCCCACCGATCCGCGAGAACAGAAAAGCCCGCGCGGAAAAACCACGCGGGCTCAATGAGATAACTCTGGATCCTATAGTCAGTCGGCGTCGTCGAGGAACTTCCACACTAGCCCGCCGAGCGCCCCGCCCGCGAGCGGTGCAATCCAGAACAGCCAGAGCTGCTGCAGTGCCCAACCGCCGACGAAAAGCGCCTGGCCGGTGGAACGCGCCGGGTTGACCGAGGTGTTTGTCACGGGAATAGAAACGAGATGGATCAGCGTCAGTCCGAGGCCGATCGCAAGCGGCGCGAAGCCCGCCGGCACCCGGCTGCTGGTCGACCCCAGGATGATGATGAGGAAGAACATGGTCAGCAGCACTTCGATCAGCAGCGCCGAAAGCAGCGAATAACCGCCCGGGGAATGATCGCCATATCCGTTGGCGGCAAAGCCGCCGAGTTCGAAACCCGCCTTGCCGCTGGCGATGAGATAGAGAAGCGCGGCCGCGGCGATGGCGCCGAGCACCTGGACGACGATATAGGGAACGAGACGCGCCGCGGGAAACCGTCCGGCAACGGTCAGGCCGAGCGAGACGGCGGGGTTGAAATGGCCACCCGAAATGCCGCCCGCGGCATAGGCCATGGTGAGCACGGTCAGGCCGAACGCAAAGGCCACGCCGACAAAACCGATACCCAGCTCGGGATAGGCCGCCGCAAGGACGGCGCTGCCGCATCCACCGAAGACAAGCCAGAATGTGCCGAGAAACTCGGCAACAAGACTCTTTTGCATGCGCCCCTCCTAAGCCTCAACCACAGAGTTTATAGTGAATCTGCCACAATTCGATTCCAGTCAAGCCGGCGGCAAATGCTGCGGCAAGCTCCACGCAAGAAACCGCGGGTTCGAGATACGATATGTGCGACGCGAGAAGACGTTTTCTCAGAGCTGAAATTGCGTTAAGACCCGCCGATCTCCCAAGCCGTTTCATTGAAATACTGATTGGAAAGAAAATGACAGACGCGATCTCCGCATCGCCGACCCCTGCCTCGAGCGCGCAAGTCAATTCCCCGGCACGCGTTCTCATCGCCAGCCTCGTCGGCACCACGATCGAATTCTTCGACTTCTACGTCTACGCGACGGCAGCCGTCCTCGTCTTCCCGCATCTCTTCTTCCCGGCAAGCGATTCGAACGCCGCAACGCTGCAGTCGCTCGTCACCTTCTCGATCGCCTTTTTCGCCCGCCCCATCGGCGCTGTAATTTTCGGCCATTTCGGCGACCGCATCGGCCGCAAGGCGACACTGGTTGCTGCGCTGATGACGATGGGGCTTTCGACCGTTCTGATCGGCCTGCTGCCGGGCTATGATTCGATCGGCATCGCGGCACCCTTGCTGCTGGCGCTTTGCCGCTTCGGTCAGGGCCTCGGCCTCGGCGGCGAATGGGGCGGCGCCGTCCTGCTCGCCACCGAAAACGCTCCTCCCGGCAAGCGCAGCTGGTACGCCATGTTCCCGCAGCTCGGCGCCCCGATCGGCTTTATCCTTTCCTCCGGCTTCTTCCTCATCCTGGCGGAAACGATGAGCAACGAGGACTTCCTCGACTATGGCTGGCGCATCCCCTTTATCGCCAGCCTCGCCCTGGTCGCCGTCGGCCTCTATGTCCGCCTGAAGATCGCCGAAACGCCGGAATTCCGCAAAGCCGTCGAAAAGCACGAACGCGTCGCCGTGCCGATCGCGGTCGTCTTCCGCGGTCATCTGCGCAGTCTGATCCTCGGCACCTTCATCGCGGTCGCCACCTTCGTGCTGTTCTACCTGATGACGGTGTTCACGCTCTCCTGGGGCACGACACCTTTGGAAAAGGGCGGGCTCGGTTATTCCCGCGAGCAGTTCCTGGTCGTCCAGCTTGTCGGCGTCGTCTTTTTCGGCCTGACCATCCCGCTTTCCGGCTGGCTCTCCGACCGCTATTCGCGCCGCCTCATCCTGACGCTGACGACGATTGCCATTGCGATCTTCGGCTTCTTCTATGCGACGCTGTTGACCAGCGGCCTGACCGGCGCCTTCCTTTGCTCGATCATCGGCCTTGCTTTGATGGGCTTCACCTACGGTCCGATCGGCGCGGCCCTTGCCGCCCCCTTCCCGACCATGATCCGCTATACCGGCGCCTCGATGACCTTCAACCTCGGCGGCATTTTTGGCGCCTCGCTCGCCCCTTTTATCGCCACCCGGCTCGCCACCCACTACAGCCTGGACTATGTCGGCTACTACCTCGCCGCCTCGGCTGTGATCTCGCTGGTCTGCATCCGGCTGTCGGGCCGCGAAGAGGTCTGAGCCTCGGACAGCAAATGAACCGGAAGCCGCGACGGCCACTGTCGCGGCTTTTTTATTGATGCGGTCGACACTTCCGGCTAACCGGAGCACTCAAGGTAAACGGGGAACAGATCATGCGATGCCTCATTACCGGCGCAGCCGGCTTTGTCGGTGGGCCTCTCGTCGAAAGACTGCACAGAGAGCGGCTATGCGAGCTTCAGGTAACCACGCGATCTTCAGCCGCCAGCTTTCCGGAAGGTGTGCGGCATTTCCCCATCGAGATATCCAGCGAAACTGACTGGACGGCAGCTCTTCACGGTGTTGACGTCGTCGTCCATCTCGCCGCCCGCGTGCATATCATGAATGACCGCGCAGCCGATCCACTGACGGAATTCCGCCGGATCAACACCGCCGCCACTCTGAATCTCGCCGAACAGGCTGCACGCGCCAGGATAAAAAGGCTCGTTTTCATCAGCAGCATCAAAGTCAATGGTGAAGAGAACGATCGGCCCTTCCGCCACGACGACACGCCAATGCCGCTTGATCCCTATGGTGTTTCGAAGCTGGAAAGCGAAATCGGGCTGCATGAAATCTCCGCCCGAACCGGCATCGAAGTCGTCGTCATTCGACCGCCGCTCGTCTATGGGCCGGGCGCCAGGGGCAACTTCGCGCTGCTCGTCGGACTTGTCAGGAAGAAGATACCGCTCCCCTTCGCGTCACTGAAAAACCACCGGACGCTGGTTGCGCTTCCGAACCTCGTCGATCTGATTATCACGGGCATGACGCATCAGGGCGCTGCCGGCCAGACGTTTCTCGCAGGCGACGGAGAAGATCTCTCAACGCCCGGGCTCATCGAGGGAATTGCCGCAGGGTTGGGTGTCAAACCAATGCTGCTTCCCTTCCCCCCCGCTCTGTTGCAGCTGGGCGCGCGATTGACCGGAAAAGACGCCGTCTACCAGCGTCTTTGCGGTTCGCTGCAGGTCGACATATCCCACGCCCGCGACGTGCTCGGCTGGTCACCCATCGTCACGCCACGCGAAGGTCTGAAGATCGCTGTGAAGTAAGAATTATTCGCTGGTGACGCCATGGAACGGGCGCACTTCGCGGCCGGGCATGAAGACACCGAGGCGCTTGATTTCCCATTCGAGCTTGATGCCCTCTTTCTCGAAGACTTCGCGGCGCACTTGTTCGCCGAGATATTCGAGATCGTAGCCAGTCGCCTGCCCCATGTTGATCATGAAGTTGCAGTGAAGCGACGACATCTGGGCTCCGCCGATGACGAGGCCGCGGCAGCCGGCCTCGTCGACCAATTTCCAGGCCGAATGGCCCTTCGGGTTCTTGAAGGTCGAGCCGCCAGTCTTTTCGCGCACCGGCTGCACCGTCTCGCGGTGATTGCGTACGGCGTCCATCTCGGCGCGGATCTGCGCGCGCTCTTCCGGATAGCCTTCGAATAGCACCGAGGTGAAGATCAGCTCGGCGGGTGCTGCGGAATACCGGTAGGAATAGCCCATTTCGGCATTGGAAAGCACATGCTTATTGCCGTTGCGGTCGACGGCGTTGACCTCGATCAGCCGCTCGCGTGTCTCCACGCCGTTTGCCCCGGCATTCATACGCGCCGCGCCGCCGATGCTGCCTGGAATACCGTAGAAGAAATGAAAGCCGCCAATGCCGTTATCCATCGCCATCGCGGCCACATGTTTATCGGGGCAGATGGTGCCGGCAAGAATGCGGTTTTCGCCGGCAAGCGCGACAAAGCCGAACCCCTTGGCGGACAGGCGCAGCACGACGCCGGGAATGCCGCCGTCACGCACCAGGATGTTGGAGCCGACGCCGATCACCGTCAGCGGCACCTCTTCCGGCAGTATCTTCAGGAAGGCGACGAGATCGTCGATGTCATGCGGCTGGAACATCAGCTCGGCGAGGCCGCCTGCCCTGAACCAGGTGACGCGGTCCATGGGGGCATCCGGCGTGATGCGCCCGCGGATATCCTTTACACCGTCTCCGAGAGACGCGAGAAGCTTTTCCCCATTCACCTGTTTCATACGGACTTTCCCGATAGGCCTTCCAGTTGCGTGGGCAGCGCCGCCGCCCAGGATGTGATGCTGCCAGCCCCCAACAGAACCACGAAATCGCCAGGCTTTGCAACCTCCGCAACCATCTGCGGCAGAAGCTCCGCCGAGGTGAGAAAGCGGGCGTCGCGATGGCCGCCGGATTTTATCCGCGAGACCAGCGACACGGAATCGATACCCGCGATCGGATCTTCGCCCGCCGCATAGACCGGCGCGAGGAAAATGCTGTCGGCGTCGTTGAAGCAGGCGGCGAATTCCTCGAATAGGCTCGCAAGGCGGCTATAGCGGTGCGGCTGGTGGACCGCGATCACCCGCCCCTTGCAGGATTCGCGGGCAGCGCGCAGCACCGCCTTGATCTCGACGGGATGGTGGCCGTAGTCGTCGAAGACCTGCACCCCGTTCCATTCGCCGGTCAGCGTGAAACGGCGCTTGACGCCGCCGAAGGAGGCAAGCCCCTTGGCGATATCGGCGCTCGATATGCCGAGCCGGTTGGCAACAGCGATCGCCGCCGTCGCGTTGGAAATATTATGCCGCCCGGGCATCGGCATGACCAGCCCCTTGAGCTCGATTACCTGGCCGGTGCGGCGGCGGCGGATTTCGACGTCGAAGATCGAGCGCGTGCCGTCGATGCGCACATTCGTGAAGCGCACGTCGGCCTGCGGGTTCTCGCCATAGGTGATGATCTTGCGATCCTCGATGCGGCCGACCAGCGACTGCACCTCGGGATGGTCGAGGCACATGACGCCGAAGCCGTAGAACGGCACGTTCTCGACAAACTGCCGGAAGGCGGCGCGCACGGCATCGAAATTGCCGTAGTGGTCGAGATGTTCCGGATCGATATTGGTGATGACGGCGACATCGGCGGGAAGCTTCAGGAAGGTGCCGTCCGATTCGTCGGCCTCGACCACCATCCACTCGCCCTCGCCCATGCGGGCATTGGTGCCGTAGGCGTTGATGATGCCGCCGTTGATCACGGTCGGGTCGAGCCCGCCGGCTTCGAGCAGCGTCGCGACCAGCGAAGTGGTCGTCGTCTTGCCATGCGTGCCGCCGATGGCAATCGCATTGCGGAAGCGCATCAACTCGGCAAGCATTTCGGCGCGGCGCACCACCGGCAGCAGCTTTTCGCGCGCGGCGATGAGTTCCGGATTGCTCTTCTTGATCGCCGTCGAAACGACGACGACTTCGGCCTCGCCCAGGTTTTCGGCCCGGTGGCCGACGAACACCTCGATGCCCTTGTCGCGCAGTCGCTGGACATTGGCGCTGTCGGCCTGGTCAGATCCCTGCACCTTGTGGCCGAGATTGTGCAGCACCTCGGCAATGCCGCTCATGCCGATGCCGCCGATGCCGATGAAATGAACGAGACCGATCGCCTTCGGCAGTTTCATGCGCGTGTCCTCTTGAATTCCGCAATTGTCCGTCCGGCGGCAATAGCCTCAACCATGTCGGCAAGCAAGTTCGCGGCATCGGGTTTCCCGGCCAGCTTCGCCGCCGCTGCCATGTGCGAAAGCTTTTCCGGATCGTTCATCACAGCCGTCAGGATCGCCGCGATCTTCTCCGGCGAAAGCTCCGACTGAGCAATTACCTTGGCCCCGCCGGTCGCAGCCAATGCTGCCGCGTTCGCCGCCTGGTCGTGATCGAGAGCGTGCGGGTAAGGCACCAGCACGGCCGGCCGGCCGATGACGGAGATTTCCGAAACCGTCGAAGCGCCCGAACGGCAGATGACGAGATGCGCCCTTGCCAGCCGCTCGGCCATGTCGGTGAAGAAGGGGGCGATATCGGCGCCCATCTCCAGCTTGGCGACGCAGCCGCCGACCATTTCCATATCCTCAGGGCGCACCTGCTGGGTGATGCGCAGGCGCACGCGAAGCGTGTCGTCGAGCAGGCTGATCGCCGTCGGCAGCGCCTTGGAGAAATATTGGGCGCCCTGGCTGCCGCCGAAAACGACGAGGTTGAAGGCTTCGCCGGGATACGAGGGCGTGTAAGGCAACTCGGCGGCTGCGATGATCGCCGGGCGGACCGGATTGCCGGTCGTCACCGTCTTGTCCGGGAAGGCGCCGCCGCCCTCCGGCAGGAAACCGCCGGCGATACCCTGCACGCGGGTCGCTAAGGCCTTGTTGGCCCGGCCCATCACGGCGTTCTGCTCGTGGATCATCGACGGCACACCGAGCCGGGTGGCGGCGAGCAGCGGCGGCACTGTCGGATAACCGCCGAAACCGACGACGATAACCGGCTTCAGCCGCTGGATCAGCTTCTTTGCCGCCCGCATACCGCTCCAGAGCGTCCACAGTGAGCGGGCGACGACGATCGGGTTCTTCGAGCCGATCGTCGCCGACGGCACGACATGGATCTCCTCGGCCGGAAACTTGCCGGCATAACGCTCGGCCCGGCTGTCGGTGACGAGATGCACCGCGTAGCCGCGCTCCTTCAGCTTGAAGGCCAGCGCCTCCGCCGGGAACACATGACCACCGGTTCCCCCGGCGGCAAGCAGCACGATGCCTTTGCTCATGGCTTTTACTCCGCCGGCATGCCGTGCGGGACGCGGAAAAGGCTCCGGTCCTGCGCGCGTTTTTCCGGTCTATGGCGCGTCAGCGCCAGAATGAAGCCGGCGGTGACGCAGATCGCCACCATGGACGAGCCGCCGTAGGAAATCAGCGGCAGCGTCATGCCCTTTGCCGGCAGAAGCTCGAGATTGACGCCGATATTGATGATCGACTGGATGCCCATCTGCAGCACCAGGCCGGCAACGGCGAAACGGTTGAAGTCGTTGCGCTCGCGGTAGGCATGAGAGAGGCCGCGCAGCACCAGCACGGTAAACAGCGCAACCAGCGCTATGCAGAAGACGATGCCGAATTCCTCGGCCGCGACCGAGAAGATGAAATCGGTATGCGCATCCGGGATGATCCGTTTGACGATACCCTCGCCTGGCCCCTGGCCGAACCAGCTGCCGCGGATGATCGCCTCGCGCGCGGTGTCGATCTGGAACGTGTCGCCCTCGCCGGTCATGAACTTGTCTATTCGCAGCGCAACGTGCGGGAAGACGTAATAGGCGCTGAGCAGGCCGCCGGCGCCGCCGATGCCAAGCAGCATGATCCATATCCACGGCATGCCGGCCATGAAGAACATCCCGCCCCAGACGGCCGTCGTCAGAATGGTCTGGCCGAGGTCGGGTTGCGCGACGAGCAGAGCGGCGACGATGGCAAACAGGATGATGGCGAAAAGATTGCCGGGGATCTCCGGCTGGCGCGCATGTTCGGCAAACAACCAGGCGCAAACCACGACGAAGGCCGGCTTCATGAATTCCGACGGCTGGATCGAAAGGCCGGCGATCCAGATCCAGCGCCTGCCGCCCTTGACCTCCTGCCCGACGAACAGCACCAGCACCATCATGGCGATCGAGATGATCAGCAGCAGGATCGCCGTTCGCCGCACCTGGCGTGGCGTCAGGAACGACAGCCCGAGCATGACGGAGATCGAAGGGATCATGAAGGCTGCATGGCGCTTGACGAAGTGGAAAGGCTCGAGCCCGATGCGCTCGGCGACAGCCGGAGATGCCGCGAACGACAGCATGAAACCGATGCCCATCAGGAAGATGAACATCGCCAGGAAGAAGCGGTCGATGGTCCAGAACCAATCGGCCAGAGGCCCACGTTCCGCGCGGCTTACCATGTCATTTCTCTCCTGTTGCCGAACCGATCAGCATCGCAATTCCGTCAAGCGCTGCGACGTGGCCGACGAAGGCATCGCCCCTGACTTCGAAATTCTTATACTGATCGAAGCTTGCGCAAGCCGGGGATAACATCACGGCCGAAGCGCTGCTCTCGTCGCGCTCGGCATCGGCTGCCGCATGCGCAACCGCACGCTCCAGCGTGCCGGAGATCTCGTAGGGCGCAGCCTCGCCGAGCGTCGCAGCGAATTCCGCCGCCGCCTCGCCGATCAGATAGGCCTTGGCGATGCGCGGGAAATAGGGAGCGAGTGTTGTAATGCCGCCAGCCTTCGGCAGGCCGCCGGCGATCCAGTAGATGCGATCATAGCTCGAAAGGGCCGGCGCTGCAGCATCCGCATTGGTTGCTTTGGAATCATTGACGAAAACGACGCGGCCGCGCTGCCCTACAGGCTGCATGCGATGCTTGAGGCCGGGAAACGAGGCAAGGCCGGTGCGAATGTCGTCAGCGGAAATTCCGACGGCAAGGCAGGCGGCCACAGCTGCGGCGGCGTTCTGCGCATTATGGGTGCCGCGCAGCGTCTGGATACCGTCGAGATCGGCGAAGGGCAGCATGGCGCCGCCGGCGGCCTGAATGAGCCTGCTTGCCTCGGCATAAATGCCTGATGCCACTACGCTGCGGCGCGAAATGCGGACTACCTTGACATCCGCCCGCTCGACGCGGTCGGCAATCAGCGCCGAATGGCTGTCGTCGACGCCGACGATCGCGACATCGCTGCCGGCAACCAGCCGTTCCTTGATATCGGCATAATGCTGCATCGTGCCGTGGCGGTCGAGGTGATCAGGCGTCAGGTTGAGCAGGATGCCGGCGGACGGGTTCAGCGTCGGCGCCAGATCAATCTGATAGGAGGAGCATTCGACGACGTAATAGCGCTCGGCCTTCGGCGGATCGAGCGTCAAGACCGCCGTGCCGATATTGCCGCCGAGCTGCGTATCGTAGCCTGATGATTTCAGGATATGGGCGATCAATGCTGTCGTCGTCGACTTGCCGTTGGTGCCTGTGATGGCAATGAACGGGCAATCAGGCGCATGGGCGCGGCGCTCGCGCACGAAGAGCTCGACGTCGCCGACGATATCGACGCCGGCGGCGCGCGCAAGATCGACGGTCCAGTGCGGCTTTGGATGGGTGAGCGGCACGCCGGGCGACAGTACGAACAGAGCCTGCTGGCTCCAGTCGATAGTGTGCAGGTCCTCCGTCCGGATGCCTTCGGCTGCAGCCTTGGCGACGCTGTCGGGATTGTCGTCCCAGGCGGTTACCTCGGCGCCGCCTGAGACCAGCGCCCGCGCAGTGGCAAAGCCGGAGCCGCCGAGCCCGAAGAGCGCGACCTTCCTGTCCTTGAGCGTCGTGACCGGGATCATCGTCGGCTCACCGCAGTTTCAGCGTCGAGAGGCCAAGCATGGCAAGGCCGACGGCGATGATCCAGAAGCGGATCACTACCTGACTCTCGGTCCAGCCCTTCTTCTCGAAGTGATGATGGATCGGCGCCATCAGGAACACGCGCCGGCCGGTCATCTTGAAGAAGCCGACCTGGATGATCACCGAGAGCGTCTCGATGACGAAGAGGCCGCCGATGATCGCCATGACGATCTCGTGTTTGGTGGCGACGGCAACGGTGCCGATCGTGCCGCCGAGTGCGAGCGAACCGGTGTCGCCCATGAAGATGGCGGCCGGCGGCGCATTGAACCAGAGAAAGCCGAGACCGGCGCCGATGACCGCGCCGAGGACGACGGCGAGCTCGCCGGTGCCGGGCACGAAATTGATCTGCAGGTAGTTCGCAAACACCACGTTGCCGGCGAGATAGGCAATGACGCCGAAGGAGGCGGCAGCGATCATCACAGGCACGATGGCAAGCCCGTCGAGGCCGTCAGTCAGGTTGACGGCATTGCCGGCGCCGACGATGACAAAGCCGCCGAAGACGACGAACATGATGCCGATATTGATCATGAAGTCCTTGAAGAAAGGAAAGGCGATCGAAGAACCGAAGGTCGAACCGGCAATGCCCGAGGCAAGGGCGGTGCGCATCATGAAATAGACGGCAATGCCGGCGATGACAAATTCGATGCCGAGACGGGCCTTGCCGGAAAAGCCCATGTGGCTCTGCTTCGTGACCTTGAGATAATCGTCGTAGAAGCCAATCGCGCCGAAGCCGAGCGTCACCAGCAAAGTGGCGACGACATAAACGTTGGAAAGATCGGCCCACAGCAGCGACGCGCCGACGATGCCGGCAAGGATCATCAGCCCGCCCATGGTCGGGGTGCCGGCCTTCTTGAAATGCGTCTGCGGCCCGTCGGCACGGATCGGCTGGCCCTTGCCTTGGCGGATGCGCAGCGAATTGATGATTGTCGGCCCGAACAGGAAGACGATCAGCGCCGAGGTGAACAGAGCGGCCCCTGTGCGGAAGGTAATATATCTGAACAAGTTCAGAAATTTGAAATATTCCGACAGTTCGACAAGCCAGATCAGCATTCAGGGCCCCTTGTTTACCCGATCAAAGTTCGCGTTGCGTGTCGGAAAATGGCGGGAACTTGTCAAGGAGCGCGGCGACGATCTTGCCGAAACCGATGCCCAGAGACGATTTCACCATCAACACGTCGCCTGGTGCGACCGAGTTCAATACATAATCCGTCAATTCGCCAGTGTTCTCGCGATATTCGACATGGACGCTTTCCGGCAGCGATTCCTTGAGCGCAGCCATTTCTGCTCCTGCGAGCCAGACATGTTCGATGCCGGCCGCAAGCACCGGTACGGCAAGATCGGTATGAACCTTCTGCGCATACTCCCCCATCTCCAGCATGTCGCCGAGCACGGCGATACGGCGTCCGCCGCCGGTCGGCTCGGAAGCCGCCAGCAGTGCGATCGCCGCGCGCATCGAAGCCGGATTGGCATTGTAGCTCTCGTCGATCAGCGTGAAGCGGCCGCTGCCGACCGAAAGCCGGTGGCGCTTGCCCCTGCCCTTTTCAGGCCTCAGAGTCGTGAGCGCTTCGATCGCCTTTTCCATGTCGGCGCCGACGATCCTGACGACGCCGAGCGCTGCGAGAGCATTCTCGGCGATATGGCGGCCGGGCGCGCCGATCGCGACCTCCAGCGTCTCACCGCCGATCGTCAGCCACAGCGTCGAGTTCTCGTCCGAGCCGTTGAATTCCGCCAGCCGGAATTCGGCCTTGGCATGCTGGCCGAAGGAATGGATATGCTCGACGCCGAGCGACTGCGCCGTGCGGTCGAGGAAATTGAACTGGTCATTGTCGCGGTTGAGCACGACATGGCCGCCCGGTTCGAGCCCCTCGAAGATCTCGGCTTTGGCGGCAGCGATTTCCTTGATGTTCTTGAAATTGCCGAGATGCGCCGGCGCGATTGTGGTGACGATGGCGACATCGGGACGGATCATCGCTACCAGCGGCCGGATCTCACCGGGATGGTTCATTCCGACTTCGAAGACGCCGTAATCCGTATCCTCAGGCATGCGCGCCAGCGTCAGCGGCACACCCCAATGATTGTTGAAGGAGGCGACGGAAGCATGCACCTTGCCGGAGGGCGACAGCACGTGCCGCAGCATCTCCTTGGTGGTCGTCTTTCCCACAGATCCCGTCACCGCGATGATCCGGGCCTTAGAGCGCTCGCGCGAAGCAAGGCCGAGCCGGCCGAGTGCTGCGAGCACGTCCTCCACGACGATCATCGGCACCGTCAGGCGCCCCATGGCCGGAAGTCTCGCCTCGCTGACGACAAGAAGGGAGGCGCCGTTTGCCGTCGCCATCGATGCGTAGTCATGACCGTCGACACGGTCACCCTTGATCGCGAAGAAGGCTTCGCCCGGAGTGATCGAGCGGCTGTCGATGGAAATGCCGGTGATGCCTTCGGGCGGAGTGCCGAAGGGGCGCCCCGCCATTGCTGCGATCATATCTTCGGTCGTCCAGAGCCAGCTCAAGATTGCGGTTCCTCCAAGGCCTTGCGCACCTCCGCATGATCGGAAAACGGCAGGGTAACGCTGCCGATCGTCTGCCCTTCCTCATGCCCCTTGCCGGCGACGATCAGCGTATCGCCGGATCTCAACATGCCAACCGCCTCGCGGATCGCCGTGGCGCGATCGGCGATTTCCGAGGCGCCGGGTGCTGCCGCCATGATCTCCGCCCGAATCGAGGCCGGCTCCTCCGAGCGCGGATTATCGTCGGTGACGATGACGACGTCGGCAAGTCGGCAGGCGATTTCGCCCATGATCGGCCGTTTGCCGCGATCACGGTCGCCGCCACAGCCGAAGACAACGACGACGCGGCCCGTGGTGAAGGGTCTGACCGAGCCTAGCACGTTTTCCAGCGCATCCGGCTTGTGGGCGTAGTCGACATAGGCGAGCGCGCCATCTTTCGTATGGCCGACCAGTTCGAGACGGCCGGACGCACCGATGAGTTTTTCGAGCGCGGCCATCGCAACCTTCGCCGCAACGCCGGTCGACATGGCAAGCCCGGCCGCGACCAGGGCGTTGGCGACCTGAAAATCGCCGGCCAGCGGAATGTCCACCTCGAAGATCTCGCCGTCGATATGGATCTCGGCGGTCTGCTTGTGGCGGAAGTGCTCGACGCGTTTCAAGGCGAGGTAATCGCCCTTGCGCCCGACAGTGCGGACGTCGTGACCGGCATCGGTCGCAGCCTTGATCGCCTGCGCCGACCACAGATCATCGGCGAAGATCACCGCCGGCGACCCCTTCGGCAGCAGCACATCGAAAAGCCGCATCTTGGCGGCCATATATTCTTCAACGGTCGGATGATAATCCATGTGGTCGCGGCCGAGATTGGTGAAGGCGGCCGCCGCAAGCCTAGCGCCGTCGAGCCGGCATTGGTTGAGGCCGTGGCTGGAAGCCTCCATCGCCGCATGCGTGACACCTTCATCGGCAAGTTCGGCCAAGAGCTTGTGCAGCGACACCGGATCGGGCGTCGTCAGCGAACCATATTCGTTGCGCGTCGGCGAGACGACGCCGGTCGTGCCGATCATTGCCGCAGCATGACCCGCATGCGCCCAGATCTGCCGTGTGAAGGAGGCGACGGAAGTTTTGCCCGCCGTGCCGGTGACGGCGACTATGGTCTCGGGCTGCCTGGCGAAGAAGCGCGAAGCGGCGATCGAAAGGAAACGGCGAGGCTCTTTGACCGCAAGCACCGGGATGGAGGCATCGATGGCTTGGGAGGCGATCGCGACGGCAGCGCCCCGGCCGGCGGCATCCGCGATGAAGCCCGCGCCGTCCGCCTTGGTGCCGGCAACCGCGACGAAGGCATTGCCCGGCGCCACATGGCGGCTGTCCGAAGACAGGCCTGAGATGTCAAGCAAGCCTGCCGGGCCTTCGAGCTGTGCTTCAAGTTCCGGAAACTGATCTCCGGCCAGGTCTCGCAATTTCATCGAATGCACTTTTCTCTCTTGAAACCGGTTCACCCCTCGCGAATCGGCGCCGATATTCATTCACACTCAATAAGACACCAGCAAGGCCGATCCGCCCTCCCCGAATTTCGGCTCGATGCCGAGAATGGGGGCCGCACGGCTGATGATCTCGCGGGCGATCGGGCCTGCGGTACCGGCGGAGATCGTTCCGCCATAGGCCTTCTCGCCGGTTTTCGGCTCATCGCAGAAGGTGATCACGGCATATCTCGGATCGTTGATCGGGAATGCGGCAATGAAGGAATTGAAGTTCAGCGTCGCCGAATAACGACCGTTCACCACCTTGTCGGCCGTGCCGGTCTTGCTGCCGACGGCAAAGCCCGGCACGCGGGCGACGCGGCCCGATCCCTTGTATCCGTTGAAATCGAGGAGATAGCGGATCTCGTCGCTGGTCGTCTTCTTGATCACCTGCGTGGCGATCTCATCGGCCTGTTCGCGGCTGCGCGGCAGGAATGTCGGCTCGATCAGCTTGCCGCCGTTAACGAGGGCGGCCGCCGCCACGCCTGTCTGCAGCGCCGTCGTCGAGACGCCATGGCCGAAGGAAATCGTGATAGAATTGATCTTCTTCCAGACGCGCGGCTGGCTCGGCATCTTCACCTCAGGCAGTTCGGTCTGCATCTTCGTCAAGAGGCCGAATTTGGTCAGATAATCCTTCTGCGCGTCGATGCCGACAATGTCGATGACGCGCGCCGTGCCGATATTCGACGAATACTGGAAAATCTCAGGCACGGTCAGCCAGCGGCGCTGCCCATGGAAATCGTGGATGGTGAAGCCGCCGATATAGATCGATTTGCTGGCATCGAAACTGTCGGTCATCTTGACCTTGCCGCTGTCGAGCGCCATCGCCAGCGAAAAGGTCTTGAAAGTCGATCCCATTTCGAAGGTGCCGTTGGTCATCCGGTTGAGCCAACCCTCCTTGGCCCCTTGCTGCGGATCGTTCGGATCGAAATCCGGCGCCGAGGCCATCGCCAGCACTTCCCCGGTATGCACGTCGATAACAGCGGCACCGGCGCCCTTGGACTGGAAGTTGTTGACGGCGTTGACGACCGCGTCCCGGACGATGTTCTGGACGCGCAGGTCGATCGAAAGCCGCACCGGCTCGAGAGGCTGGTCGCTGGTCATGCCGACCGAGGCGAGGTCGGCGAGCCCCTGGTCGTCGATATATTTCTCCATCCCGGCAACGCCACGATTGTCGATGTTAACGTAGCCGAGGATGTGCGCGGCGGTAGAGCCGCCCGGATAGAACCGGCGCTTCTCCGGCCGGAAGCCGATGCCGGGAATGCCGAGGGCCAGGATCTGGCTCTGCTGCTTCGGCGTCAGCTGCCGGCGCAACCAGGCGAAATGCGAGGTCTTCGCCGAGAGCTTTTTATAGGTGTCCCTGACGTCGAGTTCGGGCAGCACCGTCGCAAGCTTCTCGACCGCCTCGTCGGCATCGACGATCTTGTTGGGCTCGGCAAACAGCGAGACGGTGCGGATGTCGGTCGCCAGCACTTCGCCGTTGCGGTCGAGAATGTCGGGGCGCGAGGCCATCAGCCGATCGGGCGGGAGGATGCTGGAGACGACCTCCTGATCCTTCATTGCATATTCGACAAGACGGCCGCCGATAATGACGTAGACACCCATGAAGCCGAGGATCAGCAGGCCGACGCGGCTTTTAGCCTGCCCTGATTTCTTCTTGCGGGAGCCCTCGATCGCCAGGCCGGCAGGGGAAGGACCGCCGAACCGATTATAGACGCCGGCAGAAAAATGCGCCTGGCTCTTCAAGACCATGATGCGGGAAAGAAACGACATTATTCCACCGACCCCGTTTCGATCTCATCTGCATCATCTTCCGGCTCGACGCGCGGCGCGGGCTTTGGAACAGGCCGCGCCTTCGTCGTGACGGTCGCCCCGGCAAGAGCCGCGCCTTTGGCGCCGGCCTCGGTAACGCTCTTGGCGTTGGCCTCGGTCGCGCCCTTGGCGCTGGGCTCGGTCGCGCTTTTAGCGCTGGCCTTGGCCTCCGTCACGTCGGGCACCGGAACCTCAGACTTCAACATCGGCAATTCTTTGGCATGCACCAGCGCCGTCGATTGCGTCGGCTGCAGCTGCAATTCGTCATCATAGGCCTTGACCAACCGTTCAAGACGGTTCGGCTGCGATTGCAGCGCCCAGTCGGCCTTGAGAAGGTCGATGGTGTCCTCTTCGAGCTTGATCTCCGCTTCGAGGCGATGAACCTCCTCGAGCTTCAATTCGGCGCGATGCTTGATCGTATAGGTGACGGCGGCGGTGGCCGTCATGACGCCGATGAGCACGAGATCGAACGTTTTCAACATGTCAACCTCCAAGCTTTCCGAGACTGGCGAGATTGGGAAACCCAAAGAGCGACATATCCGCGGCCTCGGCCGCAGCCTCCGTCCTCAGTCCGGCGCGCAGTTTGGCGGAGCGGGCGCGCGGATTGATCTCCGCCTCCGCATCGCTTGCCGAAACCATCGGCTTGCCGATCGCCGCAAAGGTTGCCGCCCGCTCATGCGCGACAGGCAGATGCCGCGACCCCGCCGCCTTGCCGGCACGATCGGAGAAGAATTTTTTGACGATGCGGTCTTCGAGCGAATGAAAGGTGACGACGACGAGCCTCCCGCCCGGCTTCAGCGCTGCTTCCGCCGCAAACAGTGCCTGCGCCAGTTCGCCGAGCTCATCGTTGACGAAGATGCGCAAGGCTTGGAAGACGCGCGTTGCCGGATGGATCTTGTCCTTCATCTTACGTGGAGTGACGAGCTCGATGAGACCTGCAAGATCGCGCGTCGTCTCGAACGGCTTTTCCTCGCGGCGCTTCTCGATTGCATGCGCGATGCGCGGCGACTGGCTTTCCTCGCCGAGAAAATGGAAAATGCGGATGAGATCGGCGACTTTGGCGCGATTGACGACATCGGCGGCCGAAACGCCTGTCGCCGACATGCGCATGTCGAGCGGTCCATTCTTCTGAAAGGAGAAACCGCGCTCGGCCTCATCGATCTGCATGGAGGAAACGCCGATATCGAGCACGACGCCGTCAAGTCCGCCTTGCGGCACATGATCGGCAAGATGTGAGAATTGCGAATGAACGAGCTTGAGACGGTCACCATGGGCGGCGACCATTGCCTGGCCAGCGGCAATCGCCGTTGGATCGCGGTCGAGCGCGATCACCTCGGCGCCGGCAGCAAGGATGGCCGAGCTGTAACCGCCCGCACCGAAGGTACCGTCGAGAATGAGCTTGCCGGGCGTGGGCGCCAGCGCTGAAAGCACTTCATCGAGAAGGACAGGAATGTGACGAACCGGTCCGCCACCGGCATCAGTTGAACCTCCGCCAGGATTCGCCACCATTCCGTTCCCTCGTTCTTTCAGGAACGCTTGCCCGCCAGCTTGCGCTCCCCTCGTGCCTGCACCTGCGCAGCCACAAAAGCCTGCGGCTGCCAGAGCTGAAAATAGTCCGCCCGACCGACGAAGGTCACTTCGTCCGAGATGCCGGTAAAGCCGCGAATGAAATCCGTGACCATCAGCCGTCCCTCGGCGTCGAGCTTCATGAAGACCCCGCCTCCATGAATGAGAAGCGACATCTCGTTCGCATCCGGCGAAAACGGATCCTCCGCAGCAATCCGCCGTTCGAATCTTTCGAGAAGATCCGGACCGCCGACGCTGATCGCCGGAAACACAAAGTCCTGGAAGCAATAGAGCTCCTGAACATTGCGCTGCGCCAGCACGGAACGGAACGCGGAAGGCACGGAAACCCTGCCTTTGGCATCGATCCTGTTGGTCGCACTCGAAAGGAAGCGGCTCATCACACGAAACATCCGTTCCCGCAGGGATCCGGACCAAAAGACGCCCGAAACTCCCGATATCAGACACAGCTTCGCAAGCCGGATGAGCAAAAACCCCTCCGACGCTTCCGGAAAGGAAGACGCCTTTGCTTTGCGATGAATGGGCAGATGATTGCCCCGGTGCAGTGCGCATTTGGGATAGCATGGGACCATATGGGCGTCAATGGGATGCGCCCATTTTGCAGTGGACGCATGATCAAAAATTTATAAGCCGTTAAGTTTAACAAAGGGTTAGGATCACCCTCTCACGATGGCGCGCAACCGTGCTTTCGCAAAAAGAATTTTCGCCCGGCGGATTGCATGAGCATCCACTTGAAAACTTTCAGTTTCAGCAACTTATCTGGAAGTGATTCTTGAAATTGCGGCTTGATCGCGCCACAAAAGTTAATCGCCAGTTGGCCTGTAAGCCGGGTTCTGTATGGCTCCGGCGTGAACCGGAACGTGGCAGCCATTCCTCTGGGACAGCGCTCGCACGCTGCCTCGCGCAACCCACCCGGATGGCTGGCCTGGAAACCGGCCGGAAGGCCTTTCGGCCTGCCACGTCATCCCTATTCGGTCTTGCTCCCGGTGGGGTTTACCGTGCCATTTCCGTTGCCGGAGATGCGGTGGGCTCTTACCCCACCCTTTCACCCTTACCTGTCATGACAGGCGGTTTGCTTTCTGTGGCACTTTCCCTGAGGTCGCCCTCGCCGGACGTTATCCGGCACCGTGTTTCCGTGGAGCCCGGACTTTCCTCACCCTACCGCCTTTCGGCATTGATAAAGCGCGGCTGCCCAGCCAACTGGCAGGGCTCCCATAAACGAGAGAGAGGGCAATTGCCACCGAAATCAAAATTTATTTAGCGAAATTGCGGTGTGAAATCCGTGGAGTAGCCTTGTTCGCTGATTCCGCCTGCCAAAAGCAGCTCGGCCCCAAGCCGGCCGATTTCGTCCGAACTCTTGGCCGACGTGCCAGCACAGCCCGTCGCCACCGCGATTTCTGGCGATGAGGTATAGCCGATCATCGGGTAACCACTCGCCGTCTGCGACACGACGCAGGCGGCCGTCGAAATCGAGAGCGGCACCAAGTCGGGCACGAGACCTTCAACGATGCGCTTGAGGTGTGCCCCCACGCTGTCGCGCCCTTCTGTTTTGAACCAGGCCCGCATCGCCGCCTCGTCGCCGAGTGCCAAATCGTCGGGATCACCGCCGATCTTCAGGTAGAGTTTGCCGTCGGGATAGCGGATCGGCGGCAGCAGATAGATATGGAGGCCGGGCACATTTAGAATGAGCGACGGCATGGTCGCAAGGCGCGCCGCGTCGGTCTCGCTCACTTCGAAAAGCGTGACGGTCCGACCATAAACCGTCATGGCAACGGGCTTCAGCAACAGATTCTCGGCAATAGAAAATCCGCCCGCAGCCAGCAGCACCTTTTCACCGCGATAGGTCCGGCCGCCTGCAGTCTCGACGACAGCCGATCCGCCCTCGCTGCGGATCGAGACGACATGGTCCCAAATGACGGCAGCACCTGCCCTTTCAGCCAGCAGCGACTGCGCCTTCACCAGCTTGCGCGGGCTGATATGCCCGGCCCCTCTCGCCTCGAAGACGCCGGCGGCGCCATCGGGGAAGGCGAAGAAGGGAAAGGCGGCCTTCAGCCCGGCCGCGTCGAGAAGGCTGGTTTCGACGTCCAGCAAAACGGCAGCCTGCCGGGTCTTTTCGAGATAATCGCTTCGATCAAGCGCGACAACGACGCAGCCGGCCTCGCGATAAAAGTCGATGCCGCTGTCGCGGGCGATCTCGCCATAGCGACCGATCGAGCGGTTGGCGAGCAGCGCCCAGTTGCGGTCAGGATCGATGGTGCGGGTGATGCGCCCTTCATCGTAATGGCTGGCGAAAACGCCCTGATGCGCCTTGCGATCATCAGGTTCGTCCGGGCCGATCACCGCAACACCGTCCGCTTGGCGCGCCAGATGCCGCGCCGCCGCAGCCCCCATTAGCCCGCGCCCAACGACGATGTATTTGAAATCGATTGTCATCGCATTTCTCCTCAAACGAAGACCGGCGTGAGTTCACTGCCGAAATCCGCGTCGCCAAGTTGCCCTTCCGTAAGAAGCACCGCTCCCAGCCGCCCAAGTTCGTCGGAGGATTTGGCCGCGACGAAATTGCCGCCGGTGAGCACCGCGATGCGCGGCGACTGGGTATATCCGGCATAGGGATAACCGGTCGGTGTGAAATTCGCCACGCAGGGCGCCGAAGTGACCGGGCAGCTGGCAAGCTCCGGCATCAGTTGCAGGGCGATGGCTGAGAGATTATCGCGCTCGGCAGCATTGCCGTCTGAACGGAACCACGCGCCGACATCCTCCAACCTGTCGAAGGAAAGTGCCTCGGTGTCGCCACCGAGCTTCAGATAGGTCTTGCCGTCGGGATAACGCACCGGCGGCAGGATATAGATGTGGTCCTCCTCCCGGTCGCCGAGCACGATCGTCGACGGCATATCACCGAAGGTCGCCATCTCGCGCTCGCCGATCTCGTAGAAGGCGACCGTGCGCGCCAGGACTCTGGTGTCGACAGGACGCGGCAGCAGGGCATGGAAATTGCTGAAACCGCCGGCAGCGACCAACACGCGCTCGGCGCTGTAGCGTCTGTCGCCGACCGTCACCTCGACATGCGAACCGGCATCGCGCACCGATGTCGCAGTTGCCTCGATCAGCGCAACACCGCCCTGTTCGGCAAGCCTCGTCTGCGCCCGCACCAGTGCCCGCGGGTTGATGTGCCCGGCGCGCTTGCGCTCGAAATATCCCGTGAAATCAGGATCGACGGCAAGATAGGAAAAACGTTGGCGAAGTTCCGACGGCGCGATGGTCTCGATATCGCTGCCAAGCGTCCGGCTGACAGTCAGCGCCCGGTTGATGTAGTCCCGCTCATCCTTCACCGTCGGACCGGTGAAGAGGCAGCCGACCTCCGAATAGAAGGAAATGCCGCTCCTTGCCTCGATCTCGCCGTAGCGGTCGAGCGCCCGGGCGGCGAAACTTCCCCAGGCCAGATTGCCGTCGAAGGTGCGGGTGATGCGCGCTTCGTCGTAATGGCTGGCAAATATCCCCTCGTGGGCGTTGCGTTGCTCCGGCTCGCGCGGGCCGATCAATGCAATGCCGTCGGCCATCGACGAGAGGTGTCGTGCGGCAGCGGCACCCATCATGCCGCGTCCGATGATGATGAACCTGAAATCGACTGCCATATCTAACCTCGTATCGAGGTAGCCCACCTCGTTTCAGGTGGGGATATCACGGCGAGCGTCCTGATTCATATCGCAAAAATGCCGGAAAGAAATTTCTCCCGACCCGTCTGGCGAAGCTCAATCGAGCATCGCCAGCACCTTGCCGCAATAGGTCTTGGATACCGGGTTCATGCGGGTAGCGGCATGGCCGGCATTGTATTTCAGGATAGTGTTGCAGGTCTGCCCGCCACCGAGCTGATGGGCGGCCGCCAGATATTTCATCCCGTATTTGATGTTGGTCTCCGGATCGAACAGGCCTTTCTTCGTACCGGAGTAACCCATCATCCGCGCCGTCGCCGGCTTGATCTGCATCAGGCCGACTTCGCCGGCGCTGCCGCGGGCATTCGGATTGAAATTGCTCTCGACGCGCACGACAGCCTGGGCGAGCGCGACGGGCACGTTGTATTCGGCGGCATATTTATTGATCAGCACGGCATAGGGAGTGCTCGTGGAAAAATCCGGCATGGCGTAACCGCTCTGGCGATCGACGGTTTTCAACGAGATGGTTTCGGCCCTGGCACCCCAGTCATCCCCCGCCAAGGCAAAACTATATCCCGCCAGCAGCATGCCAACGCATGCCGCAGCACCAACAATCATATTCTTCATGTAGTCTATTCACTCCGACCCATAGAATTGCAGGACTGCGCGCCTCGCCGTCATCCGGTTATACGCGATCAAGGATTGACCGTGTTCCGCAGCAATTCTTATCGTTTCATTTGGCGCTCATCGTTACACTTGGAAAGGCCGCGAGCGCTGTTCAGCGGGCGTTCTTAGACCATCGCAATGAGGAGATAATAGGGAAATGATGTGGCGAGGTGGTTTTCCCGCCGGTCGCGAGAAATCCGCCCTGATGTCCGGCTCTTCCGCTCAGGAATAACGCGGCAGCGCCGACAGCAGCCGGTGCAGCGTATCGATTGTCGAGAAATCGGCGATGCCGTCCACCCGTTCGGGACGAAAATGGCGTTGGAAGGCTTCCACGTCACCTGCCGTCTTTTCGGAAAATTGACCTGTGATTTCAGTGCTGTAGCCATAGAGAGACAGCATCGACTGCAGTGCTTCGACAGGCTGGCCGGCGTCACCCCGCTGGAAGAAGCGTCCGCCGGTGATCGTTGCCGGCTCGACCCAGTGCCCGATGCCCGCCCGGTGAAGTTCGGCCCAGGGGAATTTTTCGCCCGGATCAACCTTGCGGATCGGGGCTACATCGGAGTGCCCGAGGACCCGTTCCGGCGCGATCGACCAACGTTTGACACAGTCGCGACACAATTCGATCACCGCGGTGATCTGCTCATTCGGATAATCGGGAAGCCCGCCGGGATGGCCGGCATTGGCGATCTCGATACCGATCGACAGCGAATTGATATCCGTCTCGCCCTGCCAACTGCTCTTTCCAGCGTGCCAGGCACGCCGCGCCTCCGGTACGAGCTGCACCACCTCACCGTTCTCATGCACGAAATAGTGGCTGGAAACCTGGCTTTCGACGCGACAGAGCCAGTCGAGCGCGCCATCTGCCGTTGGCATGCCGGTATAGTGCAACAGGACCATGTCTGGACGGCGCCCGTCCGTCCGCTCGCCGTGGTTTGGCGAAGGCTGCACGCGGGCGCTGCGGCAGTCGGCCTCGAACGAGGTCATGCGGCACGGCGTTCCTTCTCGATCGCCGCATAGGCTGCATTCAGCGCCGCCATGCGTTCGTTGGCGATCACGTGGAATTCCTTGGGCACGCCACGCGAGATCAGCCGGTCGGGATGATGTTCGCTGACGAGGCCATGGTAGCGGCGGCGGATGGTCGGGAAATCATCCGACGGCGAGACGCCGAGCACCTTATAGGGATCGCGGCCGGACGAGACATGGCGTGCGGCGATCTGCTCGAAGCGGGTCTCGCTCATCTGGAAGATCTCACCGATATGGCTGAGGAAATTCAGTTCCTTCTCGTGGATCAGCCCATCGGCCTTGGCGATGTGGAAGAGGCCGTCGAGCACGTCTTCCAGCACGGTGCAATTGGCCGCGCAGGTGACGCAGAGCGTCGAGAGCCGTTCGGCATAGGCCTCGTAGCCAGCGACGTCCTGGCGTGCAAGGTTGTAAAGCCTGGCGACGTTCTTTGCCTGATCCTGTGGGAATTCGAAGATTTCGCGGAAGGCTTCGACCTCCTTCTCGCTGACGATGCCGTCGGCCTTGGCCATCTTGGCTGACAGCGCGATGATCGCCACGGAGAAAGCCACTTTGCGCCGGGTCTCGGGATCGCCTTCGAAAACTGTTCGGATAGCCTCGACCACCGCAGACAGCGCATTGCCCGCGGTATTGCCAATGGCATTCAACAGTTTTTCCCAGAAGGACATCGAAATCTCTCGCATGATTATAGGCTTATATGCAAACAGCTTGACCAAAGAATCGTAGCCTTTGCAAGGCGGCTATTGGTCGTAGGGCCGAACACAGTTTTCACGATTTTGTAATTGTCGCACCGCAGCAAAGGATTCTCGTGCACTCGGCACTTCGGCTACGGTGCGCGCCACGCCGGCAATTTCCACAACTGTTCTCGGCAGTCAGAACCGGCCTGAAACGATTATATCAGTTCTTCCGGTCACTACGCGGCAGAAAGGCGCTTTTTCGTAAATTCTTTACTTTACAGGCTCCTTTCCCTGCCGCATCCATGCGCTCATGCATTTCGCCCGGAAGTGCAGCGGTTCCGGGATAGCGACGTGCATAAAAACAATGAGCTAAGCGCATCGCTTGAATCGACTTTGATGCGACGCCTATAGCTGATGCCGCCGCACCGAAACGCCATAGGAGGGATCATGGCCAAGCAGAAAGTTGCAATGCTGACCGCCGGAGGCCTTGCGCCCTGTCTCTCCTCCGCCGTCGGCGGCCTCATCGAACGCTACAGCGACATCGCCCCCGACCTCGATATCGTCGCCTACAAGTCCGGCTACCAGGGCGTACTGCTCGGCGACAGCATCGAGATCACCCGCGAAATGCGCGAAAAGGCGCCGCTGCTGCATCGCTACGGCGGCTCGCCGATCGGCAACAGCCGCGTCAAGCTCACCAACGCCGCCGATTGCGTCAAGCGCGGCTTGGTCAAGGAAGGCGAGAACCCGCTGCGGATTGCCGCCGAACGCCTCGCCAATGATGGTATCACCATTCTCCACACGATCGGCGGCGACGACACCAACACCACGGCCGCCGACCTCGCCGCCTATCTCGCCGCCAACGGTTACAACCTCACCGTCGTCGGCCTGCCGAAGACTGTCGACAACGACGTCGTGCCTATCCGCCAGTCGCTCGGCGCCTGGACGGCCGCCGAAGTCGGCGCGCATTTCTTCGACAATGTCGGCAACGAGCAGACGGCCGCCCCCCGCACCCTCGTCATCCACGAGGTCATGGGCCGCCATTGCGGCTGGCTGACGGCCGCTACCGCCCGCGCCTATCTCCAGCGCACCAGCCGCAATCAGTATGTCGACGGCCTGATCATGAACGCACATCTGAAGAGCATCGACGCCGTCTACCTGCCTGAGATGGCCTTCGACCTCGACGCCGAGGCTGCCCGCCTGAAGGAGAGCATGGACCGCAACGGCCACGCCACGGTCTTCGTCTCCGAAGGCGCCTGCCTCGACGCCATCGTCACGGAGCGCGAAGCCGCCGGCGAGACCGTCAAGCGCGACGCCTTCGGCCATGTGAAGATCGACACGATCAATGTCGGCGCCTGGTTCCAGAAGCAGTTCGCCAGCCTGTTGAACGCCGAACGTTCGCTCGTGCAGAAATCAGGCTACTTCGCCCGATCGGCGCCGGCCAACGGCGACGATCTCCGGCTGATCCAAAGCATGGTCGATCTCGCCGTCGAAAGCGCGCTCAACAAAGTCTCCGGCGTCACCGGCCATGATGAAGCGCAGAACGGTAAATTGCGCACTATAGAATTTCCGCGCATCAAGGGCGGCAAGGCTTTTGACCTTTCGACGGCATGGTTTGCCGAAGTCATGGACAATATAGGTCAGAAATACAAAGAAGCGTGATTGACGGATGGTTAATATGATGTCTTTGCTTGTTCCCGAGGAATAGGGAGGAGACACCATGTCACTTGAAGCTTGGCTCGCTTTTGCGGCCGCATCCGCCATTATGCTGGCCATACCGGGGCCGACGATACTGCTCGTCGTTTCCTATGCGCTCGGTCATGGCCGCAGGACTGCGTTTGCAACGGTGTGCGGCGTGGCGCTGGGTGACTTCACCGCGATGACGGCGTCTCTCTTTGGTCTCGGCGCCGTCCTGGCCGCCTCCGCCACCCTTTTCACCGTCCTGAAGTGGATCGGCGGCGCCTACCTGATCTGGCTGGGAATCAAGCTCTGGCGGGCTCCCATCATCGGCGAACCGGTTGCCGACAACGACAATCTGCCGGAAGAGAAGTCGCTCAAGATCTTCCTCCACGCCTATGTCGTCACCGCCCTCAATCCGAAGAGCATTATCTTCTTCGTCGCCTTCGTGCCGCAATTCCTCAATCCGGCCCTGCCTTTCGTCGGTCAGATGGCGATCATGGAGGCCACATTCCTCGTACTGGCGATCCTCAACGCTTCCACCTATGCGTTTCTCGCCCATACCGCGCGCGGACTGATTCGCAAGGCGAGCATCCAGCGCGCCGTAAACCGTACCGGCGGCACGCTGCTCATCGCTGCAGGCGCCGTAACGGCCGGGTATCGCCGTATTGCAGCCTAGTAACATTGCGTGGTTGCCGGAATGTCACAAATAGGTTAATGGGGTCACCAGGGCTTAAGGTTTTTAGTAACTTTTATACGCTGCCGGGGCGGCGCGATTTCACGAAAGTGGCGGAATGGTAGCGATCGGATTGTCCGGCCTGAAACGCAGTCTTGTCGTTTCGACGATACTCTGCGGCGTGATGACGGGATGCGCCAGCGTCGAATACACATCTCAGGCCGAACTGACAGCCGCCCAGACCGTTGTGCCGATGCCTAAACCCGGTGAAGACGCCACGCTTGCTGCGATTCCGACAGCCGAAGGCACAGCCGGTCAGGCAGTCGCCGGCGCCACCCTTCCCCAGGCATCCCCTTCCCCGACCGCGACGGCGATGCCGACCGTGACAGCCTCTCAGCCTGCCGACCTCGCCATACAGCCGGCAGCCTATGCGCAAATTCCGCTGACGCCCGAAATGACGGCGATCCAGTCGGTGGTGCCGACGCCGCGTCCAGGATCCCCTGCGCAGCCGACGACGCAGCTTGCCTTTGCCGCGACACCGCAGAACGGCGCGCTTGCGGCACTTGCCGCAGTCGATACGACGCCGCGTTCCAGCATGGACTACGGGTTCGATGAATCCGGGCCGATCGATCCGCCGACGGCGCCGCCGATGTTTAGCGACGACGACAAGGACGATGCGCCGACCGTCGAAAAGAGCTTCGTTACCAAGCTCATTCAGAAATATTCGAAGCTCTACGAAATTCCCGAGACGCTGCTCCACCGCATCGTCCATCGCGAGAGCCGCTACAACGCCAAGGCCTACAACAAGCGCGGCTATTTCGGCCTCATGCAGATCAAGTACAACACCGCCAAATCCATGGGGTATGACGGCGCCCCCGGCGGTCTTTTCGATGCCGAGACCAACATCAAATATGCCGCGAAATATCTGCGCGGCGCCTGGCTCGTCTCCGACAGCAAGGAAGACGATGCCGTGCGCCTCTATGCGCGCGGCTATTATTACGACGCCAAGCGCAAGGGCATGACCGACATCGCCCAGGGCAACTATTAAGCAATAGAACGACTGAAACGACGAAGGCCGCCTATGGCTGCGGCTGCGCTGGCCGTTGCGATCCCGCCTGCTGTTGTGGCTCTCCCGGTTGCGGCAAGGTCGCCAGGACCGCCTTGAGAAGCGTCTGCGGCTGATAACCGAGCCGGCTCGGCGTCAGCCCGAGCCGGATGACGACCAGATTGGCGGACGGCACGATCGCCATGCTCTGCCCGTCATGCCCCGTCAGCCAGAATGTATCCTCGGGCAGCCCGAACTTGGCACTCGGGCCGCCGGGCGCGAGCCAAGCCTGGCCCTGCGTATAGCGGCCGTTCGACGCTGCCGTCGGCGTGCGCATGGCGCCGACAAAACCTTCCGGCAATAGCCGTTGACCGTCCCAGACTCCATCCTGCAGCAGGAACTGGCCGAAGCGCGCCCAGTCACGCGCCGTCGCGTAGAGATAGGAGCTTCCGGCGAACGTGCCGCGCGCATCGAGTTCGAACACGGCGCTGGTCATGCCGAGCGGCGAAAACAACGCGTCATCAGGATAGGAAAAGGCCGCCTGTGCATGGCCGACCCTGTCCATCCAGATGCGCGACAAGAGCACCGCGGTGCCGCTCGAATAGCGGAAGCGCTTACCCGGCGCTGCTTCCAGCGGTGCGTTGGCCGGCAGCGACACCATGTCGGGGTCAAGATAAAGCATGCGCGTCACATCGGCGACATCACCATAATCCTCGTTGAAGGCAAGTCCGCTCTCCATGCCGAGCAGGTCGGAGACCTTGATCCTGGCGCGCGCATCGTTCTTCCACTGCGCCAGCAGATTGTCGTCGTCGAATGAGATCTTGCCGTCGAGCATCAGCCGGCCAAGGATCGCAGCATTCACCGTCTTCGTCATCGACCAGCCGATCAGCGGTGTCTTCGCCGAGAAGCCGGCGCCATAAGTTTCGGCGACGATGCGGCCGTTGCGCAACACCACGATCGCCCGCATGGCCGGGCCGGCTACTCTCTCATCGGCAAGCAGGGCGGCGATCTTCCCGTCCGGCCGATCGCCGGCGCCGTCACCCTCCGGCCACAAAGCCTCGTTCACCTCCGCTCTGGCCGACGCATTGAAAGGCACCGCATTCGCCGCCGCCTCGAAATTGCCGTCCGGCACGCTCGTGCAGCCGAAAGCGCCACGATAGAGCGCATAACTCGGCGCAAACAGTCCCATGAAGCGCGCCGTCACACGATCGCCGTCGCGGTCGACACTGACTCGCACCAGCCGCAGCAGCGGATTTCCGGGCGCCTGGACATCATCATGGAGCACTTCCTCGGCCTCCCGGCCGGCGATGAAGACGTTGGAGCAGATGATCTTGGCGGCATAGCCGTCGCCGACACGTAGCAATTCCGGCGGCTGGACGAAGAGCCAGCCGGCGACGCCGATGACGGCGAGAACGACAAGGAGAGCAAGCGCCTTCGGCATACGCAGGACAAATCGCATGGCATTCCTCCATGCCCGAGAGAAGCAGGAATCGCACGCGCCGGAAAGGGGCCGCGGCGGAGAAGAGCCGTCATTGCGATCACATTACCAGGAGGGCGATCACTCCGGAGAACGGCGCCCACAGCCCACGTCATCAAACTGTAGCAGTGGCGCGCTACACGCCCTGAACGCTAAAAAGGTGACAGACTCATGTCAGAATTTGCACCGGATGCCGGCTTCCGCAAGAACCGGAAACTCAAGGACGCCCTTCTCCGCCACAAGGCTTTTTCGAAGGATGGTTTTTCCGAGCGTCTCTTCGGCCTTCTCTTCTCCGGCCTCGTCTATCCGCAGATCTGGGAGGATCCGGATCTCGACATGCAGGCGATGGAGCTGAAGCCCAACCACCGCATCGTCACCATCGGCTCCGGCGGCTGCAACATGCTCGCCTATCTCTCCAAGGCGCCGGCCTCGATCGACGTCGTCGATCTCAATCCGCACCACATCGCGCTGAACCGCCTGAAGCTTGCCGCCTTCAAGCACCTTCCCGGCCATTCCGACCTCGTCCGTTTCCTGGCGATGCCGAACGAGAAGTCGAACAGCCGCGCCTACGACCAGCATCTCGCCGCCAAGCTAGACGAGGCGACCCGCAGTTATTGGAACGGCCGCAAGTTCGGCCGCCGCCGCGTTACCGTCTTCGACCGCAACATCTACGAAACCGGCCTGCTCGGCCGCTTCATCGGCGCAGCCCACCTTCTTGCCCGCCTGCATGGCGTCAAGCTGCGCGAGATGACCAAGACCCGCTCGATCCGAGAGCAGCGCCAGTTCTTCGAAGAGCAAATCGCGCCGCTGTTCGAAAAGCCGGTCGTGCGCTGGATCACCGGCCGCAAGAGCTCGCTCTTCGGCCTCGGCATTCCACCGCAGCAATATGACGAGCTCGCCAGCCTCGCCGCTGACCATTCGATCGCAGCGGTGCTGAAGCACCGCCTGGAAAAACTCGCCTGTCATTTCCCGATGCGCGACAACTATTTCGCCTGGCAGGCCTTCGGCCGTCGCTACGGTACCGAAGAGGAAGGTCCGTTGCCGACCTATCTGAAATCGGAGCATTACGAGGTGATCCGCGCCAATATCGACCGCGTCAACGCCCATCATGCAAGCTTCACCGAGCTTCTGGCCCGCGAGCCGGCCGCCTCGCGCGACCGCTACATCCTGCTCGACGCGCAGGACTGGATGACGGACGAGCAGTTGAACGACGTCTGGCGGGAAATCACCCGCACGGCGCGTGATGGCGCCCGCGTAATCTTCCGCACCGCGGCCGAGAAGAGCATCATCGAAGGCCGCCTGTCTTCCTCGATCCGCGACCAGTGGGATTATTTCGAGGAGAAATCGCGTGAGCTGACGGCGCTCGATCGCTCGGCAATCTACGGCGGTTTCCACATCTACGGGAAGAAGGCGTGAGCAAGGTCGACACCGAGACGGCAGGAAAGAGCGGCGAACATGCCAGCCTGATGGATGGCATGTACCGCTATCAGCGCCATATCTACGACCTGACCCGCAAATATTACCTTCTCGGTCGTGACAGCACGATCCGCAATCTCGACGTGCCCGAGGGCGGCACCCTGCTTGAAGTGGGCTGCGGCACCGGGCGTAACATGGCCTTCGCCCATCGGCATTTCCCGACCGCGAAGCTGTTCGGCCTCGACATTTCCCAGGAAATGCTGATTTCGGCGCGCAAGACCTTCGCCACCAAGGCGACCATCCCGGAATTCCGCGTCGCCGACGCCACGGCGTTCACGCCGCGCGAATTCGGCGTCAGCGGCTTCGACCGCATCCTGATCTCCTATACCCTATCGATGATCCCCGACTGGGAGCGCGCCGTCGATGCGTCGATCGCCGCACTCAACCCCGGCGGCCAGCTGCACATCGTCGATTTCGGCCAGCAGGAGGGCCTGCCCGGCTGGTTCCGCCACATGCTGCAGTCATGGCTTGCGAAATTCCACGTCACCCCGCGCCTCGATCTGCGCGACGTCCTGGAAGCGCAAGCCCATGAAAACAACGCGAGATTGTTGTTCGGTACCGTCGGCGGCGGTTATGCCTGGCGGGCGGCTATTATCAGCAAGCGCTCATAATTCACTTGAAACTAACCGAATTTTTACGTTGATATGGTGAAAAGAGGGTTATCCTCTGCCGACTCGTCTTTTTCGAAGGTCAGGCTGTGGGGCAAAGAGATCATTCGAGTTACGACGGGACGCCCATGCGCCGGCTTTTGTTTTGCGTTTTGCCCCTGGCCATCCTGTTGGCCGGCTGCTCCTCCTCCGGGTATGACTATCTCGAAACGGCATCGATCAAGCCGAAGATGCGTTTCAAGGATACTGATCCGCAGGATTTCGGCCCCAAGCATCCGCAACAGAACCAGGTCCATGGGATCGACATCTCCAAGTGGCAGGGCGATATCGACTGGGCGACGGTGAAGAATTCCGGCGTCGCCTTCGCCTTCATCAAGGCGACCGAAGGCAAGGACAGGATCGATCCGCGTTTCGACGAATACTGGCGCGAGGCCCGCGCCGCTGGCATCCCGCATGCGCCCTATCATTTCTATTATTTCTGCTCCTCGGCCGATCAGCAGGCCGACTGGTTCATCCGCAACGTGCCGAAGGAGGCCATGCGCCTGCCGCCGGTGCTCGATGTCGAATGGAACGCAGAATCGAAGACCTGCCGCTATCGTCCCGATCCGGAAACCGTGCGCGCCGAAATGCAGCGATTCATGGACCGGCTGGAGGCCTATTACGGCAAACGCCCGATCATCTACACCTCGGTCGATTTCCACCGGGATAATCTGGCCGGCTACTTCCAGGACTATCATTTCTGGGTCCGTTCGGTGGCAAAACACCCCGAGGTGACCTATTCCGACCGCCGCTGGGCCTTCTGGCAATATACCTCGACCGGCGTCATTCCCGGCATCAGCGGTCCCACCGATATCAATGTCTTTGCCGGCAGTGCAAAGAACTGGAACAATTGGGTTGCGGCCGTTTCCAAGGATAGAAATTCTTAGTAACGTCTTCCGATGTTTCTTGCTTCCGTCACATTCCTCTGTGAAAGCGACGGCAATCTTTTTGATATAAGGACCGCATCCATGCACCGCTCGCTCACAAGCCGCTCTGCACTCGCTCTTCTGTTTGCCCTCGCCCTCGCCGGCGGAGCAGCCGCCCAGCAGGCGCCGGACGCAGCCGCGGCAGCGCCCTGCGGCGGCGATCTCTCCGCCTTCCTTGAAGGCGTCAAGAAGGATGCGGTTGCCGCTGGCGCAAGTGCGGCAGCCGCCGACGCCGCCTTCGCCGGCGCCGAGATCGATCCCAAAGTTCTGAGCCGGGATCGGGCCCAGGGCGTCTTCAAGCAGACCTTCCTCGAATTCTCCCAGCGCACCGTCAGCCAGGCCCGCCTCGACATCGGCCGCCAGAAGATGAAGCAATATGCCGAGGTCTTTGCCCGCGCCGAACAGGAATTCGGCGTTCCCTCCGGCGTCATCACTGCCTTCTGGGCGATGGAAACCGATTTCGGCGCCGTCCAGGGCGATTTCAATACCCGCAATGCTCTGGTGACGCTGTCGCATGATTGCCGCCGCCCCGAACTCTTCCGCCCGCAGCTGATCGCCCTCGTCGAGATGGTTCAGCACGGCGACCTCGACCCCGCTACCAATACCGGCGCCTGGGCCGGCGAAATCGGCCAGGTGCAGATGCTGCCACGCGACATCATCGCCTATGGCATGGACGGCGACGGCGACGGCCATATCCGCCTGAAGCAGAGCGGCCCGGATGCCATCCTGACGGCAGCGAAATTCATCCAACATCTCGGCTTCGAACGCGCCCAGCCCTGGCTGCAGGAAGTGACCGTGCCGGATAACCTGCCCTGGGAAAAATCGGGCCTCGGCGGCACGATGAAGGCCGGCGAGTGGTTCGCGCTCGGCGTCAAGCCGCGCGACGGAAATACCGCCTTTGGCAATCTCGAAGGCGATCTGGTGCTGCCGCAGGGCCGCATGGGACCGGCCTTCATCGCCTACCCGAATTTCAAGATCT
Source organism: Rhizobium sp. NZLR1b (assembly GCF_019685155.1). Classification (NCBI taxonomy): domain Bacteria; kingdom Pseudomonadati; phylum Pseudomonadota; class Alphaproteobacteria; order Hyphomicrobiales; family Rhizobiaceae; genus Rhizobium; species Rhizobium sp. NZLR1b. The sequence continues at coordinate 172,108 of NZ_JABDWC010000005.1, forward strand.
ATCTCGAATGGAACAAGTCGTTCATCTACACGACATCGGCCGCCTATTTCGGGACGCGTCTTTCGGGCGCCGAGCCCTATCTCAAGGGCGTGCCGGAACAGGGACTCGCCAGCGACCAGATGAAAGCGCTGCAGACCAAATTGCAGTCCCTTGGCCACGATGTCGGCGAGATCGACGGCATCCTCGGCTCTGGCACGCGTGTCGCTATCCAGAAGGAGCAGCAGCGCCTCGGCATGCCGGCCGACGGCTGGGCCACACCTGCCCTTCTCAACGCTCTCTGATCACCGCTGACACCTAACGCCGCCCACTTCGCAAGAAACGGGTGGCGCGGTCCGCCGTCTGCGCTAAGCATCAGATCTGAAGCGGGTGCCGGTCTTCGTAAACGACCGGCTTACGGTGGAGGAAGCGGCGTGGACAGCAGAATGAATGCCTGGATCTGGGGCCTGCTGGTCCTGCTCGGTCTGATCTGGGGCGGCTCCTTCTTCTTTGCCCGTATTGCCGTCCATCACGTGCCGCCGCTGACCCTCGTCTTTCTCAGGCTGCTGCTCGCAGCACTGGCGCTGCATATCTATATCGCCGGCCGTTTCGACGTCTATTCGACCCTCAAAGCCCGCTGGCGCGAATTCCTGATCCTTGGGCTCATCAACAATGCCCTGCCGCATGCGCTGATCTTCTTCGGCCAGACCCGCATCGGCGCCGGCCTTGCGGCGATCCTGAATGCGACGACGCCGATCTGGACGGTGCTCATCGCCAACTCCTTCACATCGGATGAGAAGCTATCACCGGCAAAGATCACCGGCTGCCTCGTCGGCCTCACCGGAACGATCGTTCTGATCGGCCCCGGCATGTCGGCTGGCGGCGAGGCGCCGCTCTGGGCACTGCTTCTCCCCGTGCTTGCCGCGATCTCCTACGGCTTTGCCGCCACGTACGGCAAACGTTTCAAGAATGTTCCAGCCCCGGTCACTGCTGCCGGCCAGTTGACCGCCTCCTCGCTGATCGCGCTGCCGCTGTCGCTGCTCTCAGATCGCCCCTGGGCGCTGGCCGCCCCGCCGCTCGAAGCGCTGCTTGCCATCCTGGCACTGGCGCTGCTGTCGACCGCTTTTGGCTATATCCTCTATTTCCGGATTATGGCGGCGGCCGGAGCCACCAACGCCTCGCTCGTCACCCTGCTGGTGCCGCCGAGCGCCATCCTCCTCGGCGTTCTTTTCCTTGATGAAAGCCTGGCACTCGGCGAATTCGCCGGCATGGCGCTGATCGGTTTCGGCCTCGTCATTCTCGACGGCCGGGTCTATCGCCTGCTGGCGAAGACCACCTGATACCGGTTGCGAATTCCGCATGTTTTCAACCGGTTGCCCGGTTGCCATGTTTTGGGCGCATAGGTAAATCCGCACTCGCCGGATTTAACGGCATGTTAAAATCTGTGAACAAAATTTCATCGAAAATAATATAATACTTTCAATCGCTTGATTAAATTCTGCTCAGCTTATCCACCGCATCGTTCTGCAGCGCAGCATAGAATCTGCTTCCCAACCGACATATTTCAGACATATTATTGGCCGGTTAACGCGAGGAGACAGACATGGGACTCACGCAATCCTTGAATGTTCTGTTGGTCAGTGCAGCGTTTGCTTTCGTCTTGTCCATGCTCTTCATCTGAGCCGGCCGAGGAAAGCGGAATGACTGGTAGCACCTGAACTCCCCTGATCAATCCGCCAATAAAAAAGCGCATGTCCCGCCCGACATGCGCTTTTCACTTTCGAGCTGAAAAATCAGGCGGCCGCGCCAGCACTTTTTGCCGCCCCGCGGGAAAGGCCGAGATTGTCGAGCACGGCGGAAACCAGCGGCGCACGGTTCATCGTATAAAGATGAAAGTCACGGATGCCGCGCCGAACGAGATCCTCGATCTGCTCGGCGGCGACATCGGCTGCGACCTTCGCCCGCTCTTCGGGCTTGTCGTCGAAGCCGGCGAAGCGCTCATCGAGGAAGTTCGGGATGACGGTGCCGCAGGCGCCGGCGAAACGCTTCAACTGCGTCAGGTTCTGGATCGGCATGATCCCGGGCACAACGGGGATCGAGATGCCGGCCGCACGCACTCGTTCCAGGTAGCGTTCGAAATTGTCGTTGTCGAAGAAGAACTGCGTCAGCGCCCGGTCGGCGCCATTGTCTGCCTTGCGCTTCAGCATCTCGATATCGGCAGTCGTATCGCGGCTTTCCGGGTGTTTTTCCGGATAGGCGGAAACCGAAATCTCGAAATCGCCGATCTCCTTGAGGCCGGCCACCAGCTCCGCTGCGTTGGCGTAACCGCCGGGATGCGGCTGATAGGGCGCGCCGGCGCCGCCGGGCGCATCGCCGCGCAACGCAACGAAATGCGTCACGCCAGCCTTGCGGAATGTATCGATCACCTGATGCGTCTCTTCCTTCGTCGCGCCGACGCAGGTGAGATGCGAAGCGGTGGCGAGCGGCGTCTTCGACAGAAACCGCGAGACGGCAGTCAGCGTCGGCGCCTTGGTGGTGCCGCCTGCGCCATAGGTCACCGAGACGAAATCCGGGTCCCAGTCCTGCAGTTCGCTGACCGTCTGCCAGAGCTGACCTTCCATCTCTTCGGATTTCGGCGGGAAGAATTCGAAAGAGATCCCGATGTTGCGGCCGCGTGCCTCGTTATTCAAAGCCATGTCATACTCTCCCGGCAAAGGTAGGTTCGGCGCCTTCGCTTGTCTGCGAAGCCATGAGGCGCCTCGGGTCGCGCGCGAGCCAGACGGTGACCGTCAACCCTTGCCCGCTTGGCTGACCCGGATGAAGATCGACGATCTGCTCGACGTCGAGCCCGGCCCTGCGCAGCCAGTCGGATATCGCCTGGTGCGAAAAACCGAGACGGACATGCGCATGCTCGTCGCGAAGATATTCGAGCGTGTGCGGCGCAAGGTCGATGACCACGAGTCGGCCGCCCGGCCGGAGCATGCGCGCCGCTTCCGCGATCGCAATCTCCGGCTGATCGAAGAAATGCAGCACCTGATGGATCGTCACCAGATCGAAATCCTGGCCCTCGAACGGCAGGTTCAGGATATCGGCGTGGCGCACGGTGGCTTTGGTGATGCGGGACTTGTCCAGATTGGCGCGCGCCACACTCAACATGTCACGGCTGGCATCGACGCCGACCGCCCGGCGGTAGAGCCCGGAAAGCAGTTCGAGGATGCGGCCGGTGCCGGTGCCGAGATCGAGCAGCGAGTCGATCGGCTGGCCGCCGAGCAGCCGGATGACGGCCGCATCGACCTCCTCGTCGGCCGCATGCAGGCGGCGAAGCTCGTCCCATTCCGCCGCGTTGCGGCTGAAATAGGCCTGTGCCCGCTCGGCGCGCTGGCGCTTGACCTGCGACAGCCGTTCGCCGTCGCGAAGAACGGTCGGATCGTTTTCGGAGACATGCTTCAGCAATGCCCGAACGAGCATTGCCGCCTTGCCGTCCTGCTTGAGGCGGAAATAGGCCCAGGCGCCTTCCTGGTAGCGTTCGATCAGTTCGGCCTCGCCAAGCAGCTTCAGATGGCGGGAGATGCGGGGCTGGGATTGGCCGAGAATTTCGGTAAGATCGGTCACCGTCAAGTCGCCGCCGTCGAGAAGCGCCAGAAGCCGCAGACGCGTCGGCTCGCCGGCCGCCTTCAAGACGTCCACCAGCGCATCCAGTCCAAGCTTCAAGGGTTCACTCATCTTCGGTCCAATCAAGATATAAAGATATCTTTATGTGATTTGAAAGACGGTGACAAGCGTCAATTCGCGCTCCCGCGAAATTGCCTGCTCAAATTGCGACAGGCCAGACGTGAAAAAGCCCCGGCCGAACCGGGGCTTTTTGACTGGAAAAACGGCTGCGATCAGCGCGTCAGGCGCTTATGGGCCTGGCTGCCCGGGTTGAGCGCGTCGGGGCCAAGGCGACGAACCTTGTCCTGTTCATAATCTTCGAAGTTGCCTTCGAACCATTCGACATGGCCCTCGCCTTCGAAAGCCAGAATGTGGGTCGCCAGACGGTCGAGGAACATGCGATCGTGGCTGATGATGATGGCGCAGCCGGCAAACGCCTCCAGCGCGCTTTCCAGTGCACCGAGGGTTTCCGTATCGAGGTCGTTGGTCGGTTCGTCGAGCAGCAGAACGTTGCCGCCGGCCTTCAGCATCTTGGCAAGGTGAACGCGGTTGCGCTGGCCACCCGAGAGATTGCCGACCTTCTGCTGTTGATCGCCGCCCTTGAAGTTGAAGGCGCCGCAATAGGCTCTGGAGTTCATATCGAACTTGCCGAGCTTGATGATTTCCGCGCCGCCTGAAATTTCCTCCCAGACGGTCTTGCTGCCGTCAAGCGCATCGCGGCTCTGATCGACATAACCGAGGTGGACCGTCTCACCGATGCGGACCGATCCCGCATCCGGTGTCTCCTGGCCGGTGATCATGCGGAACAGCGTCGTCTTGCCGGCGCCGTTCGGGCCGATGATGCCGACGATGCCGCCCGGCGGCAGCTTGATCGACAGGTCGTTGATCAGCGTGCGGCCCTCGAAACCCTTGGTGATGCCTTCCATCTCGATGACCACCTGGCCGAGGCGCTCGCTGACCGGGATAATGATCTGCGCGTCGCCGGGACGCTGCTTTTCGGCCGCCTCCACCAGTTGTTCGTAGGACTTGATACGCGCCTTGGATTTTGCCTGACGCGCCTTCGGGCTGGAGGCGATCCATTCCTGTTCGCGGCTGATCGCCTTCTGGCGGCCGGCCTCTTCCCGGTTTTCCTGCTGCATGCGCTTGGCCTTGGCGAGCAGGTAGGCCGAATAGTTACCTTCGTAGGGAATGCCACGGCCGCGGTCGAGTTCGAGGATCCATCCGGTGACGTTGTCGAGGAAGTAGCGATCATGGGTGATCATCATCACGGCGCCCGGATAGTCGCGCAGATGTTTTTCGAGCCAGGCGATCGTCTCGGCGTCGAGGTGGTTGGTCGGTTCGTCGAGCAGCAGCAGATCCGGCTGCGAAAGCAGCAGCCGGCAGAGAGCTATACGGCGACGCTCACCACCGGAAAGGCTGGTGACATCGGCGTCGCGCGGCGGGCAGCGCAGGGCTTCCATGGCCATCTCGACCTGACTTTCCAGATCCCAAAGGTTCTGGCTGTCGATAATGTCCTGAAGCTTCGATCCCTCTTCCGCCGTCTCGTCGGAATAGTTCATCATCAGTTCATTGTAGCGCTCGAGCACCGCCGTCTTCGAAGCAACGCCTTCCATGACGTTCTCGAACACCGTCTTGTTGGCATCGAGGTGCGGCTCCTGCTCGAGGTAGCCGACTGTCGCTCCTTCGGCGAGCCAGGCTTCGCCGGTAAATTCCGTGTCTTGACCGGCGATGATGCGCAGCACCGTGGATTTGCCGGCGCCGTTCGGTCCGAGGATACCGATCTTGGCATCGGGGTAGAAGGAGAGGTGGATATTCTCCAGGATCTTCTTGTTGCCATAGGCCTTGTTGAGGCCGGACATATGATAGATGAACTGACGTGCCATGCTGCGCTGCTCCGGGCGGAAAACTTCGATCGTGCCGCTATGTAGGCGAAACAGCGCCTGCGGGCAACGCCGAAACCCGGTTACTCAGGATTTCCGGTCAAAAGCCCGCAGCATCGACGACGCCCTCGTCGCAGCCGAAGGAGGTTTTCCCCGCCCCCTGGATCAGATCGGCAAGCCCGGCGCTTTTCGCCGACGCCGCCCCGGCGGCCTCCGAAAGCCCGATGGTCAACCCGCTGATCATCTTGACATTGCCGGCCCGCCGGCAGCTCATCTTGACGCGCTCGCCGGCGCCCGGCCCGAAGCTCTTGTCGAAAGCTGCCTTGATCGCCTCGGCCTTGACCTGCTTGCCGATATTGGCGGCGAAGAGATCGCGCACGGCCGAGGTATTGAGCGCGCCGAGGAGATGCACGCCGACGCCGAAATAATCTTCGGCGCTCATTTTCGTGCAGGTGCCGTGTTTTGTCCACTCATGCCGTTCCAGACCGGATTGCGTCCCGGGCATGGCCTTTGCGAGCGCCGCCTGCGTCTCCGCCGAAAGCGTGACCGCCGGCAACGTGTTCCAGCTGCCGTCCTTATCGGCGGCCTTCTGCTCGGCGTTGACGTCGCAATAATTCTGTCGCATCGGCCAGAGCCCGTGCAAGGAAAAATTCGTCGCATCGGGGCGCTCGCCGGTCTGGCTCGCACATTCGGCCTTCTTCTGGTTCGTTTGGCAGAAAGCCGGCTGCCAGCTTGCTGAAAGAATAAAACGGGTGCGCCCGCCGGCCTCCTGCGCCACGGCGGCGCCGGCAACAACCATCGAAACGGCGAACGTCAAGGTACGTAACTGCATGCTGCTCATTTCAACCCCCAAAAAAGAACAATACAGGAACAAATAAGCACGAAGATCGAAAGCCCGCAACCCTGAATCGTAGCGTTCCCGCATTTTGTTATCGGATAACTCAAGGCTCGGTGTTGCATTTGCCTTCAGCGCCGCGCGTCTTTTCAGACGCGCAAAGGACGCTGCAGCACATTGCTGCTGCATAATTCCTTAAATCGATTCCGATTTAAGGAATTATGCAGTGCGATCTGGTCTGTTCCTGCAAGGAGGATCCAGATGTTTTCTGAAACGCAAAAGCTCACCGTGCCGGGGGCGTCGCTTGCCTATCACCATGTCGAGGCCGCCGGCCCGGCGCGCGGCATCCTGTTGATATCGCACGGCCTCGCCGAACATTCGAAACGCTATCGCGCTTTCGCAGAGGCTATGGCGGCGCGCGGCTATCACGTCTATGCCCATGACCACCGCGGCCACGGCGAGACGACGGCCCCCGACGCGCCGATCGGCCGCTTCGCCCGGCGGGACGGCGTCGACAGAGTGATCGGCGACGTCATCGCCATGCGCGCTCACGCGGCCTTGCGCCATCCCGGCCTGCCGGTGATCCTCTTCGGCCATTCGATGGGCGGCCTGATCGCCCTCAATGCCGCCGTCACGGCGCCTGTCGATTTCGACGCCGTCGCCGTCTGGAATTCGAATTTCGCAGTCGGTCTCGCCGGCCGCGCCGCCCAGGCGATCCTGCTTGCCGAGCGCATGCTGAAGGGCTCCGACGTGCCGAGCGGCCTCCTGCCGAAACTCACCTTCGGCGCCTGGGGAAAGTCGATTCCGGGATGCCGCACCGAGTTCGACTGGCTCTCGCGCCTTCCCGACGAAGTCGACAAATATATCACCGATCCGCTCTGCGGCTTCGACGCCTCGGTCTCTCTCTGGCTCGATCTTTTCGACCTGACTTTTCGCGCCCCGCAGAAGCGCCATCTGGATCGGCTGCCGCGCCACATGCCAATCCATCTGGTCGGCGGCGGTGAAGACCCGGCGACGGCGCGTGGAAAAGCCATCGTCTGGCTGTCAAACCATTTGAAAGCCCGGGGCTTCTCTCGTATCAGCACTGAGATATATCAGGGCATGCGGCATGAGACGCTGAACGAGATCGGCGCAGAAGCGGCAACCGCAGCCTTCGCGGACTGGTGCGACGAGGCCGTCGCCAGACCCCGAGCGGCCAGATCCTGAGCAACAAGGATTTCATCATGAGCAACACCACTGCCCGCCCCATATCGTCCAACCCCGACGTGACCACAGGGCTTGCGCTGATGTTTCTTTCGGTAATGGTCTCGCCGCTCATCGACATCTTCGCCAAGCTTGCCGTCGTCACGATCCCGTCCGCCGAGATCACCGCCGCCCGCTTTGCCCTACAGGCGCTCTGCATGCTACCGATCGTCATATGGCGGCGCAGCTTCACCGACTTCTCCTGGCGCCAGAGCCTTTTCCATGCCATCCGCGGCGCGATCATAACGGTCTCGATGATCTCCTTCGTCACCACGCTGAAATATATGGCCGTCGCCGACGCGATTGCGATCTTCTTCGTCGAGCCGATCGTGCTGACCATTCTCGGCGGCATTTTCCTGAAGGAAACGATCGGCTGGCGGCGCTATACCGCCTGCGGCGTCGGCTTCTTCGGGGCAATGCTGATCATCCAGCCGAGTTTCAGCGAAGTCGGCTACGTCGCGCTCCTGCCCGTCCTCAGCGCGCTCTGCATCGCGATCTTCGTACTGATGACCCGCGTCCTCTCGCACCGGGAAGATCCCTGGGCGATGCAGTTCCAGATGGGCATCTGGGGCCTCATCTTCTGCGCCATCCTGCTTTTTGCGGGCGAAGGAAGCGGTTCCGATCTCTTCGATCCCGTCATGCCTGAAGGCAGCGCCTGGTTCTACCTCGCCGGGGTCGGCGCCATGGCCGCGATAGCGGGCATCTTCGGCGTCTATGCCTATCGTGCAGCACCGGCCTCGACGCTGGCGCCGCTGCAATATTTCGAGATCGTCTCGGCGACGATCTTCGCCTGGCTTGTTTTCGGCGACTTTCCGGATGCGGTCAAATGGCTCGGCATTATGATCATCATGGCGTCGGGCTTCTACATCCTCTGGCGCGAGCGCCGCTTTGCTTCAAAGCCTGTATCCGATACATCTGAGGCGACACTGGCGCCGTAGAAACGGACGAGGAAATATGACGACGAAAAAGCCGCCGCTTGCCGGCATCCGGGTGATCGAGCTTGCCCGCGTGCTCGCCGGTCCCTGGGCGGGACAGATGCTCGCCGATCTCGGCGCCGATGTCATCAAGGTCGAAAATCCCGACGGCGGCGACGACACCCGCCAATGGGGGCCGCCCTTCGTCGAAGGCGCCGATGGCGAAAATCTCTCGGCCGCCTATTACCACGCCGCCAATCGCGGCAAGCGCTCCATTACTGCTGATCTGAAGAGCCCCGAAGGTCAGGATCTCGTCCGCCGCCTTGTCGCCACCGCCGATGTAGTGATCGAGAATTTCAAGCTCGGCGGCCTCGTCAAATACGGGCTCGATTACGATAGCTTGCGCCAGGTGAACCCGAAACTCGTCTACTGCTCGATCACCGGCTTCGGCCAGACCGGCCCCTATGCCAGCCTCGCGGGCTATGATTACATCGTCCAGGGCATGTCAGGTTTCATGTCGATCACTGGCGAGCCGGACGGCCAGCCGATGAAGGCAGGCGTTGCCATCGCCGATATTTTCACCGGCATCTATGCCGTCTCGGCAATCGAGGCTGCCCTGATCCACGCGCTCAAGTCAGGCGAAGGCCAGCTCGTCGACATGGCCCTGCTCGACGTGCAATCGGCCGTGCTCGCCAATCAGAACATGAATTACCTCGTCTCCGACAAGGCACCCACCCGCCTCGGCAATGCCCATCCGAATATCTCACCCTATGAGGTCGTGCCGGCGGCAGACAGCTATCTCATTCTGGCGGTCGGAAACGACGGCCAGTTCCGTCGCCTCTGCACCATCCTCGGCCTTGACGCCATCGCCGGCGACGAGCGTTTCGCCACCAACAGGGCCCGCGTCGCCAATCGCGGCGAGGTGCGCAGCCTCATCTCGACCGAGACCCTGAAATGGCGGAAGGCGGATCTGCTGAAGGCCTGCGAGGAGAATGCGGTTCCCGCCGGCCCGATCAACACGATCGAAGAGATGTTCGCCGACCCGCAGGTACAGGCCCGCGGCCTGCGCATTGACCTTGCGGATGCGGCCGGAACCGTGATCCCCGGGGTCAGGACGCCGGTGGTGCTGTCGGAAACGCCGTTGTCTTACATCAGGCCGAGCCCACGTCTCGGCGAACACAGCGAAGAAATTCTGGCGGAACTCGCCGAGCGCGAGAGGAAGGTATAGGCATGAAGAGGACCGGCGGGCAACTGATCGTCGAGGCGCTGAAGGCGAACGGCGTCAAGCGTCTCTCCTGCGTGCCCGGTGAGAGTTTTCTCGCCGTTCTCGACGCCCTGCGCGACAGCGAGATCGACGTCGTCGTCTGTCGCCAGGAGGGCGGAGCGGCGATGATGGCGGATTGCTGGGGCAGGCTGACCGGCGAACCCGGCATCTGCATGGTGACCCGCGGCCCCGGCGCTACCAACGCCTCTGCCGGCCTGCATATCGCCAAACAGGATTCGATCCCGATGATCCTCTTCATCGGCCAGGTGCAGCGAGAAGCCCGCGAGCGCGAGGCCTTCCAGGAGGTCGAATTCCGCCGCGCCTTCACCGAATTCGCCAAATGGGTGGGCGAGATCGACGATGCCGCCCGCATTCCCGAGTTCGTCACCCGCGCCTTTGCGGTCGCAACCTCGGGCCGGCCCGGCCCAGTCGTGCTGACGCTGCCGGAGGACATGCTGCGCGATGAGGTCGAGGCTCCCCGCGCTAAGCATTATGTCAGCGTCGAGGCGCATCCCGGCCGCCGCCAGATCGACGATCTCCATGTGAGACTGCTAAAGGCCGAACGGCCTATGGTGATCCTTGGCGGCACGCGCTGGGATGCCGACGCCGTCGCCGACTTTGCAGGCTTCGCCGAGCGTTTCCGACTGCCGGTCGGCTGCTCCTTCCGCCGGCAGATGCTGTTTGATCATCTCCATCCCTGCTATGCCGGCGATGTCGGCATCGGCATCAACCCGGCGCTGGCGAAGGAGATCAAGGAGAGCGACCTGCTGATCCTGCTCGGCGCCCGCATGTCGGAAATGCCGTCTTCGTCTTATACGCTGATCGACATACCCTACCCTCAGCAATCGCTGATGCACATCCATCCCGACGCATCCGAACTTGGCCGTATCTATCGTCCCGATCTTGCCATCTGCGCCGCACCTGCCGATTTCGTCGCAACGCTCGCCGATCTGGAAGCGCCGGCCGAGCCGCGCTGGGCCGAGCGCACGAAGCATATGCATCAGGCCTATCTTTCCTGGTCGAAGCCGCCAGCGACAGGTCCTGGCCCGGTTCATATGGGGCCGATCATGGAGTGGCTGGAGGCCAATACCCGGCCGGAAACGATCTTCACCAACGGCGCTGGCAACTATGCCACCTGGGTGCATCGTTTCCATCGTTTTCGCCGCTTCAACACTCAAGCCGCCCCCACCTCCGGCTCGATGGGTTACGGCCTGCCGGCCGCCGTCGCTGCCAAGCGGCTCTTTCCCGAGCGAGAGGTCATCTGCTTTGCCGGCGACGGCTGTTTCCTAATGCACGGCCAGGAATTCGCCACCGCCATCCGCTTCGGCCTGGCGATCATCGCGGTCGTCGTCAATAACGGTATCTACGGCACGATCCGCATGCATCAGGAGCGCGAATATCCCGGCCGCGTCAGCAGCACCGACCTGACCAATCCCGACTTCGCAGCCCTTGCCCGCGCCTATGGCGGGCACGGCGAGACGGTGGAGCAAACGGCGGAATTCGGCCCGGCCTTCGAGCGGGCGCGTGCCAGCGGTAAGCCGGCGATCATCGAGATCAAACTCGATCCCGAGGCGATCACGCCGACGCGCACACTCTCGGAAATCGCGCAAGCAAAAAGCCGGTAGGTCTCCCCACCGGCTTCGACACGCAATCCCGCAGTGACCTCAGTCGATCGCGGCCGTAACGATGAACTCGACCTTGTATTTTGGCGCAGCGAGCTTGGCTTCGCTGGTGGCGCGGGCCGGCGGATTGGCCGGATCGATCCAGCCTTGCCAGACAGCGTTCATCTCGGCAAAATCGGCGATGTCGGAGAGATAGATGATCGTCTGCAGGATCTTCGACTTGTTGCTGCCGGCTTCAGCCAGCAGGCGGTCGACTTCGGCAAGCGAAGAGTTGCACTGATCGGTAACGCTGTCGCCCTCACCGACCTGGCCTGCGAGATAGACAGTGTTGCCGTGAATGACAGCGCCGCTCATGCGCGCGCCGACGTCGATACGCTTAATGCTCATCATAGTCTCCTGAGTGAATGGAAGGTGGCGGCGCTGCGGCACAGCGCCGGAAAATCGGGCGCCGGGACGGGCGCGGTTAACGGGGCTCAGCCGCGGATATGGTGGGTCTTCTGGTAGATCGCTGTCGAGCGGGCGCCGGAGCGGCAGTAACCGAGCATCGGCCGCGGGAATTCGTCGAGCGCGTCGACCATGCCCTGCACGGCTTCCTCGGTCACGCCCATCGGTCCAACCGGCACATGGGCGATATCGAGACCAAGCTCTTTGGCGCGCGCCTCGATGACCGAGAACGACGTCTGGTCGGGGCTCTCATGGTCGGGACGGTGGCAGACGATCGATTTGAACCCCATCGCCTTGATCTCGTCGAGTTCTTCAAGCGTGATCTGGCCCGAAACCGAATATTCATCGTCAATCTGGCGAATATCCATCGTCTTGTCTCCTCAAAATCGTGGGCTGAAGGTCTACGACGGGAGGCCCGCGAGCGTCAACAACACTTCGCTCAGAGGAAGGCGAAGGTCAGCGCATAGCTGCGGCTCTCGCCGGGTGCCAGCATGTTGAACTCACCGGCCACCTCGAGCTCGTCGCGGGAGACCCAGCGATGCGAGACCGGTTCGATGCCAATGATATGGGCCGGCGCTTTCTGGTTCCGCCACACCTGCAGATGGGGCAGCGTATTGGCGCGGAAGCGCACGCGGAGCGTCCTGCCGCCGATCGCGGCAATCGGTCCAAGCCGGATCTCCGCGAAGCCTTCCTCCGTCGCTGGCGCCGGAACGCAGAAGATGCCCCCCGGCTCCTCACCGAATGTCCATGGGAAACCGCCATTCTCAAGCATCCGGCCTTCAAGCAGCGTGCCCTCGTCCAGCCATTTGCCCCCGGTATTCATGTGATACATCAGGAAGGTCGGCACCGTGTGATCACTCGTATTGACGACCCGGTCCTCGAGCTGCACCTCGCCAGTCGCCCCGTCGATCCGCCACAGCCGCTCGATGCGCTGCGGCAGTCCCTCGACAGTGGCGATGTCGATATCGGCGCGGCATTCGGCATTGCCGTTCTCGTACTTCGTCCACAGCACCTTGGCCGCATGGCCGGAGGCCGATCCGTGCAGCGGATAGACCTTGCCGTCGGCCCGGCCGGCAATCGGCTGCCGGTGGCGGATATGGTCCGGGCCGCAAGTGAACAGGAAGCCTTCGAGCGAGTGATCGATTCGCGGATCGCCGTCGTCGGGAATGGCGCGCTTCGGCGCAATGTCGACGCCTTCGACGATGCATCCGCCGATATCCAGCACCGACGTTTCATCCAGCATCAGGCGCGGCCCGCTTGCGGCAGCAAATTCGATCATCGCAGTCTCCTCAGGAGGTTGTCGGCGGCCGTAGCGTTAGGTTTCGCGCCGTCATTCGTCAATCGGCGCAGTCCCCATCCTGTGTTTTTGCCGCAACCATGGATTTTGCGGAACTGACACAGAGACGCAAACGTTTATGAGTAAAAGGAAATCTTAGTGATTTTCATATTTTGTTCAGCACGGTTTCATAAATTCCACACTAGCGTCAAAATTCGCAGGTGTGTGTCTGCCAGTCACAGTTCCGAGGTATGAGACGTGAATCGCTTTTTGAAGTCGGCATTTTCGCTTGCGGCCGTGCTGGCGGCCATCGCGGCTGCAGCACCGGGGGCAGGCGCGCAGCAGTTCCGTGACCGCCGGCAGAGCGATGTCGTGCTGGTTACGCCGAACGGCGAAATTCTCGACTATGTCCCCCGCGGCTATATCTATGCCCGCGACCGCAGCGGCAATCGCGTGATGATCGATGCCTATGGCAATGTCGTCGCCACCGAGATGCGCGCCCGCGGCTACTATCCGCCACGGCCCGGTCCGCGCGAGGTCTATGCCGACCAGAACGGCAACGATCCCTATTACGCCGACGACAACGCCTCTGGCGATACGCGTTATTCTGAGCGCGGTGCGGTCACCGGCGGTATTCCGCGCGATGCGGCGATCGAACGCCAACCGCTCGACGGTCAACCCTATCCCAATGACAACAGCATCGGCAATCCGCAGCCCGGCGACGATTATGCCTCGATCGATCCCGACCAGCAGCTCCCGCCCGCTGACGCGCCGAGCGCCGCACCGGATGAGCCCGTCATCACGCTGAAGAACAAGTCGAAGCCCGAGATCGTCGCGCTGCAGGTCTTCCTCGATCGCGCCGGCATCTCCCCCGGCGTCATTGACGGCCATATGGGCTCGAACGTCACCAAGTCGGTCTATGCCTATGACCAGATGACCGGCTCCAGACTCGACCCGAACGACACCGACGCCATTCTCGAAGAGCTGCGCATGAACGGCGGCCTGCCGGTCGTCAGTTACACGATTACGCCGGCCGATGCCGCCGGCCCCTTCGTCGCCCAGATCCCGGAAGACTATTCGCAGAAGGCGCTGCTGCCGTCGCTCGCCTTTTCCTCGACCACCGAAATGCTGGCCGAGCGATTCCACATGGATGAAGCCTTCCTCAAGGAAATGAACCCCGGCGCCGATTTCACCGTTGCCGGCACGATCATCAAGGTCGTCAATCCGGGCGAGCCGAAGAGCGGCGAGGTCGCCCGCATCATCGCCGACAAGGGCCGCAAGCAGGTCTTTGCCTATGACGGCGCCGGCAATCTCATTGCCGCCTACCCGGCATCGATCGGCTCGACCGACACACCCTCCCCGTCGGGCACCGTCACGGTCGAGCGCGTCGCGTTCAATCCCGGCTATACTTATAATCCGAAGATCAATTTCCAGCAGGCCGGCAACGACAAGATCCTCAACATTCCGCCCGGCCCGAACGGCCCCGTCGGCACCGTCTGGATGGCGCTGTCGAAGCCGACCTACGGCATTCACGGCACACCCGAGCCTTCCAAGATCGGCCGCACCCAGAGCCATGGCTGTATCCGCCTGACCAATTGGGATGCGACCGAACTTGCCAAGATGGTCAAGCCGGGCGTGACGGTCGAATTCGTCGACTGAGGATATCTGGTGCACACGGAAAGGCCGCCGGATCACTCCGACGGCCTTTTCCGTTTCATAAGGAGGATGCTCAGGCCGCCGTCGCCATACGGGCAGACTCCATCAGCCTGACCGGCAGCTTGCTCATCATTTCCTCGGCGAAACAGGTGGCGTTTTCACGCGCCTTGTCGAGATTGCTGACGCGTGTGGGCTCGATCGTGTGCAGTGTGCCGCCACAGTCGAAGATGTCGCGGAAGGCCGAGCGTTCGATGATGGCGGTATCCAGCACCGGAACATGCCGCTCGCTGAGCAGCGACTTGACGACCTGTAGCGCCCTTGTCGTCACCATCGAGTTGACGCGGGTCAGCACCACCGAATGGCCGATCTTGATGCCCGCCTTCTCGTCCAGATACTGGAGCAGTTCAAGCACCTGTGCGCCACCGCGCGCATCCATCGCACAGCCCTGGATCGGGATCAGCACGTGATCCGAAAGGCCGACGGCGGTGGCAAGCAGCGGATTGCGCGCACCCGGCAGATCGACGATGAAATAGTCGGTATTGTGCTTGTTCTCGCTGATATGCAGCGGCAGCGAAGCGGTTGTCACGAAGTCAATCACCGAAATATTGGGCACATGACCCGATATTTCGTGCCAACGCGAAATCCAATGCTGCGGGTCGGCATCGAGAATGGTGATGCGGTAACCCTTGCGGGCTAACTCGGTGGCGAGCAGCAGAACAGCGGTCGTCTTGCCGGCCCCGCCCTTGGTATTTGCGAATGTAATGACAGGCATGTTCGGTCCTCGGAAGGAAATGGCGCGAGCCGGAATCGCTCTTTTACGCACCGTCGGAGCATCGTGCGGTTAATCCATTCTTTACAATCATGGTTAACAAATCCCGAACACGCCCGCCGAAATTGCAGTTGGTATTTTTCACATCCCTAAAATTCATGCATGTCGCCCAAAAGTGTTCAGCGGTGTTGGGACAACAATATGCATCGGGCCAAGACTTGAAGCACGGATGCCGCCAGTACAAAAAAGACAAAAAAGCCCGGAAGCCAATAGCTTCCGGGCCAGTCTGAAGGTCCGCTGTTATGGTCAGAAGCAATCCCTGAAAAGGGCCTTGGTATTTTCGAGCGTCAGTGCAACCGGGTTGCCGCCGGCACTTGGATCTTCGATCGCCATCGCCGACAATTCGTCGATCCGGTCAGCCGCGATTCCCATCGCCGACAACGTCTCGGGCACGCCGAGCTCGGAGCGGAGTTTCAGCACATAATCGTAGAAGCCGTCGAAACCGCCCGAGATCCCGAGATAGGCAGCGGCGCGCCCGATCTTCTCCTCGATCGCCTTGCGATTGAAGCGCAGCACCGCCGGCATGACGACGGCATTGGTCATGCCGTGATGGGTGTTGTAGACGGCGCCAATCGGGTGCGACAGCGCATGAATGGCGCCGAGCCCCTTCTGGAAGGCGACCGCGCCCATAGCGGCAGCGGACATCATGTTGGCGCGGGCTTCGAGATCGGTGCCCTCTCTATAGGCGCGCGGAAGGAATTCCTTGACAAGCCGCATGCCTTCAAGCGCGATACCGGCTGACATCGGGTGATAGAAGGGCGAGGAATAGGCCTCCAGGCAATGAGCGAAGGCATCCATGCCGGTGCCGGCGGTGATGATCTTCGGCATGCCGACCGTCAGTTCCGGATCGGAGATGACGACGCCAGGCAGGAACTTCGGATGGAAGATGATCTTCTTCACATGCGTTTGCGAATTGGTGATGACGCTGGCGCGCCCCACCTCCGAACCGGTACCGGCCGTTGTCGGCACGGCGACGATCGGGGCGATGCCCTCGAGGCTCGCGCGCGTCCACCAGTCGCCGATATCTTCGAAGTCCCAGACTGGCCGCGTCTGGCCGGCCATGAAGGCGACGCACTTGCCAAGGTCGAGGCCGGAGCCGCCGCCGAAGGCGACGACGCCGTCATGGCCGCCATCCTTGAAAGCCCTGACGCCGGCATCGAGGTTCTTCTCGTTCGGGTTCGGGTCGACATCGGCAAAGATCGCCCGGCCGAGGCCGGCATCCTCGAGAATATCGAGCGCGTTCTTGGTGATCGCCATCGAGGCGAGGCCGCGGTCGGTGACGAGCAGCGGCTTTTTGATGCCGAGGCTCTTGCAGGCGTCGGCCAGTTCCTTGATGCGGCCCCGGCCGAGCTTGACCGATGTCGGGTAGCTCCAGTTTGCGGTGATGTTGCTGCTCATGCTGTGACTTTCTTCAGATGGAAGGATTTCGGACGCGTGAGATTTTGGAAGCCGATGATCGACAGCGAGCCGCCGCGGCCGGTCTCCTTGACGCCGGTCCAGCAGAGCGCCGGATCGAGATAGTCCGCACGGTTCATGAAAACGGTGCCGGTTTCGATCTCGCGGCCGAGCCGCGCTGCCCGCTCGACATCGCCGGTCCAGAGCGAGGCCGTCAGTCCGTACTGGCTGTCGTTCATCAAAGCGAGTGCCTCCTCGTCGCTCTTCACCTTCATGATGCCGACCGCCGGACCGAAGGTCTCCTCGCGCATGAAGGCCATGGAATGGTCGACATCGACGAGAACCTGCGGTGCCAGATAAGCGCCACCGTCATCCTGCGGAAAAAGCTTAGGGTCGACAAGCGCCTTGGCACCCTTGGAAACCGCTTCGGCGATCTGTTCGCGCACCACTTTGGCGAAGCGCTTATGCGCCATCGGCCCGAGCGAGGTATCGGGATCGAGCGGATTGCCGAGCTTGTAATTCGACACCCAGGCGACCGACTTCTCGACGAAGGCGTCATAGAGCGATTCATGCACATAGATGCGCTCGATGCCGCAACAGCATTGGCCGGAATTATAGGTCGCGCCGTCCATTAGCGTATCGACGGCAGCCTCAAGATCGGCGTCATCCATGACGTAACCCGGATCCTTGCCGCCGAGTTCGAGGCCGAGGCCGGTGAAGGTGCCGGCGGCTGCCCGCTCCATCGAGCGTCCGCCTTCGACCGATCCGGTGAAATTGACAAAATTGAAGCTGCCGGCGGCAATCAGCGCCGACGTCGTCTGATGGTCGAGGAAGACGTTCTGGAACACGTCATCGGGAACGCCGGCCTCGACGAAGGCCTGAACCAGCCGCTCGCCGACCAGCAGCGTCTGCGAGGCATGTTTCAGCACCACCGTATTGCCGGCCATCAGCGCCGGTGCGATCGTGTTGATCGCCGTCATATAGGGATAGTTCCACGGCGCGACGACGAAGACGACACCATGCGCTTCGCGTTCGATGCGGCGCTCGAAACGCTCGCTCTCCTCGACGACAACAGGCGCCAATGCATCCGCCGCAATCGAAGCGACATAATTCGAGCGCTCGTTGAAGCCCTTATATTCGCCGCCATACTTGACCGGCCGGCCCATCTGCCAGGCAAGCTCCGGCACGACGACATCTGACATCTCGTTCAGCCGCGCCGCACCCTTCAGCACCAGCTGCACGCGCTCTTCGAGCGGCCGTTTCGCCCAAGCCTTCTGCGCCTTGCGGCCCCGCGCCACCACGTCCTTGGCGGCATCGAGAGAAAGTGCGGCGCGCTCGGCGTAGACCGACCCGTCAACCGGTGAAATACATTGGATCATTGCCATGATCGATTTCCGTCCTCGTATGATCAAAAATTTCGTCGAGGGCCATAGCCCCTCATCCGCCTGCCGGCACCGTCTCTCCGCTCGCTTGGCGAAGGGGGCATGCCGATGCCTCTCCGTCCCCAGCCCACCCCTCGCATGGTACGTCCCCTCTCCCCGTCAGAACGGGAAGAGGGTTGGGGTGCAGGACAAGCAATCCGTAAATGCCTATTAGGCTCTTTCGAAACCGCGCGCCACTTCCCAGTCGGTGATGCGGCGGTCATATTCTTCCTGCTCCCATTCGGCGGCACGGGTATAATGGTCGATCACGTCGTCGCCGAAGGCTTTGCGCAGCATTGCCGATTCCGTCATTTCGATCGTAGCGGCACGCAGCGTGCGCGGGATTTCGCGAACGCCCTTGCCGCCATAGGCGTCGCCGACAAAGGGGGCTTCGAGTTCGAGCTTGTTCTCGATCCCGTCGATGCCGGCGGCAAGCAGTGCGGCGAAGGCGAGATAGGGATTGAGATCTGAGCCGCCGACGCGGCACTCGATACGGATTCCCTTGGTCTCCTCGCCGCAGAGCCGGTAGCCGGCGGTGCGATTGTCCTTGCTCCAGATCGCCTTGGTCGGCGCAAAGGTGCCGGCCATGAAGCGCTTGTAGGAGTTGATGTAGGGCGCCAGGAAATAGGTGATCTCGCTTGCATGGGCGAGAAGCCCGGCCACGTAGTTGTGCATCAGCGGCGACATGCCGTATTTGCCGGTATGGTCGAAGAATAGCGGCTTCTCCTCCAGGCTCCAGAGCGACTGATGGATATGCGAGGAACTCCCGGCGGCGTTGTAATTCCACTTGGCCAGGAAGGTGATTGCCTTGCCTTTTGACCAGGCGATCTCCTTGCAGCCGTTCTTGATGATCGCGTGCCGGTCGGCCATCGCCAGCGCATCGGCGTAACGCACGTTGATTTCCTCCTGGCCGGCGGAAGCCTCGCCCTTGGAATTCTCGACCGGAATGCCGGCGCCTTGCAGCCCGGTGCGGATCGCCCGCATCACCTCTTCCTCCTTGGTGGTCTGGAAGATGTGGTAATCCTCGTTATAGGCGCTGGCGAGCTTGAGGTTGCGGTAGCCGGACGCCTGCGCCGTCTCGTAGCTCTGGTCGAACAGGAAGAATTCGAGCTCGGAGGCCATGTAGGCCTTCATGCCCATATCCTCAAGGCGCTTCACCTGCTTCTTCAGGATCGCGCGCGGCGAATGGGCGACCTCTTCATGGGTATGATGGTCGAGCATGTCGCAGAGCACCAGCGCCGTGCCGTCGAGCCAGGGGATACGGCGCAGCGTCGCCAAATCCGGCTTCATCGTATAGTCGCCGTAGCCCTTTTCCCAGCTTGTCGCCTTGTAGCCGGAGACGGTCTCCATCTCCATGTCGGTGGCGATCAGGTAGTTGCAGCTATGCGTCTCCTTCCAGGCGCTCTCGAGGAAAAATTCCGCCTGGAAGCGCTTGCCCATCAGCCGGCCCTGCATATCCACCTGGCAAGCCAGAACCGTATCGATGCGCCCTTCGGCAACATCCTTCCTGAGATCGTCGATTGTGTAGCTGCTGCTCATGATTGATCCGCCTGACATTGGAATTGAGAAGATCGGGGCAACGAAATCGCATGCGCACGGCCGGATGTGGACCTGATGCCTTTTCGTTGAACCGGTGATGGGGCCGCAGGATGCGGCCCCGCCATTTGAGAGGGAAGCCTCGATGCCTAAAGCATGTCGCGTAAAAGTGTGCCGCGGTTTTGCGCTAACGACATGCGGAAAAACAAAGACCTAGAGTGCGAGGAGCGATCTGAAAGATCGCCCCGCGCTTTAGTGTTCGCCGCTTTCGCCGACGGCTGCTTCGGCCGCCGCGATCTCGGCCTGGCGCTTTGCCACTTCGGCGCCGATCGGCGGCCCCTTGAAGCGCCGGCTTTCGAAGCCGAACCAGACGATCGCAGTAACGAGGAGGAAGCCAACAGTGATGTAAAGCGCCCATTCGTTCGGCGGCTGGATGCCGAGAACGAAGATCAGGATCATCGCGATGACAGTCAGTACGGCAAAGAGCTTGAAGACGCCCTCACCGAGGTTCCACGGGCCCATCTTGTCCCACTTCGACGTGCCCCAAGCGAACAGGCCGAGGGTGATCGGGATCGCGAAGGAGAAGAACAGGAAGATGACCGTGCACGCGACGACGATTGTATAGACCGGCGTGTCGCCGATCGAAACGAGCGAAGAACCCCAGACGAAGAGAACAGACAGGATCGAGCCGGTCCAGATCGCAGCCACCGGCGTGCGGTACTGCGGGCTGACCTTCGACAGCGCCTTCGATGCCGGCAGACCGCCGTCACGCGAGAAGGCGAAGATCATGCGCGAGACCGAGGTGACCGTCGCAAGACCGCACAGCCACTGGCTCACCAGGATGGCGAAATAGAGAATATCCTTGACGATGGGATTCACTTGGCTGTCCATCGCCCAGAAGAACACATTCCAGCCCTGTTTTGCCGCATCGTCCATGTTCGGCAGCATCAGGACGAAGGCACACAGCATGATGTAGCCAAAAAGCGCCGACCAAAGCACCGAGGCGACCATGCCGCGCGGAACCGATTCGGCAGCCTTGACCGTCTCTTCCGAAGTGTGTGCCGAAGCGTCATAACCGGTGATGGTGTAGATCGGCAGCAGCAGGCCGAGAAGGAAGACCCATGTTCCTGACGTGGCCGGCCAAACGTTGCCGCCGGCTTCACCGGAATAGTTGGCGAAGGTGAAGAGGCGTCCGACCTCATAGGAGGGGGCGGCGGCGAGGCAGACAACCGCGAGCGCGATCGAGCTCGCGAAGATCAGATAACCGGAAAAGTCGGTCAGCTTCGCAGTCAATCCGATGCCCATGTGGTTCACGAGCGCCTGCGCGCCGGTGATGATCACGAGGAAGATGATGCGCACCGTCGTCGTGTCCGTCAGCCCGAGATAGGTGGTGCCGAACGAACCCATGAAGAAATAGTAGGTGCCGACATTGATAGCGCCGAGCACGGTGACGAGACCGAGCAGGTTGAACCAGGCAGTCAGCCAGCCGGTGAAACGATTGCCGAGGATCGAGCCCCAGTGATAGAGCCCGCCGGCTGTCGGATAGGCCGAGCTGATTTGCGCCATGGCGATGGCGAAGACGAGCGAGACGAAGCAGCCGAGCGGCCAGCCGATGCCGATCGCCGCTCCGCCGGCACCGGAGGTCGCCTGCGCCAGCGAATTGATGCCGCCGGAGAGGATGCAGATAATGGAGAATGAGACTGCAAAATTCGAGAATGAACTCATTCGCCGTTCGAGTTCCTGGGCATAACCCATGGAATGCAGGATGTGCACATCCTGTTTCTTGTCCAGTTCGGAATAATCCGACATGACTTCCCCCTGTTCACGATCGGCCGCGGGATTGCGGGCCGGTTCAGTGCCAAATTGTCCGCGGCCTTCTCGCCGTACGGACGTCCGCAGTTAGACTGCTCCCTCGGGTCTTCTTTTTATGTCAGGCGTCCAGGCTTTGCTGGAGCAGCCCTGTTAGATAGTCGGCCATGACCCCTTGGCCGACATCGTCTGCGATGAGGTCGTTGCGGACCTCGATCATCACATTGCGCAAGCCGTTCGAAAGCCCGTGCAGGATCAGCGTGTGGGTCACGCCGTCCTCGGGCCCGTAAGGCTGGTTGCGTTCTGTCCTGTAAAGCGGCGCCTCGGCCGCTGCCT
This sequence comes from Rhizobium sp. NZLR1b, assembly GCF_019685155.1. Taxonomy (NCBI): domain Bacteria; kingdom Pseudomonadati; phylum Pseudomonadota; class Alphaproteobacteria; order Hyphomicrobiales; family Rhizobiaceae; genus Rhizobium; species Rhizobium sp. NZLR1b. Next base: position 194,194 of record NZ_JABDWC010000005.1, read on the forward strand.
TCAGCATAAGGTCGGCGAACCGGCTGTCCTCATCGTGCAATATGCCGAGTTCCACCGGTCGCTCGCGGCCGTGATAGACCGGCGTGAAACTGTGGATCGTCACGATGATGCTGTCTTGTCCCCTCGCCCGGCGATCGCGGATCAGCCCACGAATCGCGTCGTGGAAAGGCACGTAGAGCGCGTCGGTGCGCGCAAGGCGTTCTTCGGCGGTCAATTCCTTGTTGCCGGGAATGGCGTAAATCTCGCTCGTCTCCGGCATGGCGCCAGGTGAACTGGGCGGCCGGTTGCAGTCGTAGATAAGCCTGGAGAACCGCTGGTGAACGAGCGTCGCGTCGAGCCCTTCCGATATGCCGCGGGCAACCGCAAGGGCGCCCGGGTCCCAGGCAATATGGCTCGCGAGTGCTTCGCTGGGCAGGCCAAGATCGCCAAAATGCGCCGGAAGCGCATTCGAGGCATGCTCGCAGATTAGCAGCACCGGGCTCTGGCCACGGACGCGCTCGATCCCGACACAGTCGCCATCCGCTTCGCTGAGGATTTTCGGCCCGGCCAGCACCAAAGGCGCCACTCCTTATCCCTTAACAAATTCCTTATGAAGAAAAGAATTCTTCAGGTTTCGATCACTGTCAAGCGTCGACTGAAAATTTCTTTTCACGACAGTGGTTGACATGGATTATGACAGCGTTCTTAATTTGAGTGGGAAAGTGGCGCCAGACCATCCCGGGGAGCATAGTCACGTGACAGTTGCGTCGAAGACGGTTTCGGACGTCATACACTCGCATTTGGGGGTGTTGACGCGTGCCGAAAAGCAACTGGCCGAAAGCCTTCTCGACAATTATCCGGTGTCCGGTCTCGGCAGCATCACCACGATCGCCGAGAATGCCGGCGTTTCGACGCCGACCGTCGTGCGCATGGTTCAAAAGCTCGGCTTCAAAGGCTATCCGGACTTTCAGGCGCATCTGCATCTGGAGCTCGAGGCGACGATCTCCAACCCGATCACCAAGCATGATCGCTGGGCTCAAAATGCGCCGGGCACTCATATCCTCAATCGTTTCGCCGATGCCATCATGGGCAATCTGCGCCAAACGCTGAGTGATCTCGATACCGCGACCTTCGACAGTGTCGCTTCGCTACTCTCCGACCGCAAGCGCGGCCTTTATTTCGTCGGCGGCCGCATCACCGGCGCGCTTGCCGAGTATTTCTTCACCCACATGCAGGTGATCCGTCCTGCAACGACGCTGCTGTCGTCGAATTCCAGCAGCTGGCCGCAATATGTCCTCAACATGAACGCCGGCGACATCCTGATCATCTTCGACATCCGCCGCTATGAGCAGGAGATGGTGAGCCTCGCCACCGCCGCCCGCAAACGCGGCGCCGAAATCGTTGTCTTCACCGACCAGTGGGGCTCGCCGGCCGCCAAGCTGGCCCGGCATGCCTTCCGCGTCCGGATCGAGGCGCCGTCGGCCTGGGATTCCTCCGTCGTCACCCTGTTCATCGTCGAAGCATTGATCGAGGCCGTTCAGAATTCGACCTGGGACGAGACGAAGGAGCGCATGAAGACGCTTGAGGGCTTGTTCGAGCAAACCAAGCTTTTCCGCAAACCGGGTTAGGAGGACAAGACTAAAACAGAGAAAAAACAAGGACGGATTTTCGCGGAAACAAAGCAGTGCCGTCGCAAATAAAACACGTGTCGCAAACGCCTGCTATCCATAGAAAATTAACGTCATCCAGCCGTCACACAAGCTTCATGTAAGCTCATTAACAGCATCGCCAGACACTGAAAACCCGAAGGAGAACAACAGTGATCTCTAACATTTCTCGACTTCTGTCGCTCTCTACTGCGATGATCGTGGCTTCTACCGCGATTGCCGCCGCCGAGCCGAGCGCTGAATTGATCGCCGCCGCCAAGAAGGAAGGCACTCTGACGACGATTGCTCTTCCGCACGACTGGTGCGGCTACGGCGACGTCATTGCCGGCTTCAAGGCCAAGTATGGCCTCGAGGTCAACGAACTGAACCCGGACGCAGGGTCGGGCGACGAAGTCGAAGCCATCAAGGCGAACAAGGGCAACACCGGCCCGCAGGCTCCTGACGTCATCGACGTCGGTCTCTCCTTCGGTCCGTCTGCCAAGAAAGACGGCCTGATTCAGCCTTATAAGGTTTCCACCTGGGATTCGATCCCGGACTCGGCCAAGGATGCCGAAGGCTACTGGTACGGCGACTATTATGGCGTTCTCTCGTTCCTCGTGAACAAGGATCTCGTCAAGGAATCGCCGGCCGACTGGACCGACTTGAAAAAGAGCGATTACGCAAACAGCGTCGCGCTGGCCGGCGATCCGCGCAGCGCCAACCAGGCTGTCCAGGGCGTCTATGCCTCTGGTCTTTCCGCATCCGGCGGTGACGCGGCCAAGGCGGGCGAAGAAGGCCTGAAATTCTTCGCCGAACTGAACAAGAACGGCAATTTCGTGCCTGTTGTCGGCAAGGCGGCTCCGTTCGCACAGGGCTCAACGCCGATCATCGTCGCTTGGGACTACAACGCGCTCTCCTGGGGCCAGAGCCTCAAGGGCAACCCTCCGTTCGAGGTTGTCGTTCCGAAAACGGGCGTCGTTGCCGGTGTCTACGTCCAGGCGATTTCTGCCTTCGCTCCGCATCCGAACGCTGCCAAGCTCTGGATGGAATACCTTTATTCCGACGAGGGTCAGCTCGGCTGGCTGAAGGGCTATTGCCACCCGATCCGCTTCAACGATCTTGCCAAGAACAACAAGATCCCGAAGGACCTGCTCGACAAGCTGCCGCCGGCAGCAGCCTACGAAAAGGCCGTCTTCCCGACGCTCGAAGAGCAGGCCGCCGGCAAGGAAACCATCACCAAGAACTGGGATTCCGTGGTCGGCGCCAGCGTCAAGTAACCTCTGATCCTGCCTCCCCGCCGCATAGGCGGGGAGGTTTTCTCACTCCGACGCCCCAGGATGAGCTTTTTCCATGAGCACGGTTTCAACGCCTATGGTGAGCAGTGCCCCCTTGATCAACAGAGATCGCGTGATCGACTGGCTGGGCATTGCACCCTTCATTATCTTCTCCCTGCTGTTCCTGATCATCCCCACGCTTTATCTTGTGGCGGGCGCGTTCCTGACCCCTGAGGGCAACCTCACGCTGAAGAATATCGGCGATCTCTTTACCCCCTCGATCATGAGCGCTTACTGGATCAGTATCCGTGTCTCGGTGGCGTCGGCTCTCGGCGGTGCGTTGATCGGCTTTTTCCTCGCCTGGGCCGTCGTGCTTGGTGGCCTGCCCGCCTCCGTCCGCTCGACCCTTTTGACCTTCTCCGGCGTCGCCTCGAATTTCGCCGGCGTGCCGCTTGCCTTCGCCTTTCTGGCAACGCTCGGCCGCACCGGCCTTGTAACGATCTTCCTGCGGGAATGGTTTGGCTTCAATCTGTACGGCACCGGCTTCAACCTGCTGTCCTTCGTCGGCCTCACTATCACCTATATGTATTTCCAGATCCCGCTGATGGTGCTGATCCTGACGCCTGCCCTCGACGGTATGAAGAAGGAATGGCGCGAAGCCTCGCAAATCCTCGGCGCCACCAACCGCCAGTACTGGACGATGGTGGCGCTCCCGATCCTCTGGCCAAGCCTGCTTGGCACGACGCTGCTGCTCTTCGCCAACGCCTTCGGCGCCATTGCCACCGCTTTCGCGCTGACCGGCAGCTCGCTGAACATCGTACCGATCCTTCTTTATGCACAGATCCGCGGCGACGTTCTGCACAATGCCAACCTCGGCTACGCCATCGCCCTCGGAATGATCGTCATCACCGGCGTCTCCAACGTCCTGTACCTCATGCTGCGCATGCGCGCCGAACGGTGGCAGAAATGAAAGCGCAACGTCTCGGAGCCTGGATCGCCATTATTTTGGGCGCGTCCTATTTCATCATTCCGTTGATCGGCACCATTGAGTTTTCGCTGCGCATGCGCCGCGGCGAATACAGCCTCGACGCCTATCAGTCGGTCTTCTCGGACGCCCAGTTCCGCGAGACCTTCGGCTATTCCATGATGATGGCACTTTTGACCATCGTCTTCGGCATGCTGCTCGTCGTTCCAACGGCCTATTGGGTGCGGCTGCGCCTGCCGCAGATGCGCCCGGTCGTCGAATTCATCACGCTGCTGCCGCTGGTCATTCCGGCGATCGTCATCGTCTTCGGTTACCTCAGGATGTACAACTCATCGTCCTACCTACCGCTGACGGGTTCGACGACCGGCACCAACATCCTGCTGGTCTTCTCCTACATCACACTGTCGCTGCCCTACATGTACCGCGCCGTCGATACCGCCATGCGCGCCATCGACGTCCGCACCCTCACGGAAGCCGCTGAGAGCCTCGGCGCCCGCTGGACGACCATCATGTTCAAGTGCATTTTCCCGAACGTCATGAGCGGCGTGCTGTCTGGCGCCTTCATCACGCTTGCGATCGTCATGGGCGAGTTCACATTCGCTGCCTTGCTCAACCGTCCGGCCTTCGGCCCCTACCTGCAGCTCGTCGGCGCCAACAAGGCCTATGAGCCTTCGGCGCTCGCCGTCATCGCCTTCTCGATCACCTGGCTCAGCATGGGCCTGCTCAACCTCGTTTCCCGCTTCGGCAAAGCCCGCCCGGCAAAGGCTTAAGGTAATTGGCTCATGTCTTTTCTCACGCTGACCAACATTCAAAAATCCTTCGGCCCGGTTCAGGTCGTCAAAAACTTCAACATGAACATCGAGAAAGGTGAATTCGTCTCCTTCCTCGGACCGTCCGGCTGTGGCAAGACGACCGTCCTGCGCATGATCGCCGGCTTCGAAACGCCGACCGGCGGTACGCTGACCATCAACGGCAAGGATCAGAGCGCGCTGAAGCCGAACCAGCGTAATATCGGCATGGTGTTCCAGGCCTACGCGCTTTTTCCCAACATGACGGTGCACGACAATGTCGCCTTCGGCCTCAAGGTCGCCGGCGCCCCGAAGCCTGAGATCGATGCCCGCGTCAAGGAAATGCTCGGCCTGATTAAGCTCGATCACCTGGCCGACCGCTTTCCCTATCAGCTGTCGGGCGGCCAGCAGCAGCGTGTCGCCCTTGCCCGCGCGCTTGCCGTCAAGCCACAGGTACTGTTGCTCGACGAGCCGCTCTCCGCACTCGACGCCAAGATCCGCGTGTCGCTGCGCGAGGAAATCCGCCAGATCCAGCAGCAGCTCGGCATCACCACTGTTTTCGTTACCCATGACCAGGAAGAGGCCCTGTCGATCTCCGACCGCATCGTCGTCATGAATGCCGGCAAAGCCGACCAGATCGGTTCGCCGTTCGAGATCTACAATGCGCCGGCAACGCGCTTCGTCGCCTCTTTCGTCGGCACGCTGAACCTCATCGAGGCCAAGGTCGTCGACCCCGATGCCAACCGCATCCAGATCGGTGATCAGAACATCACGCTGAAACAGTCGGTCGCAGCCCACAAGGCCGGCGAAACCATCTCGCTGGCGCTGCGCCCGGAGGCCGGCTCGCTCTCCGACAGCGTCAGAAGCGATACTGCGCTGACCGGTCACGTCGTCTCGGCCCACTTCCTGGGGTCGGTCATCCGCACCCGCATGAATGTCGGCGGCAACGTCATCTCCTTCGACATGTTCAACAGCCCGGGCACCACCCCGCCGCAGGCCGGCGAAACCGTGACACTGCGCTTCATGGCAGCCGACCTGCTGATCATCCGCGACTGAGTCGCCAAACAGCTCAAGCAAAAGGCGCCGCGAAACGGCGCCTTTTTCATTTCAGTCCTGCCGAATTGTCAACAAACGTGATGCAGCCATCACCACAAAGCACTTGAACTCTTTAAGCTCGCTGCCAGAAGTTGAGCAAATCAAATGAACCGCGCGGCACTCCGCACTGCATTTTACGCGATGGGATATGTCAATGATTACCTGCCACCTGCGTTATGTGATCGATCCGTACAAGCTTGCCGAATTCGAGGAATATGCCCGGCTCTGGATTCCGATCGTCAACAGGATGGGCGGCACCCATCACGGTTATTTCCTGCCATCCGAAGGCGCCAACAACATTGCCGTTGCATTGTTTTCCTTCCCGAGCCTGGCCGCCTACGAGGACTACCGTACGCGCATGGCAAGCGATCCAGAATGTCAGGCCGCTTTCGAGCTCGACAAACGCAACCGCAGTATCGTCAGCTATGAACGTAGCTTCATGCGGCCCCTGCTCGGCTGACCGAACCGGCACACGGCCACTGGAAATGAAAAGCCCGCACGCTGGCAGGGCTTTCATTCTGTCATGCGCTCAGCGGATCGCCTGGTCGTCCACATCGAAGCGGTGCACATGCGCCTGGTCCGGCGTCGCATAGACGATCTCGTCCGGCTCGTACTGGTGCTCGCCGAAGAGACGGGCCGTCAGCAGGCCGCACTGGTCGGATTCCAGATAGATGATCGTGTCGGCGCCGAGATGCTCGACATGCACGACCTTCGCAGCCCAAGTCCCCTGCTCGCGCGACAGCGTCATGTGTTCGGGACGCACGCCGATCGTCTTGGCGCTGTGATCGCCAACCTTCTCCGCCGCAATAAAATTCATCTGCGGCGAGCCGATGAAGCCGGCGACGAAAACATTGGCCGGTCGTTTGTAGAGTTCCATCGGCGAACCGATCTGCTCGATCGCGCCCGCGTTCAAGACGACGATCTTGTCGGCAAGCGTCATCGCCTCGACCTGATCGTGGGTGACGTAGATCATCGTCGCCTTCAGGCTGCGGTGCAGCCGGGCGATTTCGAGCCGGGTCTGGACGCGTAGCGCCGCATCGAGGTTCGATAGCGGCTCGTCGAACAGGAAAAGTTCCGGTTCGCGCACGATGGCGCGGCCGATCGCGACGCGCTGGCGCTGGCCGCCGGAAAGCTCCGCCGGCCGGCGCGCCAGATAGGGCTCCAGCGACAACATGCCCGACGCCTTGCCGACGCGCCTTTCGATCTCGTCCTTGGCGGTGCCGGCCTGTTTGAGGCCGAGCCCCATATTGTCCTTGACCGTCAGATGTGGATAGAGCGCATAGGATTGGAATACCATGGCGATGCCGCGCTTGGCCGGCGGCGTCAGCGTCTCATCTCGGCCGTTGATGACGACAGCGCCCGAGGTGACGTCTTCGAGGCCAGCGATGCTACGCAACAGCGTCGATTTCCCGCAGCCCGACGGCCCGACGAAGATGACGAATTCGCCGTCCTTGACCTCGAGGTCGATGCCTTTCAGCACCTCATGCGTGCCATAGGTCTTGCGGATGGATTTGAGTTGAAGCGATCCCACTGATTTTCCCTTACAATCTGACCGGCTGGCCGGTACGCACGCTCTCGTCGGCGGCAAGGCAGATGCGCAGCGACGCCACCGCATCCGCCATATGGCGATCGAGGTTCAGATCCTCACGGATCGCCCTCAGTACGAAGGCCTGTTCCAGGTCGCAGAGCGCCTGATGACCGGGCTCGCCCGTCATCCTCATGTCCTGGTCGGGCCGGATGAATTTGCCGTCCGGGCCGGTTTCGGCGGTATGCAGACGGATCACCGAGGTCTTAGTATGGGTGTCGATATCGTCGGACTTGGCGTTCGGATCCATGACGATCGACACTGCGCCCTTCGGCGACATCACATCCTTCACGAAGAAGGCGGTCTCCGAGATCATCGGGCCCCAGCCTGCCTCGTACCAGCCGACCGAACCGTCCTCGAACAGCACCTGCAGCTGACCGTAATTATACATATCGGCGGCGATTTCCTCGGATAGCCGCAGCCCCATACCGCGCACTTCGACGGCCATGGCATCAGTGATCTGGCACATCACGTCGACATAATGCACGCCGCAATCAACGATCGGCGAGGTCGTGCGCATCAGCGACTTGTGGGTCGCCCAGGTCGGGCCGCTGGACTGCTGGTTGAGGTTCATGCGGAAGACATAAGGCGGGCCGAGCTTGCGCGCTTCTTCGATCAGCCTCGTCCAGGAAGGGTGATGGCGAAGGATATAACCGATCACCAGCTTACGGCCTGCCTTCCTGGCGGCCGCCACGACGCGCTCGGCATCGGTGACGGTGGTCGCCAGCGGCTTCTCGACGAAGACGTCGCAGCCAGCCTCGAAGGCGGCGACGGCATAATCGGCATGGCTGTCGGAATAGGTGTTGATCGAGCAGAGGTCCGGCTTCAGCTCGGCGAGCGCCGTCGTAAAATCGGGATGGATCGTATAGGCCTGCAGCTCGGGTTCCAACTTCGGCGTCGAGCGGTTGACCATACCGACGATCTCAAAGCCTGGATTGTTGTGATAGGCGAGCGCATGACTGCGGCCCATATTGCCGAGGCCGGCAACGAGGACCCGGATCGGTTTATCGGATTGGCTCACTTGACGGCTCCTGACGTGATGCCGCGGATCAGCTGCCGCGAGAAGATGACGTAAAGGACGAGGATCGGCAGGATCGCCAGCGATAGTGCGGCCAGCACCGCATTCCAGTTGGTGACGAACTGGCCGATGAAGATCTGCGAGCCAAGCGTGACCGTTTTAGTGGCCTCGGAGGGCGCTAGAATCAGCGGGAACCAGAGATCATTCCAGATGGGGATCATCGTGAAGACCGCGACCGTCGCCATCGCAGGGCGAACCAGTGGCAGCACCAGCCGGAAGAAGATCGCATATTCGGAAAGCCCGTCGATGCGCCCGGCATTCTTCAGATCGTCCGAAACCGTGCGCATGAATTCCGACAGAATGAAGATCGCCAGCGGAATGCCCTGCGCGGTATAGACGAGGATCAGCGCCGTCAGCGTATTGACGAGACCCGCCGCCACCATGCCCTGCAGGATCGCCACCGTGCCGAGACGGATCGGGATCATGATGCCGATCGCCATGTAGAGACCGAGCAGCATATTGCCGCGGAAGCGATATTCCGAGAGCGCGAAAGCCGCCATCGCACCGAAGAGCAGCACCAGCAGGATCGAGACTATCGTCACGATGAAACTGTTCTGGAAATAATTGGCGAAATCGCCCTGGCCGAGCACCGTCTGATAGCCGACGAGGCTGAAGGTTGACGGCGTCGGCACCATCAGCGGCTCGCGGAAGATCGAGGCGCGATCCTTGAACGAGTTGACGATGGTCAGGAAAACAGGAAACAGCGCGACCAGCGTATAGGCGCCAAGCGCCAGATGCATGAGGCCGGTGCGAATGGGAGATGTGCGTGCCTTGGACATGCCCGCTCCTCAGAATTGGTAGCGACGCATGCGCCGCTGGATAACGAAAAGATAAAGCGAGACGCCGGCGAGGATGATGAGGAACATGACCGTGGCGATCGTCGCGCCCATCGAGCGGTCGCCGAGCTGAAGCTGGAAACCGAAGAAGGTGCGGTAAAGCAGCGTGCCGAGAATGTCGGTCGACATGTCAGGCCCGGCGAGAGCGCCCTGCACGGTGTAGATCAGGTCGAAAGCGTTGAAATTGCCGACGAAAGTCAGGATCGAGATGATGCCGATCGCCGGCAGGATGAGCGGCAGCTTGATCTTCCAGAATTGCGCCCAGCCGGTGATGCCGTCGCATTCGGCCGCCTCTATCACCTCTTCGGGGATGCTGAGCAAGGCCGCATAGATCAGCATCATTGGAATGCCGATATATTGCCAATTCGAGATAAGCGACACGGCAATCAGCGCCGAACCGGGCTTTCCGAGCCAGGGCGCGAACAGGAATTTCAGCCCGATAAGATCGAGCATCCAAGGCGCCACGCCCCAGATCGGCGAAAGGATCAGCTTCCAGATGAAGCCGACGATCACGAAGGAGAGCAGCGTCGGAAGGAATATCGCCGTGCGGTAAAAGGCGACGCCGCGTAGCTTCGGCACCGAAAGCAGGGCGGCAAGCGCCACGCCGATCGGGTTCTGCACACACATGTGGATGACGAAGAAGACAAGGTTGTTGACCAGCGCGTTCCAGAAATCATGCGCCCAGCGCGGATCGCCGAACAGAACCTCGAAATTCGCAAGGCCGACGAAGGCCGGCTGCCCGTCGATCGTATTGTAGAGTGAAAGCCGGAGCGTTTCGATGAGCGGCAGGACCATGATGGCGGAATAGACGATGATCGCCGGCAGCATAAAGACGAAAATATGCCAGCGCACCGGGCGCTTGATCGGAACGATATCGACCGCGTTGTGGTTTTCGCTCATGGCTTTTGCCTGTTCTTGTCGACTGGCTGCAAGGGCAGCACAGATGGAAAACGTTTCGCCTTCTCCACCCTCTCCGCCTATGGGCGAGAGGGAACGCGCCCCGCTTGGATGCCAAGTCGGGCTGGAAGGTCGCTTGCGAGTCTCCTTCTCCCCTGAACTGTGGAGAAAGGGGCCGGCAGGCCGGATGGGAGGGGCGGTAAACGCCGCCCCTCCGCACCATTCACTTGGCCGGCTTGTACCAGCTGTCGAGGCCCTTCTGGAGCTTCTCGGCAGCGACCTGCGGCGTATCAGTGCCGTTGATCACATTGGCCGATTCAACCCAGGTCTCGTTTTCGAGGTTCGGCTTGCCGCGCGACAGGATCTGGTAGGTCGAGCGCACGGTCGACTTGTACGGGCCGCGCCAGGAAACGAATTCCTGAGCAAGCGGATCGGACATCTTCACCGGGTTGGAGTTCAGGCTGAAGAAGCCCGGCAGCGAATTCGCATAGATATCGGCGAATTCAGGCGAAGCGACCCAGCTCAAGAACTTCTTGGCTTCCTCTGCATGGGTGCTCTTCGCGTTTAGCGCGACGCCGATATCGGGGTGGTCGGAGATGTAGCCCGTGTCGCCGGCCTTCGGAATCGGCGGCGGGAAGGCGCCCATCTTGAACTGGGCCTGGCTGTTGAACAACGAGATTTCCCACGAACCGGCCGGATAGATCGCCGCACGGCCGAGCGTGAAGAGGTTCTGGCTGTCGGAGTAGGTCTGCGCTTCGAAACCGTCGCCGAGATAAGGCTTCCACTTGGCAAGCTCTTCATAGGGCTTGACCCAGTCGGCGTCGGTCAACTTTTCCTTGCCGGAGATCAGGGCGGCGCGGCCGTCCTCGCCCTTCCAGTAGTTCGGGCCGATATTCTGGTAGCCCATGGTGGCGGCTTCCCAGAGGTCCTTCGTGCCCATGGCAAGCGGAATGTAGGTGCCATCGGCCTTGATCTTGTCGAGCGCCGCGTAGAACTCGTCCTGCGTCTTCGGCACGGAGATGCCGAGCTTGTCGAAGGCATCCTTGTTGTAAATGAAGCCGTGGATGACCGAAGCCATCGGCACGCAGAAGGTCGACTTGCCGTCGTCGGTGCTCCAGGCGGCCTTGGCGACCGGCGAGAAGTTTTCCATGCCCGGCAGGCTGGTGATGTCGGCGAGCTGCTTCTTGTTGAAGAGTTCAAGCGAGGCATCGAACGGGCGGCAGGTGATGATATCGCCTGCGGAGCCGGCATCGAGCTTGGCGTTCAGCGACGCATTGTATTCGGTCGGCGCGGTCGGCGAGAAGACGATCTTGATGCCCGGGTTCTTCGCTTCGAAGGCCGGGATGATCTTCTCCTGCCAGATCTGCAGGTCGTCGTTACGCCAGCTTTCGACCGTCAGCGTGACGTCGGCGGCATGGACGAGGCCCGCTGAACTCAGCAGGCTGGAGGCAAGCAGCAAGCTTTTCAGAGCAGTGTTTTTCATTTCCCTCTCCTGTGTTTTAAGCGCCGGAAGGCGCTGTTTTCGATCTGAAACAAGCAGTTGATGTGCCCGAGGAAACACCCAATGCCCCTTGGAGGACCGCCAGCGACTGCCGGCCCCGAAAGCTCGATGACCGCGAAGGCGATTGCCTACGGCCTGGCCGCCTCCCGGCGACTTGCATCGGGCGCGGCAAATTGATGGGAAAGCCGATGGATGTCTGAGTTTCGCCACCAGCCTGTCGGCCGACGGGTTGTTCTCTCGATCATCCTCGAAGCGGTTCCGGCTTGGTTTCGCTGCCGGTTTTCGTGGGCTTCGATGTGCTGTTCCCTTTTGACGAATTAAGGCCAAAAAAATACCAATTGTCCAGCCGAATTTAACTTTTCGGCTGGATTAAAATCACTAAAAAATTTTATTCAACAATATCAATAACATAAAAAGGCATATTTTTTCTACCATTCCCACTTGGTAAATGGTATTTTTTTGGTATTGTAGAAAAAACATAGGGAACGGCGTATTTCGGAGGCCCGATGACAGAGCTTGCAATCGGCATAGACGGCGGCGGAACAAGCTGCCGGGCGGCTGTCGCGGACAGAGATGGCAATATCATCGGCCGTGGCAAATCAGGCCCTGCCAACATCCTGTCCAATCTGGAAAACTCTCTTCTCAATATCGTCGAATCCGCCCGGCAGGCGCTGCGCGACGCGGGCCTGGCCGCTGAAACCATCTCCTCCGTTGCATCGGTCGTCGGCGTCGCCGGCGCCAATGTCGGCGATTACGGCAGGCGGATCGAAGAAGCCCTGCCCTTTGCCGAAGGCCTAGTTGTCACCGATGCGCTGATTGCCCTGCAGGGGGCACTCGGCGATGCCGACGGCATCGTCGGCGCCTTTGGCACAGGTACGGTCTATAATGCCCGCGGGAACGGCCGGCTGAACGGCATCGGCGGCTGGGGCTTTATTGTCGGCGACCAGGCAAGCGGCGCCCGTCTCGGCCGCGATCTCATGGAACGATCGCTACTTGCCCATGACAGCGTGCGCCCGGCGTCGCCGCTCACCGAAGCGGTCATGGCCGAATACGGCAACGATCCCGAACGCATCGTCGAATTCGCACATTCCGCAAGACCGACGGATTTTGCCCGTTACGCGCCCATCGTTTTCGACCATGCGGCCAAGGGCGATGCCGTCGCGATCGGCATCGTCACGGATGCGGCAACGGCAATCGGCGAAAGCCTGGACGCGTTGCTCTGGCCGGATTGCCCGTCGATCTGCCTGCTTGGCGGGCTTGCGGAAGCTTATGAACCGTGGCTTTCCGAACGCTATAGGTCACGGCTTGCCAGGCCGAAGGGCGATGCCCTGCAGGGTGCGGTGGAACTTGCGGTGAAGCTCCTCAACGACAGGCAGAGAGGTGCGGCATGACCGACGACCTCGCCACCCTCCTGTCCCTGGAGCGCCTGCAGGCAGCAGGCACGGGCCCGCTCTACGTCAAGCTGCGCCGCAGGCTCGAAGAAGCCGTGCGCACCGGAACGCTCGGTCACGGCGATGCGCTGCCGCCGGAACGCGATATCGCCGAATTCGCCGCCGTCAGCCGCGTTACCGTGCGCAAGGCGATCGACGAGCTCGTCGCCGACGGCCTGCTGGTGCGCCGCCACGGTTCGGGCACCTTCGTCGCCAAGCCGGTCTCCAGGGTCGAGCAGCGCCTGTCGCAGCTCACCTCCTTCACCGAGGACATGGCGAGGCGCGGCATGTCCTCCCGCTCCGAATGGCTGCACAAGGGCGTTCACACCCCCTCGCCGGACGAGATGATGATCCTTGGCCTCGGCACGGACGTGAAGGTTTCGCGCCTCTCTCGCCTGCGAATCGCCGACGAGCAGCCGCTGGCGATCGAAAATGCCAGCGTCTCTGGGGAATTCCTGCCCGATCCGTCCGCCGTCACCAATTCGCTCTACGCCGAGCTCGAACGCCTGCAGGTCCGGCCTGTGCGCGCCGTGCAGCGCATTTCGGCGACCAACATGAAGGAAGCCGACGCCCAGCTTCTTGGCGTCTCCGTCGGCGCCGCCGGCCTGTCGATCGAACGTATCTCCTATCTCGGCTCCGGCCGCGCCGTAGAATTCACCCGCTCGCTTTATCGCGGCGACGCCTATGATTTCGTCGCCGAGCTGACGATCGGGGTGACCTGACGGCTTGAACTTATCCAAATTATACGTATAATTCGGAGATCAACGTTGGGAGACTTCTCATGGCTCGGACCACGGCTCTGGAATTTCAGCGAAAATTCGGCGAGTTTCAGCATCAAGCGCAACGCGAACCCGTCGAGATCACGCGTCATGGCCGCCGTGAATTTGTGCTGATGTCAGCCGAGCAGTATGATTGGCTGAAGGCCGCTGCGCAACGGACTCATAGGACAGCCGATGCCTTGTCCGTTGTCATCGATGCCGTCGAAAGAGCGGAGATGGATGCTGCCCACACACCCCTCGATGAACTACTGAAATAACGCATCATGGGGTCAATTCCCGAAGCGAAGCCCGCCCTCGTCGTGCGCTATGATTACCTGTGGTCGCGCGAAGCATCGGCGGGTCGCGATCAAGGCAAGGACAGGCCCGCCTGCCTCGTCGCGGCAAGCGATAGTCTAGCCAATCCCCGCTACGTCATTCTGCTGCCGATCACGCACACGCCGCCGTCCGGCGAAACGGTTGGAATAGAAATCCCGCCAAAGGTGAAGCACGCAATCGGTCTGGACGACGCTCCGAGTTGGGTCATCGTCTCCGAACATAACATCGACGAATGGCCGAATGGCGGGCTTTCGCCCGTGCCAGGCAGCGAGGGGATATTCGCCTACGGCTTCATCCCGCCCGGGCTTTTCGCAACGATCAAGGCGAAATTTCTTGATCTTGCCAAATCCAGGAGGAGCGATTCCGTCCACCGCTGATTACACGTTCATTTTCAAACGCATGAAGCCGGAAAGTGAATCACTGTCCGGCTTCATTGTTTCCCAAAGCAAAGTGTTACAACGCAGGCAGCTTCTCACGCCGCGTCTTCGATCTCTTCGCCCGTCTTGCGCGGCACGTAGTTGAGCACCGGTCCGAGCCAGCGCTCGATTTCGGAAGCCGCCATACCCTTGCGCTTGGCATAGTCTTCCACCTGATCGCGCTCCACCTTGGCGACGCCGAAATAATAGGAGTCGGGGTGGCCGATATAGAGGCCGGAGACCGAGGAACCGGGCCACATCGCATAGCTCTCCGTCAACTTCACACCGGCCGCCGTCTCCGCATCGAGCAGCGTGAAGAGCGTTGCCTTTTCGGTGTGATCCGGCTGGGCGGGATAACCGGGCGCCGGGCGGATACCGGCATAGGCTTCGGTGATCAGATCCTCTTTGCTAAGCGTCTCGTCCTTCGCATAACCCCAGTATTCGCGCCGCACCTGCTCATGCATGCGCTCGGCAAACGCTTCGGCGAAGCGGTCGGCCAGCGCCTTGACGAGGATCGAGGAATAATCATCATTCGCCCGCGCGAAGCGTTCGGCGATGGCGATCTCCTCGATCCCGGCCGTCACCACGAAGCCGCCGACATAATCCTGCACGCCGCTCGAAACCGGCGCGACGAAATCGGAGAGCGCCACGTTCGGCCGCCCGTCCCGCTTCGAAAGCTGCTGGCGCAGCGTGTAGAAGGTGGCGAGCTCCTGGCTGCGGCTCTCGTCCGTGAACAGGCGGATGTCGTCGCCGACAGCACCGGCTGGCCAGAAACCGATGACGGCGCGCGGGCGGAACCACTTCTCGTCGATGATCTTCTTGAGCATCGCCTGCGCATCGGCCCAGAGCGCGCGGGCTGCCTCGCCCTGCTTCTCGTCCTCGAGAATGGCGGGGTAGCGGCCGCGCAGTTCCCAGGTCTGGAAGAACGGCGTCCAGTCGATATATCTGGCAAGCTCGCCCAGATCGTAATCCTCGAACACCTGCGTGCCGAAGAATTGCGGCTTCGTCGGCTGGTAGCCGGACCAATCGACCTTATGCGCATTCTCGCGGGCCCGCGGCAATGGCAGGCGCACCTTCTCGGCTTCGCTGCGCGCGTGGGCGGCCGCCACCTTGGCATATTCGGCTCTCATATCGTCGACATAGCCTTGGCGTGCCTCCGGCGACAGCAGCGCCGAGACGACGCCGACGGCGCGGCTCGCATCGGTGACGTAGACCGCCTGCCCCTTGTTGTAGCCCGGATGGATCTTCACGGCCGTATGTACGCGGCTGGTCGTCGCCCCGCCGATCAAAAGCGGGATCTCGAAACCCTGCCGCTCCATTTCGGCCGCGACGTGTACCATCTCGTCGAGCGACGGGGTGATCAGGCCTGAAAGTCCGATGATGTCGACCTTTTCGGCAATCGCCGTTTCGAGAATCTTCGTCGCCGGCACCATGACACCGAGGTCGACGATCTCGTAATTGTTGCAGGCAAGCACGACGCCGACGATGTTCTTGCCGATATCGTGCACGTCGCCCTTGACGGTCGCCATCAGGATCTTGCCGGCCGAGCGACGTTCCTCGCCGCCGTTGAGGCGCTTTTCCTCTTCCATGTAGGGCAGCAGCACGGCGACCGCCTGCTTCATGACGCGCGCCGACTTGACCACCTGCGGCAGGAACATCTTGCCCGAGCCGAACAGATCGCCGACGACGTTCATGCCGGCCATCAGCGGTCCCTCGATGACATGCAGCGGCCGGGCAGCCTGCAGGCGCGCCTCCTCGGTATCGGCTTCGATATATTCGGTGATGCCGTTGACCAGCGCATGTTCGAGGCGCTTTTCGACGCTCCATTCGCGCCAGGAGAGGTCCTGGACCCGGCCCTCCCTGGCGCCGGCGCCACGGAAGCGCTCGGCCACTTCGAGCAGTCGCTCGGTGCCATCGGGACGGCGGTTCAGCACCACGTCTTCGCAGGCCTCGCGCAGTTCCGGATCGATATTGTCGTAGACGGCAAGCTGGCCGGCATTGACGATGCCCATGTCCATACCCGCCTGGATGGCGTGGTAGAGGAACACGGCGTGCATCGCCTCGCGCACCGGCTCATTGCCACGGAACGAGAAGGACAGGTTGGAGACGCCGCCCGAGATATGCACCAGCGGCATGCGCTCGCGGATCGTCCGCGTCGCCTCGATGAAGTCGACGCCGTAATTATTGTGCTCTTCAATGCCGGTCGCGACCGCGAAAATGTTCGGGTCGAAGATGATGTCCTCGGGCGGGAAACCGATCTTTGCAGTCAAAAGCTTATAGGCGCGTGTGCATATCTCCACCTTGCGCTCGTAGCTGTCCGCCTGCCCCGTCTCGTCGAAGGCCATGACGACGACGGCCGCACCGTAATTGTGCAACAGCCGCGCCTGGGCGAGGAAATTCTCCTCGCCTTCCTTCAGCGAGATCGAATTGACGATCGGCTTGCCCTGAACGCGCTTCAAGCCGGATTCGATGATCGAGAACTTCGACGAGTCGATCATCACGGGCACGCGGGCGATATCGGGCTCGGCGGCGATCAGGTTGAGGAACTCGACCATCGCCTTCTCGGAATCGATCAGCCCCTCGTCCATGTTGATGTCGATCACCTGCGCGCCGTTCTCGACCTGGTCGCGCGCCACATCGAGCGCTGCGGTGTAATCGGCATTGGTGATCAGCTTGCGGAAGCGGGCCGAGCCGGTGACGTTGGTGCGCTCGCCGACATTGACGAAGGGAATGTCCTTGGTCAGCTCGAAAGGTTCGAGACCCGACAGCGACATGAAGGGGCGATGCTCGGGAATCGCACGTGGCTTGTACTTGGCGACGGTCTCGGCGATTGCCCTGATATGTTCAGGCGTCGAGCCGCAGCAGCCGCCGACGATATTGACCAGGCCTTCGCGGGCGAAGCTGTCGATCTGCGCCGCCATCAGCTCCGGCGTTTCGTCGTACTGGCCGAATTCGTTCGGCAGGCCGGCATTCGGATAGGCGCAGATGAAGGTGTCGGCGACGCCGGAAAGCTCCTGCAGATGCGGGCGCATCGCGTTGGCGCCGAGCGCGCAGTTGAGGCCGATCGTGAAGGGATTGGCGTGGCGCACCGAGTTCCAGAAGGCCGATGGCGTCTGGCCGGACAGGGTGCGGCCGGAAAGGTCGGTGATCGTGCCGGAGATCATCACCGGCAGGCGCACGCCCTTGACCTCGAAGCGCTCCTCGCAGGCAAAGATCGCCGCCTTGGCGTTCAGCGTGTCGAAGATCGTTTCGATCAGGATGATGTCGGCGCCGCCGTCGATCAGCCCGTCGATCTGCTCGCCATAGGCAATGCGCAGATCGTCGAAGCTCACGGCGCGAAAACCGGGATTGTTGACGTCGGGTGAGATCGAGGCGGTGCGGTTGGTCGGTCCGATGGCGCCGGCGACGAAACGGCGGCGGCCATCCTCGCGCTCGGCGCGCTGTGCTGCCCGGCGCACGATCTCGGCGCCTTCCTTGTTGAGGTCGTAGACCGCGCCTTCCATCGCGTAATCGGCCTGCGCGATGCGGGTCGAGGAGAAGGTGTTGGTCTCGAGAATATCGGCGCCGGCCTTGGCGTATCGGTAATGGATCTCTTCGATCGCATCTGGCTGGGTCAGGATCAGAAGGTCGTTATTGCCCTTCTGGTGGCAGGCGCAGCCGATGAAGCGCGTTCCGCGGAACTGGTCTTCGTCATAGCCGAGCCCCTGGATCTGAGTGCCCATGGCGCCGTCGAGAACAAGGATGCGCTCGCTCGCAGCCTGTCTCAAAGCTGCAAAAACTTCATTGCCGTCACGTTTGCCCGTTTCCGGACCAAAGAGGTTGTCAAACACGGGAGGGCTCCTTGACGTCGTAAGACCAGACAGTCCACATCACATAAAGATATCTTTATGTCAATATATGCCTATCGATTTCGTGCTTTGCAAGCCTGGCCCCATGACAGACTCGAATGGCCTCTATATAGGCATTTCAAAAGCATCGCGCACGAAATCGGAGGAAATGTCATGGCACCCGTGCTTGGAAACTGGACGAGCCGCGCCTATCATCGCGGCTGGCTGCTGAACCAGGCAAATGGCCTCTTCGATTTCTTCCAGCACAATTCGCGCAACCCCAAGGGCGGCTTCTACGATCTCGACGATACCGGCAGACCTCTCGACGCCGAAGGCCAGGTTCGCGGCGTCCATATCGCGGCGCGCGCCGTGCATTGTTTCTCGATCGGCACGCTGCTCGGCCGCCCGGGTGCCAGCGACCTCGTCGATCACGGCATGAACTATCTCTGGAACCAGCATCGCGACCGGAAGAATGGCGGCTATTTCTGGTCACTGAACAATGACGGTCCAGTCGACACCAACAAGCAGGGTTATGGCCACGCTTTCGTGCTGCTGGCCGCCTCCTCCGCCAAGACCATCGGCCATCCGCTTGCCGACGGCATGCTTGACGACATCACCGAGATCCTCAACACCAAGTTCTGGGAAGCAAAGCACGGCGCCATCGCCGAGGAATTCACCGCCGACTGGCAGCCGCTCGATGGCGGCACCTATCGCGGCCAGAACTCCAACATGCACCTGACCGAAGCGCTGATGGCCGCCTTCGAAGCCACCGGCGACAAAGAGTACCTGACCAAGGCCGAAAGCATCGCCGATCTGGTCATCCGCCGGCAGGCCGGTTCGGTCGACTGGCGCGTCGCCGAGCATTTCGACGCCGAATGGAACCTCAACAAGCAATACTATCATCCGAACGAAATGTTCCGCCCGGCCGGCACGACGCCCGGTCACTGGCTGGAATGGGCCCGCCTGATCCTGCAGCTCTGGACGCTCGGCGGCAAACGCATCGAATGGCTGCCGGATGCGGCCAAGGCGCTTTTCGCGCAATCCATGGCGCTCGGCTGGGACAATGACAAGGGCGGCTTTTTCTATACACTCGACTGGGACGACAAGCCCGCCAAGCGCAACAAGCTCTGGTGGCCGGCCTGCGAGGGTGCCGCCGCCGCCCACTTCCTCAACGAACACCTTCCGAGCGATTTCCACGAAGACAGCTACCGCAAGATCTGGAACGTCATCGAGCGCGCCTTCATCGACCACCACAACGGCGGCTGGCACGAGGAGCTGACGGAAGACCTCATTCCCTCGCACTCGCTCTTCCCCGGCAAGGGCGATATCTACCACGCCCTGCAGGCCTGCCTCATCCCACTTTTCCCGGCAACCGGCAGCCTGACGAAAGGCATCGCCGAGGCTGGCGGCAAGCTCTGAGCTTCAGTAACCCGGCGCCCTCAATTCGGCGTTTGGGTTGCGCTGGAACCATTCGACATCCTCGTTGACGCGGTCGAGTTCGTCCTGCACGTCGCGCTGGTCGCGGCGGATGTCGTGCATGTCGTCTTCCAGATCGTCGATCCGCCGGCGCAGCTCCGACCTGTCGCCGTCCTTCGCATCCTTAAGCTTGTCGGAGAGTTCGTCGATATTAGCCTCCTTGGAGCTGTAGTCGTTCTGCATCGCGTTGAAGCGCTCCTGCAGCCCGTGCTGCTTGCCGCCGAGGTTGAAGCCACGCAGGAAGCCCGACGCGGTTTCCGGCGGGCAGACATTGGCGTAGCCGCTGCCCGCCTGGCCGCGCGCCAGCCCGCTGAGCGGCGTGCAGTAGCGCACCAGGCCCGCCTGGTAGCCCTGGAACCAGATCGTCTGATCCGGCACGATCTTGACCCGCTCGCAGGATTTTGCATGCGCGGCGAAGCGCTGCTGCGGCTCGTAGCCCGCAGCACCGTCGCTGTCGCCGATCACCCGCCAGTCGGCGGCCAAACATTCCTCCTTGGAAAGCGTGTTGCAGGAGGCCAGGAGAAGGCCGAGACCGATGGCGGCGGCAAGCGCGAAGAACAAGCGGATCATGGCATCCCGGGAAGGTTAAGGAGGGCGATGCCGCACCTTAACCGCAGGACAAGGCAACGTCACCGCAGCGGCGACGAAATTTTGCAGTTTTCATGGCTTTTTTCTGTCGAAATTACGGCAGTCTACCCTTCAGAGCGGAGCGAGCCGCAGCGTATCCAGATCTTTCGCGAGCATCAGCGCCAGGGCCTCGACCGCGAGATTGTGGTCGTCGCGTTGCGGCAGGCCGGAGACGGTGACCGCGCCGATGCAGCCGGTGCCCTTGACGTTGATCGGGAAACTGCCGCCATGCGGCGCATAATCGGCGTCGGGAAGCCCGTTATCCTCAACCGTCTTGCCATCCTTCCTCAGCTTCAGGCCGGAGGCATAACTGCTGCGGAAATAGCGCAGCACCATGTTGCGCTTGCGCCGGACCCAGTTGACGTTATCGGGCGTCACACCCGGCAATGCCGCATAGAAGACCGGCATTGCGTGCAGGGTCACGTCGATCGCGATGCCGAGGCCGCGCTCGGTGGCGAGTTCCTGCAGGAGTTTGCCGAGCTGCCATGCCGTCGTCAGGTCGAAGGCGTCGAAGCTCAGGGCCTTCTCCTGCTCCGCAATCCGGCTGAGATCGTCCTCGATTGTCATGGGCAAGCGCTCCTCTGCCGCGATAATCCGCTGCAGACAATTCTCGCCAACAGCGAAAATGTAAAGCAAAAACTTGGGCCTACCTCGTGTCAGAGCTTCGGCGTCAGCATCTCGAAACGATCGCGGATGGTGGCGCAAGTATCGCCGCCGAGCCTCGCAATGGCATCGAGCGCGGCCGGATCGACATGCAGCCGTTCCGGATCGACGACCCCGTCGCGGTAATGCGCATAGACGATCTCGCCCATGACGATCTGCCGCGAGCGGCCGAGCTCCAGCGTCACATGCCGCCGGCATTCGAAGGCGGCCGGCGCCTCGGCGATAAAGGGTGAGGCTACTTTCTCGCCTGATATCGCCGTCAATCCCGCTTCCTTCAGTTCGTCGACGCCGCGGGGATATTTGGCGCCGCAGACGTGCATGGCCTCGGCGATGGCGAAGGAGACGATGTTGACCGTGAAGACCTCGGTCATGCGGATATTGTGGCCGGTGTCCTTGAACGACATGTCGGCATTGTTTTCGACACCGATCGCAAGGATCGGCGGATCAGCCGAAAGGCAGTTGAAGAAACTGAAAGGCGCCGCGTTGACCCGGCCGTGCTCGTCGACCGTCGTCACCAGCGCGATCGGCCGCGGGATGATCGTACCGATCATCAGCTTGTAACGCTCGCGCTCAGAGAGCTGCTGGAAGTCGAAGGACACCGCCATGGGATCAGCCGACCCTCTGGGCCGGCGAGAACCCGCTCATCGCCCCTGTGAAGGATTTCGGCAATGGTGAGGCATAGGAGCCGCGCTTGCTGGTGGAAAGCTTAAGCGACACCAGGGCCTCGGCCTGCTTGACGGCGGCCGCCACACCATCGACGACCGGCACGCCGTAGATCGCCTGCAACTCGCGCGCCAGATCGGTCATGCCGGCGCAGCCGAGCACGATCGCCTCGGCGCCGTCTTCGGCAAGTGCCCGCTCGATCTCCGCCCGGAGCTTGCCGACCGCGCCCGAGGCCGCATCTTCAAGCTCCAGCACCGGGATATCGCAGGCGCGCACCCTGGCGCGGTCGCCCATCCCGTAACGGCGCACCAGATTGTCGATCAGCACCCGCGACCGCTCGAGTGTCGTCACCACGGTGAAGCGCTGCGCCAGGAAGCCGGCCGTCACGACTGCGGATTCGCAAAGCCCGAGGATCGGCACATCGGCAAAGCTCCGTGCCGCCTCCAGCCCGGTATCGTCGAAGCAGGCGATGACAGCCGCGTCGTAGCCGGCCGCCTGCCGGTCCTTGAGTTCGCTAAGCAGACCGGGGATCGCCAGCGCGCCGTCGTAATGGCCCTCGATGGAGACGGGGCCCATGCGCGAGGTGGCGGCGATAATCTCGGTTTCGGAAGCAGCCACCGCGCGTGCCGCGGTCGCGGCCTTCTCGGTCATAGAGGCCGTGGTGTTCGGATTGACGATGAGGATGCGCATGTCAGTCTATCTTTGCCTGCCGCCGGCCGAGCATGGTCATGATGCCGAGCGCGATGAGAATGATGGTGAAGGAAAACAGTGTCGTCACCGTGCCAAGCGCATAGAGCACCGGCGTCGTGACATTGGTGGTCATGCCATAGATTTCGAGCGGCAGCGTGTTGTAACTGCCCGAGGTCATCAGCGTGCGGGCGAATTCGTCATAGGAGAGCGTGAAGCCGAACAGACCGACGCCGATCAGGCTCGGCGCGATCATCGGCAGCACCACATGACGGAACGTCTGCCACGAACTGGCGCCAAGGTCGCGCGCCGCCTCTTCATAGGCCGGCGAGAAGCGGTTGAAGACGGCAAACATGATCAGCACGCCGAAGGGCAGCGTCCAGGTGAGATGCGCGCCGAAGGCCGATGAATACCAGGCGGGCCCCAGCCCTCCCTCCTGGAAGACGACGCCGATACCGAGCGAAATGATGATCGAAGGCACCACGAGACTTGCGACGGTGGCGTAAAACAGCGCGGTCGAACCTGGAAAACGGCGGCGGAAGGCAAGGCCGGCGAGCAGCGACACGGTGACGGTCACCACCATCACCATCAGCCCGAGAGTGAAGGAGCGCCGGAAGGAGGCGCCGAAATCGCCGACCGCCTGCTTCTCGAACAGGTTGAAGAACCAGTGGATGGAAACGCCGTTCATCGGGAAGGTCAGACCGCCGTCCGGCCCCTGGAAGGAGAGGATCAGGATCGCCGAAAGCGGGCCGTAGAGGAACAGCACGAAGATGACGAAGAAGATCGCCAGCAAATAGAATCCGAGGCCGCGTTTTTCGTGGTTCATCTCAAAGCTCCTTGCGGATGTCGACGACACGCAGGATGGCCGCGACCATCAAAAGCACCACGGCAAGCAGCACCACGGCATTGGCGGCCGCCGCCGGATATTGCAGCAGCGACATCTGGTTCTTCATCATCAACGCCACCGAGGCGCTCTGGCCGCCGGACATCACCTGCACCGTCGAAAAGTCGGCCATGACGAGGGTGACAACGAAGATCGTGCCGATCGCCATGCCGGGTTTGGCCAGCGGAATGACGACGTTCCACAGCACCTGCCAGCCCGACGCGCCCGCATCGCGCGCCGCCTCGAACAGCGACCGATCGATGCGCATCAGCGTGTTGAAGATCGGCGTCACCATGAACAGCGTATAGAGATGCACCATGGCGAGCACGACGGCGAAATCGGAATAGAGCAGCCATTCGATCGGCTGCGGGATGATGCCCATCTTGATCAGCGCCGAATTGACAAGACCGTTGCGCCCGAGCACCGGGATCCACGAAATCATCCGGATGATGTTCGAGGTCATGAACGGGACGGTACAGACGAGAAAGAGGATCATCTGGGTCGAGGTCTTGCGGATGTGGAAGGCCAGGAAATAGGCGACCCAGAAACCGATAAGAAGCGTCAGCGCCCAGACGATCGCCGTGAATTTCAACGTGTTGAGATAGGTCTTCCACGTCACCCACGAACCGAGCGTGTCGGTGTAGTTCATCGTCAGGAAATCGGGATAGAGGCCGGCGAAGTCGTAATCCCAGAAGCTGACGACGGATATCATAGCGATCGGCAGCAGGAAGAAGAAGCCGAGAATGCCGATCAGCGGCATCGCCTGGAGATAGGAGATCGCTGACGGGGAAAGGCGAAAGGAGCTTTTGCCGCGGGCGCCGTGACTGCCCTCTTCCGCTTCTGCTGCGATGGTCGCCATTATCCGGTTCTCCGTTCTGATTACGGCAGGTTGAACGAAGGTGCATGCCGCCCCCTCATCCGCCTGCCGGCACCTTTACCCGGGTCGAGCCACTGGTCTCGACCCGTCCCTTCGGACCCCCTAGGGGAGAAGAGAAACGCGGCAGCGCCTGGGCCACCGCGAACCTTGCTTTGGTTTCGCAGCATCGCTGCGAACTCCCTCTTCTCCCCGGCGGGGAGAAGATGCCCGAAGGGCAGATGAGGAGGCGGAGCGGAGCGACGTCTTCAGCATCAGCGAAAGACGACGCTGCCCCGCCCGAAACATCAGGCAGCGATGAACTCGTTCCAGCGGCGGACCATGTAGCGGTCTTCGTCCATCACGGAGTTCCAGCAGGCGACGGCGCCCATGCGGGTTTCGAACGAGCCGCCGTCACGCACGGCGCCGGCCTTTTCCATGACCTTGCCCTCGGGAGACAGGATGTCGCCCTGGGCCGGCTTGCCCTCGATCCAGTAGCCCCATTCGTCGGCCGACATGAATTCCTTGGCGGTGTCCATGGCAGCGGAATAGTAGCCCTGGCGGTTGAGGTAGCCGCCGACCCAGCCGGACGTGTACCAGTTGATGTATTCGTAAGCCGCATCGAGCTGGGCGCCCTTGAGATGCGAGGCAAGGCCGAGACCGCCGCCCCAGGCGCGATAGCCTTCCTTGAGCGGCTGGAAGGTGCAGGCGATGCCCTTGGAGCGGACGGCGGCGACGGCCGGCGACCACATCGACTGGATGACGACTTCGCCCGAGGCCATCAGGTTGACCGACTCGTCGAACGACTTCCAGAAGGCGCGGAACTGGCCGTCGGCCTTGGTCTTGATCAGGAATTCGATCGTCTTGTCGATCTCTTCCTTGGTCATGTTGCCCTTGTCGGCATATTTGATCTTGCCGGAGGCTTCCATGATCATCGCCGCATCCATGATGCCGATCGACGGAATGTTGAGGATCGCGGTCTTGCCCTTGAAAGCCGGGTCGAGAATATCGGCCCAGCTGGTGATCGGACGGCCGGTGAGGTCGGGGCGGATGCCGAGCGTGTCGGCATTGTAGATGGTTGGAACCATCGTCATCCACTGCGTCGGCTCCTTGGCGAATTTCTTGGAACCCTGCGCTTCGACGAAGCCGACCGTGTGCGGCGCCGTGCCCTGGGCGATGACGCTGTCTGCCTTCAGCTTGCCGTTGATGAACAGCGGCACGATCTTGTCGTAATATTTCAGCTTCTTTACGTCCATCGGCTGCATCACGCCTGTTGGAAACACCTTCTTGGCGATCCAGTATTCGATGTCGGCGATGTCGTAGCTGTCAGGCTGGGTGACGGCGCGCTGGGCGGCGGCATCGGAATCGGTCGCCGTCATCTCCAGCGTGATGCCGAGGTCGGCCTTGCACTTCTCGGCGATGGCATTGATGTTCGAAACACCGGTGCCGAACTGGCGAAGCGTGATGTTCGTCTTCGCCCAGATTGTCGGGAAGCCGGTGATGGCGCCGGAGCCGGCAATGGCGCCGACGGCGGCAGCACCCGTCTTCAGCAGGGTGCGGCGGGAAAGACCCTTTTCCGCCTTGGTCGATGTGGTTTCAGTCGTCATGCCAGTTCCCCTTTTTGTTGGATGGGCAAGGTTGGTTGTCGATGGTGGTTCAAGCGGAAGCGCGGCCGAGCAGCACGGCATCCTCGAGCGCCCAGCTGAGTGAGACGGCGTCGCCGACGGCGACCGGACGGGCGAAATAGTCGCTATCGTCGGCAATGACGGTGAAATCGTCGCTGCCGGCGCCGATAACGGTGATCTTCACCGAAGAGCCGCGATATTCGATGTTGGAGACGATCCCGTCGAAGCCGAGCGTCCATTCGGTCGCCACCTGCAAGCGGACACGGTCGGTGCGGATGCCGATATCGACGGGCTCTCCGATCTCCCTGCCCGTTCCACGCACCGAAAAGCTCTGCCCCTCCGGCACGCTCATGACGAGTACGCCGTTCTCGCTCGACGTTACCCGGCCGGTGAGCACGTTGTGATCGCCCATGAACCGGGCGACGAAGGCGGTCGCCGGCTTTTCGAAAATTTCGCGCGGTGCCGCGGCCTGCTCGATCCTTCCGTCATTCATGATGACGATGACATCGGCGAGCGCCATCGCCTCTTCCTGGCTGTGGGTGACGTGCACGAAGGTAATGCCGAGCGACTTCTGCAGTTTCTTGAGCTCGGCGCGCATGCGGATCTTCAAAAACGGATCGAGCGCCGACAGCGGCTCGTCGAGCAGCAGCGCTTCCGGGTCAGTGATCAGCGCGCGCGCCAGCGCCACGCGCTGTTGCTGGCCGCCGGAAAGCTGGGCCGGGCGCCTAACGGCATAGGACTCCATCTGCATCAGCTTCAGCATCTCGAGCGCCTTGGCCCGCCGTTCCGCCTTGTCGACGCCCTTCATCTTCAAGCTGAAGGCGACGTTGTCGATCAGGTCGAGATGCGGGAACAGCGCGTAGGACTGGAACATCATCGCCGTGCCGCGCCTGGCCGGCGGAAAATCGGTGACGACTGTATGGCCGAGCCGGATATCGCCCGACGAGATGCTCTCGTGGCCGGCGATCATCCGCAGCGTCGAGGTCTTGCCGCAACCCGACGGGCCGAGGAAGCAGCAATAGGAGCCGGCCGGAATCTTCAGGCTGATCTCATCGACCGCCGTCGTCGCGCCGTAGACCTTCGAAACGGATACTAAATCGATCTCTGCCGCTTTCGACATCATGCTTCCCCTGTTCGGAAAAGACGATGCATCCGCCGTGCCAGATTCCCTCACGCCGCGCCAAGCTCTTGTGAAACAAAGATTTTGCCGACGACAGATCCATGAGGAGAATTTTGAGCACGACAGTGTCTGCACATGATTTAGGCTATCGTGCTCAATTTTTGCAAAAAATCGTATACAATTTAACCGGCATTTCGGGCACAAAATCATTTAACTTTTGCCGCGAAGCCGGATATGGTTTGCCCGCCATCAGGGAATGATTTCATGAAATCCGCCGCCACGGCTCAGCAGGCCGAAGAACCCGCCGAAACCGGCGCGCAACAGATCCGCGACGCCATTCGCGAGGCAATCGTCGAACGCAGGCTTTCGCCCGGCACCAAGCTTTCCGAAAGCGATGTCGGCAATCTTTTCAATGTCAGCCGTACGCTCGCCCGCGCCGCTTTGCAGGCGCTCTCCTATGAGGGCCTCGTCAACGTCGAAAAGAACCGCGGCGCCTTCGTTGCCTATCCCTCGCCTGAAGAAGCCCGCCAGATTTTCTCAGCCCGCCGCCTGGTCGAGCCCGGCCTGTTGCGTGAGGCAGCGGCGCGGATCACCCCGGATGACCTCAGAGATCTGAGAGAGCTGTTGCTGGAAGAGGGCCGGCTGATGGGCGAGCGTGGCCAGACGGCGCGCCGCGCCGAGATCAAGGCATCCGGCGATTTCCACTTGATGCTGGCGGTCATATCCGGCAATGCGATCATGCAGCGCTTCATGGAGGAGCTCGTTGCCCGCTCGTCCCTGGTGATCGCGCTTTACGGCCAGTCGACCGCCTCGAGCTGCGGCCATTCCGAACACGGCGAGATCATCTCGGCAATCGAAAGCAACGAACTGGACCGCGCCTGCGAGCTGATGCTGCATCACATCGCCCATATCGAGGGCGATCTCGACCTGCGCGAACGCAAGAGCCTCGGCCTCAAGGAAGCCTTCGAACTTTAAGAGTGACCGTCGAGCGATACCCAGGCAAGACGTCGGACGCGCGGCTTTCGCCACACTCCGTGTCGCGTCAAGCGGAGTGTCGAAACACTACCAAGGCGTCTGCTTCGGCAGCATTTCGAAGGCCGCGAAGATATCCTCGGCGGTCCGCGGCTCGCTCGAGCGCAGCTTCACGGCGCCGTCGCGGCCGACCAGGATCAGCCCGAACGCGCCGGATGGCGGCCCCTGCAGCCGCTCTCTGACATCGTCGGCATCGAGTTCGGAGCCGTCGTCGAACAGCGAGAAAGCACCGCCGCCGGCAATGATGAAAACCTCGACATCTTCCTCGATGAGACGCATATGCGCGTTCCGCAGCCAATCGTCCTGGATGACGGCGCGGTCGTCCTGCGCATCGGCGAAGATGATCAGCACGCGCTTTCTGTCGCGAAACTGCTCGAGCGATTGCGGAAGCTCCGGCGCGCGCCGCGGAGCGCCGATGATTTCATGAACGATGGATTTCAGCATGATGCTCATTCCTCACCCGCACTGGCGGCGGGCCTGCCGGTAAAACGGCTGGCAATGGGCGAGGTTCCGCCAGGAAGCGGAAAAGGATCGCGGCCATGGCCGCGATCCTCATCCAGTCAGTCGCGGTTCTGTTCTTCGGCGGTGCGAGCCGAAACGGCGACGAGATCAACCGTGCCATTGGCAAGAAGGCGCTTGCGCACCAGCACGCGCATGACACGCGCCGCCGTCGAGAAAGTCATCTGGTCGAGCGGGCCTTCGCCCTCCCACGGCTTGGTCAGCCGTTCGGTAACTGCGCCGACGATATTCATCGGCACGATATCTGTGCATTCGCGCATCGCTTCGAAAACGAAGCCGATGGGGATGACCCGTCCTTCGTAAGTCACGATCGGTTCGGTCAGTTCGCTGTCCCATTCCTCGAAGGCATAGAGCGCTTCGCGAAACAGCTGCTGGAGGGTAAACGGCGCATGGCCGTCATGAAGTGGCGGCAGGGCATTCATCATGTCTGTCTCCTCTTGATGGGTTGAAGCCAAAGTCCTCCGGTATCGGTCGCGCCAACGCGGGGAACGGAACGTTTTTGCTGCCCCTGCGAACCGATTAACACGATTGATTCTATAGACTAACGCGCCGGGGTAAAGCCCATTTATCGGCGATCCCGGAAGCGAATTCCATAACGCGCTGATATTCTTGCATTTTTTAGTTGAAATTTTCCCCGCGTCGACCGTTCTTGAAAATCTATGTCGCAGCTCCAGATTGCCCCGCAATGGCACGACCGCGCGAAAAAACGCTGAAAATTCACGGAACTTTTGTCGCTGTAATCTGTTTTGTTCTCACATTTGAAAAACAGTCTGGGGTAATCACCAATGACGCAAATCCGTGAACCGGAGCGCCGAAGCAGGATCCTGCGCGGCCGGCCCTACAGCCTTGATGAATTCGCTTCCAAATATGGCCTGCTGAGCGATCAGGCCGAAAGCCTGTTCACCCGCTTTGGCCCCTCCTCGATCGAACTCGACCTGCTGATGGCCGCCAAGCGCCGCCTGCCGGTTCGCCACGACAGACCAATTACTCATGACAGAATTGCGGAATAAACACCTTTAACGAATGGAATGAATAGATGAGCAACAGACGCCACGAATGGATCAGCAAAAGAGCTTACGCGATCTGGGAAGAACAGGGCCGCCCGCAAGGGCGTGATGACGATCACTGGCGCCAGGCGGTTGCCGAACGCAATGCGTTGGAACGCACCCAGGCCTCCGTTGATGGCCGCGAGGTGCTGGTGAAGTTTCGCCCGAAGCCGCAGCGGCCGGAAATGCCATGCCAGGACTGGGCCAATCCATCGACAAAGGTCGGCTGATCTTTTCTGCGGAGCGCATCCCTTGCCAAGAAGCCCCCTGTGGCCGGCCTCGTCCTTCGAGCCTCTGCGGGGCACCTCAGGATGAGGTCGGAGAGAGGCGCGCTTGCCTCATCGGAGAACGCGGCGCTTGCCGCCGATAGTCTAACAGCAGGCACAACAGCTAGCCCTCATGGTGAGGAGGCCCGCAGCCTCATCCACATCGCCACATTAATCGCCAGTGGCCGGCCTCGTCCTTCGAGGCCCCGGTCGGGGTACCTCAGGAGGAGGGCGGAGAGATGTGCGGCTTGCCTCACCGGAGGCCGCCGTGCCTCCGATAGTCTGGCAGCAGGGCGCAACAACTAGCCCTCATGGTGAGGAGGCCCGCAGGGCCGTCTCGAACCACGAGGGCGGGTGGCGGGGCACTCACGGCGCCGCACGATTGCTGCCCACTCGCTCCCCATGCTAGCCTTCCACCATGGAAGTCACCGTTTATATCCTCCGCTGCAGCGACGGCTCGTATTACACCGGCCTCACCAAGCAGGAGATCGAGGCGCGTGTCTGGGAGCACAATGCCGGGACCTATGACGGCTACACTGCCAAGCGCCTCCCGGTCGAACTCGTCTTCACCGAAACCTATGACCGCATCATCGACGCCATCGCCCGCGAGCGGCAGATCAAGGGCTGGTCCCGCCGTAAGAAGGAGGCGTTGATTGCCATGGATTACGAGGCCTTGCCGGAATTGTCCAAACGCGGGCCAGTCGAGGCCAAGTGAGCGCGCGTGGCCGGTGGCCGACCTCGTCCTTCGAGGCCCCTGCGGGGCGCCTCAGGATGAGGGCGGAGAGAGGGCGCGGCCAGCCTCACCGGAGGGCGGAGCGAAGCTGAGATCCGTCGACCAAGCCAAAAGCACTCCGATCACCCACTAGCCACACGGCACCACGACCAGCCCTCATCCTGAGGTGCGCAGGCCAGAGGCCGGAGCCTCGAAGGGCGGGGGCGGGTGATAGCCGCAGCTCCCATTACCGGAGGAGATAGCGGTGGCCGGCCTCGTCCTTCGAGGCCCCTGCGGGACACCTCAGGATGAGGGCGGAGAGATGCCGCGGCTTGCCTGAGCGGAACGAGGGTGTAGCGCGTCTGTCGCGCGGGAGGGTCCGCAATGGCACAGTGCAACCGCTTCCCCGGACACTGGAAACGCTTCATCAAGCATATTGACACAAATCCATGGAATACGGGCTTTCCGCTTACCCGCCTGCGACATTGCCGCTCGACACTTTCTTCGCAAAATCGGAAACGGATAAGAATGAAACGTGGTCACTCGCGGGACACGGATTTTATCTCGCCGCGGCACCAATTCCGGTGCCCGGCCGATCCTGTAATATCGGGAAAAGCCTGAAACGCCCGCCAGGGCAGGCCATGTCAGAAAGCGTTGTTTTCCACGCAAAGCGCCCGGTGGACCTCGGTCCAGAACAGCGCCAGCGGCGTGTCGCCATTGCGTTCGGCAACGAGCGCG
The DNA here is from genome assembly GCF_019685155.1 of Rhizobium sp. NZLR1b. Taxonomy (NCBI): domain Bacteria; kingdom Pseudomonadati; phylum Pseudomonadota; class Alphaproteobacteria; order Hyphomicrobiales; family Rhizobiaceae; genus Rhizobium; species Rhizobium sp. NZLR1b. Next base: position 225,535 of record NZ_JABDWC010000005.1, read on the forward strand.
CGGATCAGCGCTTCGGAGCCTGCCATGTCCTGCCAGCTGGATTTCAGGCCCTTGGCGGCCTGTTGGCATTCGGCAATCTCGAATGGTCTTCTGCTGTCCATATGAGGTCTCCTCGTGGAAAGGCGCTAGCAGACGGAGCCTGGATTGTCATTCCCCGCATATGTGGGGATGCCTTGTATTTATGACGGTCCTCGCGGTAGGATTGAGGGAATTGGGGCAGTGGAAATGACTGAGAATACCTATAGCGAAAAGTTCGAGTCGGCTTTCGAACAGATCAAGGCTGCGGCCAATGTAGATGGCGCCATCCGCGTTCTGCAGGCGGAATATGGCCTCGATTTCGTCACCTACCACCTCGCCCAGACGATCGCCAGCAAGATCGATTCGCCCTTCGTGCGCACCACCTATCCGGATGCCTGGGTCTCGCGTTATCTCCTGAACAGCTATGTGAGGGTCGATCCGATCGTCAAGCAGGGCTTCGAACGCCAGCTGCCGTTCGACTGGAGCGAGGTCGAGCCGACGCCGGAGGCCTATGCCATGCTTGTCGACGCCCAGAAGCACGGCATTGGCGGCAACGGCTACTCCATTCCCGTCGCCGACAAGGCGCAGCGCCGCGCGCTTCTGTCGGTGAATGCCCGCATACCGGTCGACGAATGGACCGAGCTGGTCCGCCGCTGCCGCACCGAATGGATCGAGATCGCCCATCTGATCCATCGCAAGGCGGTCTACGAGCTGCACGGTGAGAACGATCCGGTGCCGGCATTGTCGCCGCGCGAAATCGAGTGCCTGCATTGGACGGCGCTGGGCAAGGATTACAAGGATATCTCGGTCATCCTGGGCATTTCCGAGCACACGACGCGCGACTATCTGAAGACCGCCCGCTTCAAGCTCGGCTGCGCCACGATCTCGGCCGCCGCCTCGCGGGCCGTGCAATTGCGCATCATCAATCCCTGAAGCGCGTCGCGCGTCTTTTGAGACGGGCAAAGGATGCTGTAACTTCGAATCCTCGCATCGTGCTTTCCGAAAATCGTTTCCGATTTTCGGGCCGGTGCGCCAGGTCGTCGTTTGGCGCATGTCGTTGTCGCAAAACCGCGGCACAGTTTTGCGCGACATGCTCTGCCCCCCTCATCTGAGGGGGCCCATCTGAGGGAATTTCCGATCCGGCCCGTCTGAACCATTCTGCTCTCCACGAACTTGCAAACGCTGGAGGGCAAGATGTTTGTAATCATTCAGGCTCACGAATATCAGAAATACGCTGCCGTACTTGATCAGATGTTTCGCCTGCGCAAGCAGGTTTTCGCCGATACGCTCGGCTGGGACGTTCCCGTCGTCGGCCCTTACGAGCGCGACAGCTACGATGCGCTCGCTCCCGCCTATCTCGTCTGGTGCAACGACAGCCGCACCCGTCTTTATGGCGGCATGCGCCTGATGCCGACGACCGGCCCGACCCTTCTCTACGATGTCTTCCGCGAGACTTTTCCGGATGCCGCCAATCTCATTGCGCCGGGCATCTGGGAGGGCACGCGCATGTGCATCGATGAGGAGGCGATCGCCAGGGATTTCCCGAATATCGACGCCGGCCGCGCCTTCTCGATGATGCTGCTGGCGCTTTGCGAATGCGCGCTCGATCACGGCATCCACACGATGATTTCCAACTACGAGCCCTATCTCAAGCGCGTCTACAAACGTGCCGGCGCCGAAGTGGAAGAACTCGGCCGCGCAGACGGTTACGGCAAGTATCCCGTCTGCTGCGGCGCCTTCGAGGTGTCGGACCGCGTGCTGTGCAAGATGCGCGCCGCCCTCGGCCTGACCCTACCCCTTTATATCAGACACGTGCCGGCCCGCTCGGTCGTGACCCAATTCCTGGAGATGGCAGCATGAACCGCCTCGCTGAAACCGCAATACAGAAAGATATCGGCGCCTTGGAGCGCCACGTGCTCGCCTCCCGCGACATTGCCACGCAGATAGGGGATCCCTTCCTCTCCTATCTCCTCTCGATGGCGCTGTTCACGATCTACGAAAAGAAGGCTCACCACGAGAACGAGGCGCTGAAGAGCAGCTTCAGCTGAGGGCGCGACCCCCTCCGCACGCCCGAAGACCAGCATGTCTCCCGGCGCCTCGCGCGCAGCCGCAAAACCGTCCCCGTTTTGCGGCTGCGCGCCCAGTCATGTCATGGGGAAGTCCTATCACCAAGCAATCCAGTCACGTCATCAGCGAAGCGATCGTCGAGATCAGCGCGTCGTGCATGTAGGGCTTCGGCAGGAAGGCGGTGTTGGCCGGCAGCGCCATGGGGTCCAGCCGCACCATGCCCGAGGTGATGATGATGCCGATATTCGGCCGCATCGCCCTCACCCGCTTGGCAAGCTGGATCCCGTCCATCGAACCTGCCATGTTGACGTCGGTGAACAGGATATCGACATCCTGCCTGCCCTTCAGCACCACCAACGCCTCATCGGCATTTGCCGCCTCCAGCGCCACATGGCCGACATCTTCAAGCACATCGAGGACAGTGAACCGGATCAGCGGCTCGTCCTCGACGATAAGCACCACGGCACTGTTCAACGCCACCATCTGCGACCGCCCTCTTCATCGAATCCAATCTCTGTAATTGCCGCCCGCGCGAGAAGGTTCCAGTACCGGCGCCCACGAAATATGCACCGTCCACAGATGCTTGCGCTCTGCGCTTGTGGCTCCCTGCAATTTGCGTTAGAGCGAACCGATGCTGTGGGAACCATTGCCCCGGCATCCAGGCGCCGGCCTCCGGCGCCAAGGCGCCCACCACCGGCGTCAAGGGCCTGTAGCTCAATGGTTAGAGCCGGCGGCTCATAACCGCTTGGTTGGGGGTTCGAGTCCCTCCGGGCCCACCATTTTTCCCAAAGATCGGCTGACAACTTGGTTAGCCACCCACTGTTTACGCCACGTTTCATCACCGAGGCTGGCTATCAGATTTTCCTCACGCTGCGAATGATGGGGCACGTGCCGAAAAAAGCTGTGACCAGATTTGCGACCCACTTCATGTTGCCGGTTCCGCTACAGTAATTTTCACCATCTTACGACGAGGCGAGCATGTCAGAAATTCTTACGTCCATCAGAGAATTAGGTACTTGGCTTGGAAGTGAATTCTGGTCCGCACTGGTGGGGGCAATTGTGGGCGGCCTAATCGCACTGTTCATTCAAAAGCAGGAACAAAACGCGGCGCGCAGGGAACGTAAAGATGATCGAAGGATGGAAGCAAAAAGCCATGGATATTCGCTTCTTTTTAAAGTGATCTCTATCCACTCATCGCTCACTAATATCAAAAAAACTATCGATGATCGGCTCGCGCTAGCAAAGCGCGAGAAGATAGAATTGATATCCGCTGTTCTTCTTCCGATAGCAAACCTTCCAACCCCCGTCGAATTTTCACCAGCTGAGATGGCGATGCTATTGTCCTTGAAGAACGACGATGCGTTCAACGCAGTTGTGTCGTTAGACAAGATCCACAATTCGATTATCCCAATCTGGACAATATACGACGCCAAGAGAGCGGCGATCCCGACGCAGAGTGAGAACCACGTTTTCGATAAAACTCAAGGCAGAGGGAAATTCGACATAATGCAGGGCAGCCACTTCGAAGCATCGGTATATGAGATCGAAACTTTAGCAAATGAACTCGTCAGGCGGGCGGAAGTAGACTTTTTGGACGCCGACAAAGCAATGAAGATGCTCGTCCCACTGCTGAACGATCGGCTGAAACTTGGTGTGGGCGTCACAAACAAACGATGATACGCGCATGATCAGTCCGATCGTCGAGCCACCTGCCTTTCGACAGAAGTTGTGCTACTTATTAATGGATGTCGTGGTTCTCGGGAGGGGTAGCAATTCATGGTCGTGCACAGGGATATGACTAGCGACGAATGGAAGTGGCTTGTGCGCCTCTGCCAACACGAAGCGGATAGCATTCCGAAGGAAATCGAAGCGCGGTTTACCGAGCTTGGTCTGTTCGGGCCGAATGGTCTTTCGGACAATGCCAGGAATCTGGTTCAAAATGAACTGCTGGCAGAGCGGCGGAACAGACTGCAAGGGCTTCACTGAGTGATAACCTTGGACGCCAAGCAGGCGTCCAAAGCGGTGATGTTCATTGCGGCACGGCCCAAGCCGGAAAACCGACTATCTCGGCGGCGGCGTTTCCTAGAGTGGCTATTTGGAGAGCCAATGGGCTCCCCAACAGGTTTTCCGGGTTAGGCTTAGCCCTCGGGTGAAGCTGGCGAAGGTTTGTCAACAAATAACGAAATCTTGATCGACAAGCACAGTTATCGGAATGCCTCATCGACCCTAGTTGTCAGGAATACAAGGACACTCTTTGGGCAATGCTGGATGGTCACATGTTTCAAACTCGCAAACTATTGGCAGCCATGACAGCCGTCTTCGTCATCTCCATGTCGGCATCGTCCTGCACCACGAGCTCACATGACTCGGTGCAAACGGGCTCGGTCGGGTATACCTCTCACAGCGCTGATTTTGCCCTCCGGCCCGCCTGCCGCAATGGATTCGGCAACGATCGTCCGTGCAGCTATTAGCGCTGGAAATGCGGACGCCAGTGCCGTGATAGCTCCATTGGTCGGTGCCGCATCTTTCGGCACGGCATGCTTGTCAGACGGAAAAGTGGAGCCGCCGGCTGCAGGCAGTTGGCTGTAATTGCCCAACAATCTCCGCTTGCTCGGTCCATGGGAAGCCAGTCGTGGATTGGGCCATAGGGGCGATGTGGGGCGAAACATAGGCTACCGCCACGACAGCATCAGACTGACTTCGTCCAACGACATGGTGCTCAGGACTCTTCCTAATAACTACAAGAACGCCCGTCGCTAGGTCTGAACCCGCCCCCGCAGGCCGGGTTGAGCGGGCGACTCTCGTGATAGTAACCGTCGCCGATCGAAGAGGTCTGGTCGAGGCTTCCGGACGACGTGCAGGCCGACGTGATCGTTGCAAGGCTGATCAGCGTTCCGGTCGCGATAAAGGCGAAAAATCGGTTCATCTGAGCGTCTCCTTCGGAAGGGCGTGATTTCAGCCCAAGAGGGCAATCTACCACGCGATGACGGGTGTTTGTGAGGATTTAGAGCGGTTGGCCGCCTCGGCGGCCCCGCCTAACGCCAATGTGATCGCCTTTCACCTGCCTCCGAGCCATGCACTGTCGCATAACTGTCATGTAAAATTGCCCATTGCGATGGCAGCTTGGGCAAAATATATGCTGCCGGCTAACAAAAAAAAGAATGAGTGAACTGCCATGAGTGCCCTGCATAAACTTTTCAACCGCAATCTCCTGACCCGTTTCGTGACCGGTCTCGGTGCGGTTCCCCAGCGTTTTCGCGACGCGCGCGAAGAGCGCAAGCCTGCGATCCATCCGTCGTTTATGGATGATTTCGGCGCATAAAGCGCGCCGCGAAGCCGTCTGCGGCTTCTGATCAAGAAATAGGCAATTCCTTCCGGAACTAGGACCAGTCGACAGGCCGGCCTTCGGCGCCTGCGAAACCGTGGAACTGCAGACCAAGCCGGTGAAAACCGTGCCCAGGATGGAGAGGGTGTGCCGTGGTCGGCCCCCTCTGCCCTGCCGGGCATCTCCCCCACAGGTGGGGAGATCGGCAAGTGGCTAGGCCTTCCTACCTCTCTTCCGTTGCGTCGTTCTGCGACGCCAATTGTCTGGGGAAACCCGTGCGCCCAGCCAATCTCCCCACCCGTGGGGGTCCGAAGGACGGGTCGAGACCCGCGGCTCGACCCCGGGCCCGGCAGGGCAGAGGGGGCTGACACGGCACACTCTCCGTTACTCGCCAGCACAGGACGCGTTCTCTTTCACTCCCTGTTGAGCCGAATGTTGCAGCCGACCGCTGAACGGATTTTGAGTTCCACCCACGCATCCCGCACATTTTTCTCCCGATGCGCCTCCGCCCTTCCTTTCCGCCGCAATAGCTTCACAATCAACCGACAGAAAGTGGTTCCGGGAAACGACAACTAGGGAATGAAACATGGCGCCGATTCTCTCCAAAACTATTCTGATGACTGCCCTTCTGGCTCTGCCGCTTGGCAGCGCAGCGCCCGCATTGGCGCAGGAAGCAAAGCCGCGCGAGGCGGTGATCTCGGTGACGGGCGATGGCGAATCGGCCATCGCTCCCGATATGGCTGTCGTCAATCTCGCGGTCGTCAAGCAGGCGAAAACCGCCCGCGAAGCGCTCGACGAGAACAACAAGGCGATGAACGAGGTGCTTAAGGCGCTGAAGGACGGCGGCATCGCCGAGCGCGATCTACAAACCTCAGGCTTTTCCATCCAGCCGCAATATAACTATCCGCAGCCGGTCGATGGCCAGCAACAGCAGCCGCAGCTGATCGGCTACCAGACCATCAATTCGGTCACCGTCAGGCTGCGCGATCTCGCCAAACTCGGCCAGGTGATCGACCAGTCCGTCACCCTCGGTATCAACCAGGGCGGCGACATCCAGTTCACCAACGACAAGCCGGAAGCAGCCCTCGAACAGGCGCGCAAGAATGCCGTCGCCGAGGCCGTCAAGAAGGCGAAGACGCTGAGCGAAGCCGCTGGCGTCAAGCTCGGCCGGATCATCGAGATCAACGAGAACGTCCCTCGCCCGATGCCGCAGCCCGCCTATCGCGCCACGATGATGAAGGAAGCTTCCGACGCTGCCGTTCCCGTCCAGGGCGGCGAGAACAGTTACAATGTCAGCGTCACCGTGACCTTCGCCATCGATCAGTAAGCATGACAGCGCCGCGTGTCCTTCAGACGCGCGGCGCTGTCAAAGAATTACACAAAAAGAAAACCGCCCTTGCCGATCCGGGAGACTGGCAAAGGCGGTCGGTATTCTAGTCGATATCAGCGACGCAGAGCGGGGCAGCCGCGGACGTTGCCGAAGCTTATCTGGTCGGGGCCGCGACGTGTCCAGCCCTGGACGATGACGCGGCGCGGCGTGACGTCGACGACGCGGGCGCGGCGGAAGCCGAAATCGCGGGCCATATCTTCAGCGAGACGCGGATCGCAACCGCGCGGCCGGCGATCGTAGCCCAGAGGCGGACGGTCGTAGCCGGGCGGCGGACGGCGGTAATCCCGCGGCTGATCACGATCCTGATCGCCGATAATGATATTCAACTGCGCGGCGGCAGGCGCCATCGTGCCGGCAAGGGTGCCGGCTGTCAGCATGGCGGCAAGACCCGCCTTTGCCAAAAACTGCATCATCTAAAAACCTTTCGTTTGAAAGTCGGTGCGGCCGAGCCGCCCGCCTATTACTCCGCATTCCGCCGAAGCGTCATTTGGGAATCACCCATACGGGCTAGAGAAGAGACAAGTGAAAGTGTCGCCGTCAAGGCAAAAGCGGCCGGCAAGCGCCGTGTCGGTGCTTGCCGGCTCAGTCCTCAGCGCCGGATCAGCGGGCAGCCGCGGACATTTGCGAAGGTGATCCTGTCCCAGCCGCGACGCTCACGCCCCGCAACGACGACGACGCGCGGCGACATGCGGGTGATGCGGGCATCGCGCAGGCCGAAGTCGCGCGCCTTGCGCACCGCATGCATCGGCGAGCAACCGCGGATCGGACGATGGTATTGCGCTTCGGCGACGAGGTTCGTCTGCGGCCCTGCGGCTGCCGCGGTGGAAGCCGTGACCGGAATGGAGCAGAGGGCGAGCAATGCGGCAAGCGAGGCTTTGGCGAGCAAATGCGTCATGGGGTGTCTCCGTCGATTTGTTCTTTGTCTTTACGCATGTCGTTATCGCGCGACATGCTCGAACTCTCCCTTCAGGGATTGTTTCGACAGTAGACGCCTGCAAACTGAATGGCATTCGAACCGCGCATTCAGTTCTCATTCAGAAGGATTAATCCTTTCAGGCACTGAGATGCAGGACGATTTCGCGCCGGTGCGGCCGGTCGCGATGTTCGAACAGATAAAGGCCCTGCCAGGTGCCGAGCATCAGCCGCGCCCTCGCGACGGGGATGCCGATCGAAACCTGAGTGAGCGCCGCCTTGATATGCGCCGGCATGTCGTCCGGCCCCTCGGCCCTATGAACGACCCAGCCCATCGCGGGATCGGAGGCCGACGGCACGAGGCGGCGGAAGAAGGCGAGAAGATCGGTTTGTACGTCGGGATCGGCATTTTCCTGGATCAGCAGCGAACAGGAAGTGTGCCGCACGAAGACGGTGAGAAGCCCCTCCTCCTGCCCGGCCGCTCTGACGAAAGCCTCCGCCTGGTCGGTGAATTCGTAAAGTCCCTGCCCGCGTGTGGCTAGTGTAAGGACCGTCTGCGGCAAGGCGCTCTCCCGTCTCGGAGTGATATCCCCGCGAGTTGGCGCGTCATGGCGGCCAAGTCAATGCCTCGAAAAGCGGGAGCGCCGGCATCAGAGCCTGAGCAGCGTCTCGAAGCCGCCATAGATCATCCGCTTGCCATCGAACGGCATCTGCCATTGGTCGCCTTTGAGCCTGGGATCGGCCATCACCTTGGCATTGATATCGTCGCGCTCCTGCCGCGACCGATAGACAATCCAGGAAAACACCACCACCTCGTCCTCTTTGGCTTGCACGGCGCGAGGAAAGGAGGTCAGCGTGCCATAGGGCACGTCGTCGCCGATGCATTCGACATATTCGAGCGCGCCATATTCCTTCCAGATCGACCCGGCGAAGGCCGAGAATTCCTTATAGGCTTCGATATTCTCCTTCGGCACCGCCACGATGAAACCATCGACATAGGACATTGCACGCCTCCTCCATCTATCTCACGCTGACGGGAGAAATAGGAGACCAGTCGGGTAGTTCCAGACCGACCGACCGTTCACCCGATCGAAAGCGGGCTGGCAACACGGCTGTATCGAAATTTACTGATTTATTCTCCACTTATATAATGAACGCCTAAAATTTGACAGTATTGCTCCGCGATCTAATGTTACCTGACAGCACCCGCCTACGCGGCGTGTGCCCGCGTTCAGGCGTCGACATCAATACAGCTCTTGGAGGATGTATTCATGATCAAACTTGCTTCTATCGGAACAGCCGTCGCCCTTGGTATCGGAGCATTTACCTTCGCGTCTCACGCGAATGCGCTGACGATGAACGAATGCAGCGCCAAATACAAAGCGGCACAAGCGGCCAACAGCCTGAATGGAATGAAGTGGAACGATTTCCGTAAGGCGCAGTGCGGAACCGATGCCGCGGCAGCACCTGCGGCCACAGCACCTGCTGCGGGCGATGCCAAGAACGAAGAGCCGACGATGGCCAATACGGACAATGCATCCGAACCGCCGGCAACCACGACCAAGGCTCCGAAGGGCGTGGTCTTCCCCACCAAGGTCTCGGCGAAATACGCAAGCGAGACCCCGGGTAAGGCGAGAATGCATACCTGTCTCGAGCAATACAAAACCGACAAGGCCAATGACAGCCTGGGCGGCCTCACCTGGATCAAGAAGGGCGGCGGCTATTACAGCATCTGCAACAGCAAACTCAAGTCCTGACGTCTTTTCGCTCGGCTATCACAGGCGTCGCCACGCGGCGGCGCCGATCACGATCTACACGGAGGATGCGATGAGTCTCTTTGATAATTTGGGCGGCATGCTGAGCAAGGCGATCAGCAACCATCCGGGCGGCCTCGGCGGACTGATGTCCGATGCCTTTTCCCAATTCGGCGGCCTGGACGGCGTGGTGACGAAACTGAACGACGCCGGCCTCGGGTCGCGTGTCAATTCCTGGCTCGGGCGTGGCGAAAACCAGCCGATCACCCCAGACGAAATCCGTTCCGCACTCTCGAACGAATATCTCGTCTCGCTTGCGCAGAAGCTTGGCGTGCCGACGGACCAGGTGGCGAATATCCTCGCGCAACACCTGCCGGCCGCGGTCGATCAGGCAAGCCCTGACGGCACGATCCGGACGCCCTGAGTCTCAACACGCCATAGCGGCCTTCCCTTGGCACGCTTCGGCCCGATCAGGGCCCATTGACCAGCTTGAGGATGAGCTGCTGGATATTTCCGCCGTCGCCGAGTTCGATCTTGTCGAAGTCGCGGCCGCTCTGGCGTTGCCTCATGGAAATCTCGCCGAGGCGGCGCGTCAGCTCGATCCGGATCTTCTTGCAGTCGGGATCATCGGCGACGGTGAGGCCGATGCTCATCGCCTCGATTTCCCAGACCATCGCCTTGATGGTGTCGCCATGCACCCGCTCATGGGCGTACACGCCCGTAATGAAGGCATCCCAGCTGCTTCTAACGGCAGGCGCCAGCGCTGCCGATGGCTTCGGCAGCGTATAGGTGATGATGAGCTTCGGCCGGTTGGTGATGATGACGCAGGCATTGCCCTGCGGTTCGTATTTCCGGGTCCATGTCAGCTTGAACGTCGTATGCGCGATCGCCCGGCTCGCGCCGGCTTCAGGCCCCCGCGCCCCGATCGATTCGTAGAGTTCGGCGCCGGTCGTTCCCGATATCGAATAGGGCCGCACCTCTTCCACAGCCTGCCAATCGGCCAGCGCCACGACCGGCGCCGATGCGAACACGGTCGCGAGCACACAGGATAGAAAAACTTTCGTCACGCGCGGTCCCCGCCGAATAATGTTTCGGGCGAACCTAACGGCGGCCGCCGCTGCTTTCAACGCACCAGCCATGCATCAGCCCTGCAGCGTCTTGACCTTGGTCAGGTCGGGGAAGAGCCGCACCCACAGGAGCACGACGATAACAGTGCCGAGCCCGCCGACGATGCCGGTGGCGACGGGACCGAGGGCTGCCGCCATCATGCCGGATTCGAATTCGCCGAGCTGGTTGGAGGTGCCGATGAACAGCGAGTTGACGGCGCTGACGCGGCCCCGCATCTCGTCCGGCGTCAGAAGCTGCACCAGCGAGCTGCGCACGACGACGCTGACCGTATCGGACGCGCCGACGACGAGCAGTGCGGCGACGGAAAGCGCGATATTGGTGGAGAGTGCAAAGACGATGGTGGCGACGCCGAATACCGCAACGGCGGCAAGCATTTTGCGCCCAACATTGCTTTCGAGCGGCCGGCGGGCCAGCACGATCGACATGGCGAGCGCGCCGACCGCCGGTGCGGCGCGCAAGAAGCCCAGTCCCCAGGGGCCGGCATGCAGGATATCGCTGGCAAACATCGGCAGCAGCGCGGTTGCGCCACCGAGCAGCACTGCGAAGAGATCGAGCGAGATGGTGCCGAGCATCACCGGCCGGCTGCGGATGAAGGAGACGCCGGCAAAGACCGAGGCAAGCGTCACCGGCTCGCGCTTGGCAGGCGCCCATTGCATGCGGATCGAGATGACGTTGACGCTCGCGACGGCAAAGAGCAGCGCCGACACGGCAAAGGGCGCGACCGGGTTCAGCCCGTAAAGCAGGCCGCCGAGTGACGGGCCGATGATCAGCGCCGTCTGCATCAGCGAAGTGGAGGTTGCGACCGCCTTTTGCAGCATCGAGGCCGGCACGATATTCGGCAGCAGCGCCGCCATGGTCGGCCGCTCGAAGGCGACGACGGCGCCGAGCACCGTGACCGCGACAAGAATGCCGGCTGGCGTCAGCCATTGCTGCCAGGTGGCAACCGCCAGCACCAGCGCCGTCACCGACTCGATCACCTGGCAGACGAGGCCGATGCGCCGCCGGTCGAACCGGTCGGCGACATGGCCGACGACGAAGGTCAGCAGCGCCATCGGCAGGAACTGGCAGAGGCCGACGAGGCCGAGCGCAAACGCGCTATGCGTCTGGTCATAGATCATCCAGCCCATGGCAATGCCGATGGACTGGAATGCAAGCGAGGAAAACACGCGGGAGGCAGCGAAGTTCAGATAGCCTGGGTGGCGAAGAACGCTCCGCGGGCCTTGGGATATGTCCATTGCGATGTCACCGGCCGGCCGCGGCTGCGCCAGCCTTCTTGGGAGTTCTGGGAAGGTCGGAACGGTGTTCTGCCCCGATACGCTGTTTGTCAATCGGAATGCGCTGGCGCGACCCGGTTACGCCATACGGGGCGTCGCATGACGCAAGCTTGATCCCGGGCGCTCTAGCGCGGCTCCCTGTGGATGCTGAGATAGGCGGGATCGAATTCGGCGATTTCCTGCAGGCGCTCCCAATCGACGATGGTGATCGTCCGGTTTTCCCAGGTAAACACCCCCTCGCGCCGCAGCGCCTGCAGCGTCTTGTTCAGATGGACGACGGAAATGCCGAGCACGTCGGCCATCTCGATCTGCGTCAACGGAAACTGGAAGCTGGCGCCCCGCGTCCGCTCGACGACCTGCAAGCGCACGAAAAGCTCGCAGACGAGGTGGGCGATCTGAGCCCGTTTCGAGCGCCGGCCCATGGCGACGATCCATTCCCGGTGAATGGCGCCATCGATCAGCGTATCGAGCCAGAGCAGCCGGGTCAGATGCGGCATGCGCTCGGTGATCGCCCGGAGATCGCCATGATCGGCGAAGGCGACATGACAGGCCGAGAGCGCAACGATGCCGTGATCCATTTTCTTGAGGGGAAAGGCGTGCAGGTCGACGAAGTCGCCGGCGACATGCAGCGCGGTGATCTGGCGGCTGCCATCGGCCATCACCTTGTAGCGCGCGGCGAAACCATCGAGCAGCAGCGTGCTGTAGGGCGGCCGGCTGCCTTCGGCGACAATATCCTCTCCGGCAGCAAAGTGCCGGTCCTTGACCAGGATCGACCTGAGACGGTTTTCCTCCTCGGTCGACAGCACATCGCGGCTTCCAAGGTTGAGCAGCAGGGCTTCAATCACGAGCTCGTCCGTCGAGTTCGAAAGAGGGGATCATGACGATGCGACCTGTATTTTCTATAGGAATCAATGCCTGGCCTCGGGAACAATTGTCTTCATCTGTAATTTCCCCCTGTGACGCACAGGAAAGAACATGGCTCGCTATTTTTTCGATCTGCATAATGGCGAAGGTCCCACACGCGACGAGCACGGCACCGAGCTCAGATCGCGCGAGGACATTTCGAAAGAGGTGACCCGCATCCTGCTGGATGTGGCCCGTGACGAACTGCCTGCGGGTGATCGCGCCGTCATCGCCGTCACCGTTCGCAACGAAAGCGGCGACCCGGTGACGGTTGCCAGTCTCGTCTTCAACAATGAATGGCTCGACGTCTTGCGGTAGCGGCAACGGTTTCAGGGTTGCCGCAGGTCTCCCGCACCAATCCCACTCGGTCGCCGCGACGCTTAGGCTCTTTTTTTATGCATGTCGTTCGCCCGGAACCGCTGCACACCTCCGGGCGACATGCATTAAGACCCGCCTCCACCGCTGGCAATTAAATTTGACATAGTCGCGCCATTGCTCTGACAAACATCGCAAGCAGCATTCCGGCCTCGGCTATTTCGCGATTTCCTCGAGAATCAACCGGATTTCCGCTAGCGGCCGCCGGCTTTCGTCGAAGAGTTCCACCGACAGCATGTTCAGAGGTTCCGACGGCAGGCCTTCGGCGGCCATTTCGGCGAGCACGCGCCGCGCCTCCGCTTTGGCGGCCTCGATGGAGGCGAATTCATATCCGGTCTCAGTCGCCCCGACACCATCACGATCGAGGAGCTCAAAGTAGAATTTAGGCACGACACATCCCCTGCTAGAACAAGCTAACGATCCCGCGGGCAACATGTTCCGACTGCCGTGATCAGAAGGTGCCGGCTTCCGGTGAAGCCATTTCCTCGATGCCGTCGACCCGGTCGGGATAGAAGGCGAGATGGCCCTTGATATTGCTGACCGCGGCATTCGGCGCCTCGTACGTCCAGACGGCATTCTTCGACCGATCGCCGCCCGCAATGATACTGTAATAGGCGGCATCGCCCTTATAGGGGCAATGGCTGGTATGGTCGGTGCGCTGCAGCAGCGCCATGTCCACATCCTTGCGCGGAATATACTGCACCGGCGGATAGGAGGCTTCGCGAAGCGTCAGCGCATCGTGGCTATCGGCAATCACCTTGCCGTCAAGCGTGACGACGACGCGGGAGGGATTGTGTTCTACGGTGATCGGATGATCCGGCCCCGGGATCTTGATCGATTTGTCTGACATAGGGTTCGCCTCCAGGAAATGTCGATGCCGTGGAGATAGGGTGGGCATGCGGTTCGTCCAAGGCCTGAAACGCCGGCATCTAGAATTCGAAAAGCGGTGATCTCAGGCTCAGCATCACCGTTTTCGGCGCCGCCGGCCAGTGACGTGTCAGTGCATCCGCGAGCGTTTCGATCAGCGTGCCGATATCCTCGGCCGCGGAGGCATGCAGGGCCTCGGCAACGATCAGCACCGAGTGCGTCGTCTGCCGCACCGCCGAAAGCCCGCTCTGCCGGTTCGTCCAGCGCCGAGCATGCGCCCTCTCCGCACTGTCTGCGAAAATCACTTCGTTCGGTTCCGGATGTTCGATTTCGCCGCCGAAGGTAAGATAGGTCTCGTGGCCCCCGGCTCGCCGGACCTCGAGATCATCAGTGATCTTCTCGGTGTCGAAGACGGCAATCGGAATGGCGAAGGCGAGCGAAATCGCATTGCAGAGATCGATCAGCGGATGCAGGCGCGGCAGGCCATGCTCCTGGCGGAAGCGGCGCAGCAGCGCTTCGGAGGCCGAGCGATATTGCGTCGGCTTCAGCCCCATTCGGGAAAAACCGCGCCGCCACGCCTGAATTTCAGGAAACTCGCCTTCCGGCGCTGCGGCCAGCCGGGCCTCGGCAATCGCGCCGAAGCTGGCGATCGCCGCCTCGACATCAGCATCCGCATGGATACTTTCCACATGAAGCGCACCGGCGCGAAGCTCCGGAAAGTCCTGCCAGATGGAATCGGAATGACGGAATTGCATGGCCTATCTCCCTCCGGATATTTTCAGCGCCACCCGGCTGTCGGCAAGGGCAAGCCCGAGCACGGCCGCCAGCACGCAGGCGATGCCGGCGATCTGGTTGAGCCCGATCGGCTCGCCGAGGAAGAGGAAAGCCAGCATGACGGCGGAAACCGGCGCGAGCGCCGTGAAGAGCGCGGCTTCCGTGCCGCTTACCCTTGCCGCACCGGCATACCAGAGCAGGAAGCCGCCGACGGTCGGCACCAGCGCATAATAAACGACGGCAACGACAGCGCCTGCGGAAATCCCCGGCGCGAAAGGCGCTTCGAACATCGCGGGTATGGCGGCGATGATGAGGCCGATACCGGCCATCAGCGTCGACTGGACAAGCGGCGCGATCTCCGCCCTCAGCCTTTTGTTCAGCAGGATGAACAGCCCCTCGCAGACGACGGCGCAGAAGATCAGCGCATTGCCGGAGAATGATCCGCCTGAAGCATCCGGGCTGAAGGCGATCGAACACACGCCTGCCGTCGCCAGCGCCACGGCAACAAGCAGAGCAGGCTTCGGCCGCTCGCCAAGCAGCAGGATGGAAATACCAGCCGACACCACCGGCAGCGTGCCGATGATCACGCCGGCATCGGCCGCCGAGGTCAGGCTGAGGCCGGAAATCAGCAGCGTCGTATAACCGACGCTGCCGGCGCCAGCCTGAATGGCGAGGATCAGACAATCTTCCTTAGAGAGTTTCGGCAGCCGCGCGCCGGTCAGGCGCATTGCCGCCAGCAAGATGGGAAAAGCCAGCGCGAAGCGCAACGCCGTGGCGCTGAACGGCGCCACGCCGGACGCAATCAGCTTGCTGGCGATCACCGTGCTTCCCACCGTCAGCATGGCCAGCCCCAGATAGAGATACCCTTGAACCTGTCTCGACATTCAGCGCCTCCTGTTGGAAGCGCCGAGAAAACAGCAAGGACGTGTCCGGGTCTTGAACGAAATTGCAGGCGGGGGATCTTTAGAGAAAGCCGCCGGCATAAAGGCTGGGCGACAGGCCGTATTTGCGCACGAAAACCCGCGTCATGTGGCTCTGATCGGCAAAGCCGCTGGCAAAGGCGGCTTCCGCAAGCGGCGTTCCCTGAGCGATCAGCCGCCGGGCGATATGAATGCGGGCCTGGACGAGATAGGCATGCGGCGTCAATCCCGTCGCCTTGGCAAAACCGCGCAGCACCTGGAAACGGCTGAGCCCGCTTTCCTCGGCGAGATCGGTCAGCGAGACCGCAGCAAGAGGATCGTCATCGATCAGCTCCCGCGCCGCACGGATCGACGCCGGCACCGGCGGCCGCTCTGCGCTACAGCCGCGCTCGCACATGACATCGGCGACGAGCTGCAGAAGCAATTGCTCTGTGAGCAGCCCATCCGCCGCCCTAGCCCCGGTCACCACGCCAAACAAAGCTTCGAAGCGGGCGGCGATCGCCGCATTGCGGATGACCGGGTAAGGGATTTCCTGCCGCCCTGCCCCACCCTCGTCGATCTCGCGCGACAGGCCGGCAACGATCTCGGGATCGAAATAGAGGATGCGCCACGATCGCCCTTCGCCGATCGGCGCGCCATCATGCACCTCGTTCGGATTGACCGTGATGATATCACCGGCCTCGGCCTCCACCACGCCACGGCCGCTGAGCGATTTCTGCGCCCCTGATGAGACGAGGCCGATGCCGAACTGCTCATGCGTGTGCCGGGAGAAACTGTGATGCGTTTCCGCTTCCACCGCTTCGACGCCCGCCAGCGCCGAGCGCAGCATCCTGAATTGGGTTTTTGCCATCATCTGCCCGCAGGTCCGATCGCAGGCCACTCTGCCAGCCGCAGAGCATTGACGCAATCGACCTAGAAGAACTCGTCGAGCAGCTGATAATAATCGAGCCTGGCCGGATCTGTGGCCGGTATGCCGTATCGATCGAGGAAGGGCTGCACCAGCGCCTCGCCGAAATTATAGGCGATGCTGCGGCAGGCGAGCGCGATATCCTGATAGCGGTCGGCGACACCAAGCCGGCTGCAGTCGATATAGCCGGAAAAACCCTCTGCCGAAGCGATGAAATTCGGCAGGCAGGCATCGCCATGGGTGACGACGAGATCCTCGCGGTCCGGCCTTCTGCTCTCAAGCTCGGCAAACAGCGCCTGGGCACTTTTTCCAAGCCGCGCCTCGCCGAAATCGGTCTCGTCGACGATGCCGGCCTGCATCCGCGCTTTCGCCACCGCAATGCGGCTCTCCAGCCGGTGATCGAAGGGGCAGAATGCGATCGGCAGGCGATGCAGGTCGAGAAGGGCCGCCGCCAGCAGTTCGACCCGTGCCAACGGCGTCAGTGTCGATGCGCTGGCAAGATCACTCCCCGCCAGCGCGCTGATCAGCAGCCGGTTGCGCTCGCCATCGCTCTCATGGGCGATCACCGCAGGGCATGGCAGACCGCAGCCCCTGAGCCAGCTGAGCCGCGTTGCTTCATCGGCAAGCTCGCCGAATGGCCCCATCGCCTCGCCCTTAAGGTAGAGGACCGGCAAGCCCTCACCTTCCAATCGGAAGACGCTTGCTGCGGAACGACCAAGCGCATCCCGCTCCATCCGGTAGCCGGACAGCCGTGCCCCAAGCGATCCAGCCGGCAATCTTTCAGAAAATGTCAATGAATGGTGCCGGCAGGCGCGGCTTCCAGAAGGATTTCGAACGCCTCTTCCAGAGCCGCCACCAGAATATCGGTCAGCTCGTCGCCCTTGTTCTCCAGGAACAGTGCGCTCACGGCTTCATCCTGACGCTCAAGAAAATTCTCGATCTCGTTCGACATATCATTGTCCTCTTCTGCACCGTATCATCACGGCCAGAGGAGAGGCTAGATGCGGTTGCTTGCGTGTAGCTTGTTGCAGTGGCCGAACTCCTCCTGCTAGTCTTCAGGAAAGCGACGGCTTTTCCACTCGCTGCGCGGAACCGAATTTCCGACATCAAACTCGAAGGCTATGACCTTTGTCGCATCATCATCCAATTCACACCTGAATCTGACCTCAAACCATTCATTGCGGCTCTTGAAGGCCCCGCGCCGTGCGTCAAGTACGCTTCCACTTAAGAGCGAGTAGGAAGGTAGCCAACGCGGTTGATATTGCGCAGCCGAATGGATCAGTTGCTGCCTGAGTTCGGTTTGGCAAAGCTGATTGATACGCTCGCCTCGCGGAAGATTGCTGATCGCGGTCTTGATCGTCGGACTGGCGTTGACCTTTTCGGAAAACAGCGTCTTCGCCTTGATCATTTTGTCCGCCTCCTTGGCCTCGACTTTCGGCGGCGTCGAAGGTGCCGGCACCGTTGTGTTCTCGGGCGGCTTCGACTGCTCG
Organism: Rhizobium sp. NZLR1b; assembly: GCF_019685155.1. Lineage (NCBI taxonomy): Bacteria > Pseudomonadati > Pseudomonadota > Alphaproteobacteria > Hyphomicrobiales > Rhizobiaceae > Rhizobium > Rhizobium sp. NZLR1b. Next base: position 243,639 of record NZ_JABDWC010000005.1, read on the forward strand.
AAATTGGTTTTTGCCTGGTCCTGTCCTGTGGCAGCCGGCCCGTTCTTTTCCGGATTAGCCTCAGCAGTCTCGACCTGTGGAAGTTCAATATCTTGAGGCACCGGCGTCGTCGCAGGCATTGTCTCCGAAACTTGCGGCTGTTCGGGCTGCGGCGACTCGACTGGTGCCTCCTCCGGTTTTACATCAGAAATTGGTGGCTTTGATGCTTCCGCCTGCTGCGGCTCTCCCTGTTCCTTTTCCTTTGGCGCAGAATCCTTGTCGGCAAATTCGAGCACCGGACGAAAGGCGCGCGACCTTGGAGGTTCTGCCTGAGGCTTTGCAGTTTCCGACGGAGGGGTCGCTGGTGGTGGTGGCGGAGGTGGTGGTTGCTTCTTCGCCTGTTCCGGCGGCTTCGGCTCCGGTGGCTTTTCCTCGGGTTTGGGCTCCGGCTTTTTCTCCTCCGGCGGCGGAACGAGCTCGACCTTCACGCTCTCGTCTTCGGCAGGCTTCGGCTCGATCTTCGGCAATCCGAAAATGAGGAGCGCGACAAGGGGGACATGCAGAAGCACGGACGCGACGACACCCCAGCGGATTTCAGGCCGCTGTTTTCTCGTTTCGTGCTGCGTTTCCGCCGGTACAACGTCTTCTTCTGTCACAGCAGCGATGTGGCCCCTAAAACCGGCAGCATCAAGCCACAAAAGAAAAAAACCGCGTGATCGCCAGAGCGATTGACGTCATTGGTCGGCCGCCCCGTCATCGGCCACCAGATTGTGCGCCTGCCATTCGCCGTGCGGAATGGCATCGCCGACGAGAAAGGCGAAGGATACGATCTTGCCGGAGGCGGCATCGAACCCGCATTTGAACTGGATGTTGTACCATGCCCTTTTGCTGCGGAAGGCGCCGCCCCTCACCTCGACGCTGTTGGCGCTGACCTTCTCCGGCGTCATCGCATAGGGGGCGAGCGTATCCGGCCGCATCTCCGGCCGCGCGCGGCGTACCTGCTCCAGCGCCTCGAGATCGCAGAGCTGCAGATTGCGCTCGCTGCCGGCAAGGCCACGCAGTGCCTCGTGGGCGCCCCGGCTGCGCGGATCGGCAAGCACTTTGTCGGAAAAAAGCCGGCTTGCCGCGACGAATTCAGCCGGCTTTGGCACCAGTGGAGCGATTGGTGTCACAGAAGGCATTGCCGCAGCAGCCGGATTATTCGCAACCGGCGCATCCCGCTCGGCCTGGGGCTTTGCCTGTTCCGGCGAAGGCGCCTTGACGAGCTCGGGCGTTTTCAGCGATTCCACGGGCTGCGGAACGATCTCCACCGAGAAACCGTCATCGGGCAATGGTGGCGGCTCGGCCTTCGGCAACAACAGCAGAAGAAGCAGGAGCGCAGCGGCATGCAACGCAAACGACGCAGCCGCGCCCCGCTGGATTCCGCCATCCCATTTGCCCGCCGCCAGTTCCATCGGTCAGCAAGCGGCAATCGGACGATCGATGACGATCATGAAACTGAGGAGCGCGTTCATCATGAAGTTTGCCGAAAAATCGGGCCGGTAGCCCTGCCGCGGAATTTGAAGCACGACCTGACACTGCCAGCACAGCCGAAGCCATGCAACAGGCAAAATACACAATCATTAATTGCATTCAGCCGAGCGAGCCGATAAGATCCCGATAGGCCGCTTCCGGGAATGCCTTCAGCGTCTCGGTCCGCACATTGCCGCCCATGGCGAGCGAGAGCGTAAAATGCGCCATCACCGCGTCATCGGGCGCCTCGCAGACGGCAACCATGTCATGCCCGCCCATCGTCAGGAAGAACTGGTTGAAGGAGCCGCCGACGCCGGCGAGCAATTTCTTCGCCGCGTCCAGCCGCTTTGTCGAGTCGCGAACGTTGCGAATGCCCTGATCCGTCCAATCGATCAAAAGAATGTAAGTGGTCACGTCGCACCTCCCAACGGAGGATTGGCCTACGCAAGCCTACGTCGACCTCGTTCGCGCGTCGCGATCGATCCTTCCCCCGTGGGTCGGGATTATAGCCTTGTCACCACTAAGGGACAAGAAAGCCATCGCGATCATTGGTGTTAATCACAAAAGCAAAAGCCGGACATGAAGCCCGGCTTTTCCAATCATAACGGTGTCGTCGAAGTCTTAGCTGTCGAGGAACGAGCGCAGCTTTCTCGAGCGGCTCGGATGCTTGAGTTTGCGCAGCGCCTTCGCTTCGATCTGGCGGATACGTTCGCGGGTGACCGAGAATTGCTGGCCGACTTCTTCGAGCGTGTGGTCGGTGTTCATGCCGATGCCGAAGCGCATGCGCAGAACACGTTCTTCGCGCGGCGTCAGCGAGGCGAGGACACGGGTCGTCGTCTCGCGCAGGTTCGCCTGGATGGCGGCGTCGATCGGCAGCAGTGCGTTCTTGTCCTCGATGAAATCGCCGAGATGCGAATCCTCTTCATCGCCCACCGGGGTTTCGAGCGAGATCGGCTCCTTGGCGATCTTCAGGACCTTGCGGACCTTTTCGAGCGGCATGGCGAGCTTTTCGGCCAGTTCTTCCGGCGTCGGTTCGCGGCCGATTTCATGCAGCATCTGGCGCGAAGTGCGGACGATCTTGTTGATCGTCTCGATCATGTGCACCGGAATGCGGATCGTGCGGGCCTGGTCGGCGATCGAACGGGTGATCGCCTGCCGGATCCACCATGTCGCATAGGTCGAGAACTTGTAACCGCGGCGGTATTCGAACTTGTCGACCGCCTTCATCAGGCCGATATTGCCTTCCTGAATGAGGTCGAGGAACTGCAGGCCGCGGTTCGTATATTTCTTGGCGATGGAGATGACGAGGCGAAGGTTTGCTTCGACCATTTCCTTCTTGGCGATGCGCGCTTCGCGCTCGCCCTTCTGCACCATATGCACGATGCGGCGGAATTCCGAGATCGAAATACCGGTTTCCGTCGCCAGGTTCTGGATCTCCTGGCGGATGTCGCGGATCGTCGTGTTTTCGCCCCTGGCGAATTCCTTCCAGCCGCGGGCGGCCAGATTGCCGATCGACTTCATCCAGTTCGGATCGAGCTCGGCGCCCTGATACTGCTCAAGGAAGGAGTCGCGCTTGACGCCGTAGGATTCGGCCAGACGCAGCAGGCGGCCCTCGTTGGAAACAAGGCGCTTGTTGATATCGTAAAGCTGCTCGACCAAGGCGTCGATGCGGTTCTGGTTCAACGACAGCGACTTGACGGCCTTTATCAGCTCGTCCTTGAGCTCCTTGTAGCGGCGCTCCTGGGCGGTCGACAGCGTGCCGGATGCCGACAGGCGCTGCTCGACCTGCTGGTCCTGCAGCTTGCGCAGCTTCTTGTAGGTCTCGGCGATCGTATCCAGCGTCTCCATCACCTGCGGGCGAAGCTCGGCTTCCATCGCCGCCAGCGAAAGGTTGGATTCGTCCTCGTCCTCTTCCTCCTCCTCGGGGGGCAGGCCCTCGCCGCCGACATCGGTAATGTCGTCGTCGCCGGAGCGGGCGCGGCGGGTCTTTTCCTTCTCTTCAGCGGCCTTGCGGTCGGCCTCGATCTTCTCGGGGCTCTGGAACTGCGGCGCAGCCTTGGCTTCAGGACCGGAATAGGTCGTTTCGAGATCAATGATCTCGCGCAGCAGCGTCGTGCCTTCGTTGAGTTCGTCGCGCCAGATGATGATCGCCTGGAAGGTCAGCGGGCTTTCGCAGAGGCCTGCGATCATCGTTTCGCGGCCGGCCTCGATGCGCTTGGCGATGGCGATTTCGCCCTCGCGGGAAAGAAGCTCCACCGAGCCCATCTCGCGCAGGTACATGCGCACCGGATCATCGGTACGGTCAGTCGGTTCTTTCTTCTTGGCGGTAGCAAGCGCCGTGCCGCTCGAAGGCGCGAGTTCGCCGCCTTCGCTCTCCTCGTCGGAACTGGCGTCGTCATCATCGCCGCCGCTGGAAGCACCGGCTTCCTCGGCTTCTTCGTCCTCGATGACGTTGATGCCCATATCCGAAAGCATCGACATCGTGTCTTCGATCTGCTCGGAAGTGACTTCCTCGGACGGCAGGACAGCATTGAGCTCGTCCATCGTCACATAGCCGCGCTTCTTGGCGGCCTTGATCATCTTCTTGACCGCGTCGTCGGAAAGATCGAGAAGAGGGCCGTCGGTTGCGCTGTCGCGTTCGACTTCCGCGTCTTCGTTCTCTTTGACCTTGGTTGCCATTTATATCGTCGCCTTCCTGACGCTATCCAATCTCGCTGCGGTAATGGGCCGTCTCAGGGCCGGACGCGTCGCTCGCGCCGCCCTCGAATCACCATTGCCCACCTAACGGGATGACATTTAAAGCCTGATTAACCACGATCGCCGGCACCGGACAGCAAAGCTTTCTTGCCTTTGGATTTCCGGCAATGGTTGCGCGATCCGCCTTGACCCAGTTCACCGTTTCAACAAGTCGAACGGTGATTCCCACATTTTTTGCTCTCGTCAAGCTTTTCCACAAAAAAAGCTCACGAAAAATCGGAAAAAGCCTTATCCACAGGCTTTGAACCGCGGCAGCGATTGCGAACCCCTTATTTAAGACGCGGCGAACAAAAGACAAGGGCAGCAAAGATTTTGCGCGCCGCGCCAGTTATTCGCGCTATTTTTGCAGTCCTATCGTTGATCTATTCGCCTCTGTCCGGACGAATCTTTGTTACTTTGCCTCGCCATCATAGGCCGTCACCTTCAGCGCGCCGAGATCGACCGCGGGAATACAGCGCAGATTGATCGAAGCCATCGCCGCACCGTCCGGGGCCACGCCTTCGCCGAACGGCGCGATGCCGCAATTGGCGCAGAAGTGATGCCGGATGACATGCCTGTTGAATGTATAGGTCGAAAGATCGGCTTCGGGTGTCTTCAGCACCAGCTTGTCACGCGGCACGAAGGCCAGAAGCCCGCCCCGCCGCCGGCAGAGCGAACAGTTGCAATCGATAGCCTCGGTGAATTCACCTTCGACCTCGAAAGCGACCTTGCCGCAATGGCAGCTTCCTTCATAGAGCATTTTGTCCTCCTCACATCCAATCCATAACGACTTTGCCGGAGTTGCCCGACCGCATCGCCTCGAAACCGTCGCGAAATTCGCCGATCTTGATACGGTGGGTGATGATCGGCGCAAGGTCGAGACCACCTTGGACGAAGGCGATCATCTTGTACCAGGTCTCGAACATTTCGCGGCCATAGATGCCCTTGAGATTGAGCATCTTGAAGATCACTTTGTTCCAGTCGATCTCGAAGCCCGCCGGCGCAATGCCGAGAATGGCGATTTTGCCGCCATTGTTCATCTTGTCGATCATGTCGCGGAAGGCGGGTGCGGCGCCCGACATTTCAAGCCCGACGTCGAAACCTTCGGTCATGCCGATCGCCTTCATCACATCGGCGAGATTTTCGTTCGATGCGTCGACAACGTGGTCGATCCCGAGCTTGCGCGCCAGCGCCAGCCGGTGCGGATTGATATCGGTGATGACAACCTTGCGGGCGCCGGACCGTTTGGCGACGAGCGCGCCCATGATGCCGATCGGCCCGGCGCCGGTGACGAGCACGTCCTCGCCGACCAGATCGAAGGAAAGCGCGGTATGCACCGCATTGCCGAACGGATCGAAGATCGCGGCGATCTCGTCGGATATATCCTCCGGGATCGCCACGACATTGCTTTCGGGAATGCAGACGAACTCGCCGAACGAACCCGGCCGGTTGACGCCGACGCCGAGCGTGTTGCGGCAGAGATGGCCACGGCCGGCCCGGCAGTTGCGGCACTTGCCGCAGACGATATGGCCCTCGCCGGAAACCCGCTCGCCGACATGATAGCGGGTGACCGCCGAACCGATCTCGGCGATCTCGCCTGAGAATTCATGGCCGACGACCATCGGCACCGGAATGGTCTTCTGCGCCCACTGATCCCAGTTCCAGATATGCACGTCAGTACCGCAGATCGCCGATTTTTTCACCCGGATCAGCACGTCGTTCGGCCCGACCTCCGGCACCGGCACATTCTCCATCCAGAGCCCGACTTCCGCTTTCGACTTGACCAGCGCCTTCATCATGTTCGACATCGACAATATCCCGCCCTTGTTCTGGTTCCGGACCTTGCGACTCCCTCTTCTCCCACCGGGGAGAAGGTGCCCGTAGGGCGGATGAGGGGGCCACACGGCACGCCATGACTTTACTTTGTTTCTCGCTTGCCGCTCGAAACGTCGCTTTGCTCCTCCCCCTCATCTGTCCTGTCGGACATCTTCTCCCCGCTGGGGAGAAGAGGAAGATGGCAGCCCCATTCTCAAATCACGCCCAGTTCCCGCCCTGCCTCGGCAAAGGCCGCAATCGCCCGCTCGACATCTTGACGCGAATGCGCTGCCGACATCTGCGTGCGGATGCGGGCCTGGCCCTTCGGCACGACCGGGAAGGAGAATCCGATCACATAGATGCCCCTCTTCAGCATCAGGCTCGCCATGTCCTGGGCAAGCTTCGCATCTCCCAGCATGACCGGGATGATCGGATGGCCTTTGCCGGCGAGCGTGAAGCCGAGCTTGGTCATTTCGGTGCGGAAGAGATCGGCATTGTCGGACAGGCGCTTGCGCAAGGCATCACCGTTTTCGATCAGGTCGAACACCCTGAGCGAGGCAGCGGCGATGACCGGCGCCAGCGTATTCGAGAACAGATAGGGCCGCGAACGTTGCCGCAGCCATTCGACGACCTCGGCCTTGGCCGAGGTATAACCGCCGGAGGCGCCACCGAGCGCTTTGCCGAGCGTGCCGGTGATGATGTCGATCCTGCCCTCGACACCGCAATGTTCGGGCGAGCCGCGGCCGTTCTTGCCGACGAAGCCCACGGCGTGGCTGTCATCGACCATGACCATCGCGCCGTATTTCTCGGCGAGATCGCAGACGCCGCCCAAATTGGCGATGATGCCGTCCATCGAGAAGACGCCGTCGGTGGCGATCAGCTTGAAGCGGCTGCCTTCGGCCTTCTTCAATTCCTCTTCGAGTGCCGCCATGTCGTTGTTGGCGTAGCGGAAGCGCTTGGCCTTCGAAAGCCTGACGCCGTCGATGATCGAGGCATGGTTCAGTGCGTCCGAGATGATCGCGTCTTCCTCGGAGAGCAGCGTTTCGAAAAGGCCGCCATTGGCGTCGAAGCAGGAGGAATAGAGGATCGTGTCTTCCATGCCCAGGAAGGTGGAGATGCGCGCTTCGAGCTGCTTGTGCTCCTCCTGCGTGCCGCAGATGAAGCGCACCGAAGCCATGCCGTAGCCGCAGCGATCGAGTGCCTGCTTGCCGGCCTCGGCCAGTTCCTCGTTGTCGGCAAGGCCGAGATAGTTGTTGGCGCAGAAATTCAGCACCCGTTCGCCGGTCGAAATCACGATCTCGCCCGCCTGCTTGGAGCTGATGATGCGCTCGGATTTGTAGAGGCCGGCATCCTTCAGCGCCGAAATCTCGGCTTGGAGATGGGAGAGGAATTGCGAGGTCATGGGCGGCCCTTCGTAGCGATTTCCGTGCCAGCCGGGTTAGCATATCGCCGCCGGCTTGTCTTCTTCAGCGCTGGACCGAGATCAGCAGGAACATCGGCCGGTCCAATTCCTGGACCCAATCGGGATTGTCCTGCAATTCCCGATCGTTCGGGCTCCACTCCTCGACATGGCGGATGGCGAAACCAGCCGCGATCAAGGTGTTGAGCGTCGTTCCAAGCTTGCGATGCTGTTTGACGACATCCTTGGCGAGCCAGTCGGTCGTGCGCGGACCCTCGACAGCATAGCGGTCGAGCGGCCAGACACGCCGACCTTCGACATCGGTAGACCAGTCCGGGTTGCTCGGCGCCATGAAGATCGGATGCTCGATGGTGAAGACGAATCGCGATCCCGGAATAAGCGCGTCATGCACGGTGGCAACGACACCGGCAAAGTCATCGACATAGTGCAGCGCCAGCGAGCTATAGGCGAAATCGAAGGAGGCTCCGGCAAGCTGGAGATGCTCGAGATCGGCGATCTCGTAGGTGATCGCGGCTTCCGATGTATCGGTCCGTGCTCGGGCGATCATCTTTTCCGAAATATCAAGCGCGAGAACGCTTGCAGCACCTTGGCCCACGGCAAATCGCGAAAACCAGCCGAAGCCGCAACCGAGGTCAATAACGCGTTTGCCGGTAAGGTCAGGCAGAAGTGCTCGAACCGCCGGCCATTCGGACGCTCCGTCCAGCCCGCGGACGGAGCGGCTGAGTTCGCTGTATCCGGCGAAGAATTCCACTCGATCGTAGATATTTCGGGTCATCAGCGTTCCTCCTGCGAGGCAGCATCTACCATGCCTCCTGTGCCGATCTCAACAATTGGCCGCCGGCTCAGCCTCTGGTTCAAGCACTGTCGTGCGAGAGAATGATCTCCAGAAACGCGTCGCCGTAACGCTCGAGCTTCGCCTGCCCGACGCCGGATATGGCGAGCAGTTCCTTGCGGCTCCGCGGCTTCTCGGTGGCAAAGGCGATCAGCGTCGTATCGGGAAAGACGACATAGGGTGGCACGCCGAGCGATTTTGCGATCGCCATGCGCTCAGCTCGCAGCGCCTCGAACAGCGTGCCGTCGGCACCCGACAGTCCCGATTTGCGTTCACTGCGTTCCGCCTTCTTCGTCCGCCGCTCGGAGGCCGGCCGGTCCTTGCGGAAGAACACGGGCCGCTCATGTTTGAAGACGGTGCGTGCCTCCGGCTCCAGTTTCAGCGCTCCGTAAGCCTCGTGATCGACGCGGACCAGCCCCATGGCGAGCATCTGACGGAAGACCGATTGCCAGACGCGCGCCGGAATATCCTTGCCGGCGCCGAAGACCGGCATCTCTGAGTGGCCGAAGCGCTCGGTCTTCTCGTTGACGTTGCCGACGAGCACGTCGACGACATGGCCGGCGCCGAAGCGCTCGCCGGTGCGGTAGATCGCGGCCAGCGCCTTGATCGCCGCTTCCGTGCCCTCCCAGGTTTCGACCGGCTTCAGGCAGGTGTCGCAATTGCCGCATTGTCCGGCATGCGCCTCGCCGAAATGCGCAAGGATCGCTTGGCGGCGGCAGGAGGCGGTCTCGCAGATCGCCAGCAATGCATTGAGCTTGGCGCGCTCGACCCGCTTGATCTCCGCGCCAGCACTGCCCTCGTCGATCATCCGGCCGCGCTGGATGACGTCGGCCATGCCATAGGCCATCCACACTTCGGACGGCAGGCCGTCACGGCCCGCACGCCCGGTCTCCTGATAGTAGGCTTCCACCGAGCCCGGCAGGTCGAGATGAGCGACATAACGCACATTCGGCTTGTCGATACCCATGCCGAAGGCGACGGTGGCGACCAGGCAGAGGTTTTCTTCTTTCAGGAAGGCATCCTGATTGGCGTCGCGAACCGCCCTGTCCATGCCGGCATGGTAGGCAAGCGCGCGCACACCCTGCCCGTTCAGCCACTCGGCCGTATCCTCGACCTTGGCGCGGGACAGGCAATAGACGATGCCGCTGTTTCCCTTGTGGCCGGACAGGAACCGCAAGAGCTGTTGCCGCGGCTGGTCGCGCTCGACGATCTCATAGGCGATGTTCGGACGGTCGAAGCTGGTGGTGAAGATCTCGGCAGCGTCGAGCCCCAGCCGCTCGATGATGTCGTCGCGCGTATGCGGATCGGCCGTCGCCGTCAGCGCCACCCTGGGCACGCCGGGATATTGTTCGCCGAGCCGGCCGAGCGCGCGATATTCCGGCCGGAAATCATGGCCCCATTGCGAGACGCAATGGGCCTCGTCAATCGCGAACAGTGCAATCTTCTCGTTGGCGATCAGCTCGCGGAAGCCGTCGGTGAGGATGCGCTCCGGTGTGACGTAGAGAAGGTTGAGCTGACCTGCCGAAAGCGCGCGGCGGACTGCGATAAACTCCTCGCGCGACAGCGACGAGTTGAGCGCGGCGGCGCGGATGCCGAGCTGCTTCATCGCCTCCACCTGATCGCGCATCAGCGCAATCAGCGGCGAAACGACGATGCCGACGCCGTCACGGCAGAGCGCCGGAATCTGGAAGCACAGCGATTTGCCCGCGCCTGTGGGGAAGAGCACAACGGCATCGCCGCCGGCAACCACATGCTCGACCACCTGCTGCTGCTTGCCGCGGAAGGAGGAGTAGCCGTAGATCTGCTTGAGGATTTCGAGCGGCGCGCGGCCAGCGGAAAACAGCGCATCGGCGGCGGAAAAGCCCGGTTCGTTCCGTTCGGTCAGCGGCATCAGTGGTTCGCCGCCCCTTTGACGCGGCCGGAAAGCACGCCGAAGCCGTCGATGATCGCCTCCTGGTTCTCAAGGCGCACCCCTTCGAAATGCACTTCCTGCTGGGCTCGGATCAGATGAACGATCGCCTCGCCGTCGCCGGCTTCGGTCGCCAGCGCAATCTCGCGTTCGAGCTCCATCTTCTGCCGGCGCAACGCTTTTGCCCGTTTGTGGAAGGCGAGCGCCTGGCGATAACCCTCACGCGCATCCTCCATCGCCGCCTCCTCGGTCGCCGTCCAGAGCCTGGCATTGCGCACCTGCTGGTCGAGGCTCTTGATGAGAGGGCCGAACCCTTCGAATTCTAGCCGCTCGGTCAGATAGTCGCGCGTCAGATGCGGGCCGGCGACCGCAGCCGCTGCCCCAAGCATGGCCGACCAGAGCCGCTGCAGCTCGCGGCTGTCGTAGTCGATCGCGGCGATCTCGTCATAATCGTCGATCATCAGGGCCGGATGATTGACGATGGTCAGCGCCAGCACGCTTTCGCGCAACGCCGTATTGTCCCGGTGGCCACGCACCGGCCCCGAGCGGGCGAGCCGGTCGGAAATGACGCTGGGGCTTTTCGGCCCTGCCTTGCCCGCATTATCGCGGCCCGTCCGGGAATTGCCGTTGCCGTTGAAGCCGCGGCGTTCGCCATTGTTGCGGTTCTGGAACTGCGGCTGGAAGAAGGTGTTCAGCCGATCGCGGATATCCTGCTGGTAATGGCGGCGCACATTCTCGTCGGCGATGACGGCAACCAGCTGTTTCAGCCGCGCCTCGAGTTCGGCGCGCGCCTCGGGCGTGTCGAACTTGCCGGTGTTGATCTCCCGGCTCCACAGCATCTCCGAAAGCGGCTTCGCCTGGCTCATCACCTTGTCGAAGGGTGTGCGCCCATCGTCGCGCACGAGATCGTCCGGGTCCTTGCCATCCGGCAGAAGCGCGAAACGGACCGAACGGCCGGGCTTCAAATGCGGCAGCGCCAGTTCGGCGGCGCGATTGGCGGCGCGAACGCCGGCGCCGTCGCCGTCAAAGCAGAGCACCGGCTGCGGCACCATCTTCCAGAGGAGCTCGAGCTGGTTTTCGGTGAGCGCCGTGCCGAGCGGCGCGACGGCGTTCTCGATGCCGGCCTGATGCAGCGCGATCACGTCCATATAGCCTTCGACGGCGATGATGGTGCCGGTCACATTATCGTCCTGAGGATCGCTGCGGCCCGGACCCTGGATCGCGCGGCGCGCGCGGGCGAAATTGTAAAGTACATTGCCCTTGTGGAAGAGCTCCGTCTCGTTGGAATTTAGATATTTCGCCGGCGCATCGGCCGACATGGCGCGGCCGCCGAAAGCGATCACCTTTTCCCGCGACGAGAGGATCGGGAACATGATGCGGTCGCGGAAGCGATCGTAGGAAACCGGCACGTTTTCGTGAACGACCAGGCCGCAAGCCTCGATCTGCTCTTTGGTGACGCCCTTGCCGGCGAGAAATTCCTTGAGCGCATTGCGGCTATCCGGCGCATAGCCGAGACGGAAGGTCTCGATGGTGCGCCCAGTCAGCCCACGGTCGCGCAGATAGGCGCGCGCCCTCGCCCCATTCGCCGTCTGCAATTGATCCTGGAAAAATTGTGTCGCCATTTCCATGACGTCGATCAGCGAGCCACGCTCCTTCTCGCGCTTCTCCATCACGGGATCGGCAAGCGGCATCGGAACGCCGGCCATATCGGCGATCTGCTGCACCGCCTCGGGGAAACTCAGACCCTCCAGCTCGGTGAGGAAGCGAAAATGGTCGCCGGTGAGGCCGCAGCCGAAGCAGTGATAGCGGCCCTTCCGGTCCTCGCAGTGGAAGCTCGGCGACTTCTCGCCGTGGAACGGGCAGCAGGCCCAGTAATCGCCGCGCGACACGTTGGTCTTGCGCTTGTCCCAGCTCACGCGGCGCGCGATCACGTTCGAAATCGGAACGCGGTCGCGGATATCATCGAGAAAGGTGTTGGAAAAGCGCATTTATACCTCTTGGCCAACCTCCATATAAGCTGCTTTGCCGCTCCATGCCACGAAACTTGTCATCAAAACCCGCTATTCACAGGCAAGTGCACCCATGGCCATCAGCGCTGTTTATCCCATCAACAACGCGTTATCGCCCCCTGCGACAGGGTGCGACATTATTGTCTTTCAAGCACCGAAATTCCACCGTTGCAAATGTCTCGGCTAGAGCGTCGACCCTTAGCAGAATTGAATTAAAACGTTCTAAAACAGACACTTATCTCGCGCATCGATTGTGCAACTCTATTCCGCCGGCGCCTGCCGAGCCTTTGCTGCGGCGCCTCCAAAATCGATGTTTTCGGCAATTATTATTTTTTTGTAATTTGAACAAGCCGCCGCACCGCAATAGGTTCGATCTCAACAAAGCGATCCCCGAGCGAAGCACCATCCCTACCCCCGGCGCCGCTTCGCAAGGGTGCCTTTGCAAATACCCTCCGGCTTGGGCCTCGGCCCTGCGTTTGCCGGCGGAAGCAAAGAGCAAGAAGGCAGGAGCGCCCCCAGCTCCTGCCTTCTTAAATTTTGGCTCCCTTTGCGACAACTCTCCTTTGAAATTAACCGCTTATTGACAAAACCGTTGACAGGCAGCGCTTGCATGAAAGATGTATGCGCCGAACTCCTGGACCCCTCCAAATGGCTTTTACCGCGGAAAACCTCGCAGCCGACGATCGCTTTCTCGCTGCGATCCTGCATTGCGCCGATCAGATGCTCTCGATCTATCGCGAGAGCCCGCGCATCGCCTCGATTTTCGCCGCGCAGCAGCGCTGGCTGATGGCCCATGCCGGCTTCGCGCTTCATTACGGTTATCCCGACGACGGCAAGAGCGGCCTCTATTCCGGCCGCTTCATCGATTTCGCGGTCAGGAACGACATCGCCAGCCGCAATACAGCCGCGGCCTTCATGCAGGAAATGTTGGCCTATCGTTTCCTGCGGCCGGTTCCCGGCCCCGACAAGCGCACGCGCTATCTGGAGCCCACGGAAACCGCTGAGCAGCATTTCACCCGATGGCTCGTTGCCCATCTGATGATCCTCGACAACCTCGATGGCGGTGAACGCGCCGGCAAGGTCACCGCCGATCCCTCGGCGTTGATGGCAGCGATCCAGCCGCGGATCGCCAGGGCGATCATTGGCAGCGAGGCGGTGCGCAATCCAGGCCCCACCTTCAACCTCTTCAACTGGGCAAATACCGGCGGGCTGGTGATGGACTACCTGATCTCGCGCCTTCCGGAATTTCCTCGGACGGCCGAACGTGTCGTGCTCGGCCCTCTGTCTCTCAGGGAAATCCGCGAACAGTTCATGATCTCCAACACCCACCTGAAGCGGCTTCTGACACAGGCAGCGGCGATGGAGAGTGTCGGGTGGACAGCACCCTCCCGCAAGGGCGACTTCTGGCTGTCGCGCCGCTTCATCCTCGAATATTGGAACTATCAGGCGGCGAAATTCGCCATCATCGATGCCGCAGCCGAAGCGGTGCTCGGGCCTGCGGTCCGCGACGAACCGCAAGCAAGACGTGTCAGCTGAGCAATTCCAGGAAAAGTGTGAAGCGGTTTTCCCAGGCAAAGCGCGAAGTGCTTTTGCCGGGAATTGCGTAAAACAAAATTGGAGCGGTTCAGCTTCCATGAATGCAGGACCGCTCCAAAGACGGATCAGCTCAACAATTCCTTGACGGTCGCCGACGCCTTGGCGAAATCCATCTGGCCGGCATAACGCTCCTTCAGCGCCGCCATCACCTTGCCCATGTCCTTGGCACCCGCGGCGCCCGTCTCGGCGATAATTGCCGAGACATTGGCGCGCACCTCACCGTCCGAAAGTTGCTTCGGCATGAAATCCTGGATGACGATGATTTCGGCGCGCTCCTTGGCGGCAAGCTCCGGCCGGGAATTCTCCTCGTAGATCTTTGCCGATTCGTCGCGCTGCTTTACCATCTTGGCGAGAATCTGCAGAATCTCGTCGTCGCTCGCCTGCTCCTTGCCGGTGCCGCGATTGGCGATATCGCGGTCCTTGACCGCGGCCTGAATCAGCCGGACGGTGGAAAGCCGCTCCGCATTCTTGGCCTTCATCGCCTCTTTCAGCTGGGTGGCGAGTTGATCGCGCAGCATGGTCTTTACTCCTGTTTTGATGCCGCTTCATAAACCACGCTGATGCGGCGGATCAAATAAATTGCGCGGTCGACGCGATAAACCGCAGGAAAACGGCGGCAATCTCGGCTAGAAAGATTGACCGCAGACGAATGCATGGCTATCTACCGCCACCTGCACCAAAATTCGTGATCAGGCCTGAAGCGCGCGGCATAGCCGTGTCCACACGCCTGCGAGATCAAATGGCGACGAGCGCCGCAACGCGCGCACCGGCCGCCGGAAACGGGATGAAGATGACCGCGACAGCACCCTGGACAATCGAAAAGCCGACCGCCCTGCTCGTTCTTGCCGACGGCACGGTCATCGAAGGCAAGGGCATCGGCGCCACCGGCAAGGTGCCGGCCGAAGTGGTCTTCAATACGGCGCTGACCGGTTATGAGGAGATCCTGACCGACCCCTCCTATCTCGGCCAGATCGTCACCTTCACCTTTCCGCATATCGGCAATATCGGCACCAACGATGAAGACATCGAGGACCTGACGCCTGCCGCCCGCCACGGCGCCGTCGGCGTCATCTTCAAGGCCGACATCACCGACCCTTCGAACTATCGCGCCGCCAAGCATCTCGACCAATGGCTGAAGGCGCGCGGCGTCGTCGGCCTCTGCGGCATCGACACGCGCGCACTGACCGCCTGGATCCGCGAGAACGGCGCCCCGAACGCGGTGATCGCCCACGATCCGAACGGCGTCTTCGACATCGAGGCGTTGAAGGCCGAAGCCAAGGCCTGGAGCGGCCTCGAAGGCCTCGACCTTGCCAAGATCGCCTCGTCGGGCCAGTCCTCGCAATGGACGGAAACGCCGTGGGTCTGGAACGAAGGTTACGGCCAGCTCAGTGCAACGGACGCGAAATACCACGTTGTCTGCCTCGACTACGGCGTCAAGCGCAACATCCTGCGCCTGTTTGCCGGTCTCGACTGCAAGGTGACCGTCGTGCCGGCCGCAACGAGCGCCGAAGACGTGCTCGCCATGCAGCCGGACGGCATCTTCCTGTCGAACGGCCCGGGCGATCCGGCGGCAACCGGCGAATATGCCGTGCCTGTGATCAAGACGCTAGTTAAGACCGATATCCCGGTCTTCGGCATCTGCCTCGGCCATCAGATGCTGGGTCTTGCCCTCGGCGCCAAGACCGAGAAGATGCATCAGGGTCATCACGGCGCCAATCATCCCGTCAAGGATCATACCACCGGCAAGGTCGAGATCGTCTCGATGAACCATGGCTTCGCGGTCGACTCGAAATCACTGCCCGATGGCGTTGAAGAGACTCATATTTCGCTTTTCGACGGCACCAATTGCGGCCTGCGCGTCCTCGGCAAACAGGTCTTCTCCGTCCAGCACCATCCGGAAGCCTCTCCCGGGCCCCAGGACAGCCACTATCTCTTCCGCCGCTTCATCAACATGGTGCGCGAGAAGAAGGGCGAGCCGGCCCTCGCCGAACGCTGATTTCAATGCCGCCCCCATTTCAGATGAAGGCTCGCCTATAGGCGAGCCTTTAACATATTGACAAACCTCACTCTTCGTCATCCTCGGCCTTGTGCCGAGGATCTGCTGCCATATCGACTGGAGGCAGATGCTCGGGACAAGCCGGAGCATGACGAAAGTTGTGTTGGCGCGCTTGTCAGCAGTCTAAGGGTTCGCACCGCGAGCCTTTTTCTTTGCCTTGCATGTTGACCTCGACTTAACTTGAGGAATTACAAACTCCCCGCAGACATCTAATGCAGGAGAAAATAGATGAGCGGAGCCTACTTTCGTGTCGACAAATTCGTCGTGCCGCCGCGGCGCGTGAGGAATTTCTCGTCAAAGTGATGATGACCCACAAGCTGCTGGAGGCCCAGGAGGGTTTCATCGACCACAGAGTGCTGGAACAGGTCGCTGGTCCCGGCGAGTTCAACTTCGTGACCATCGCCCAATGGGAAAGCGCCGAGGTCGTCGAGCGTGCGCGGGCAGCCGTCGCCGCCGCGTACGAGGCGGCGAATTTCGATCCGCAGGAACTGTTCGCGCGCCTCGGCATCCGCGCCGATATCGCCAGCTACAAGCCTGTCGCGGCGTGAGCTACGCGGCCGGCTCAGGCGCCGGCCGTCGCTCCCTCCCGGCGAAGGAGAAGGTAGAACCGCCAGCAGAGCATGACGGCCGCCGCCGCCAGCCCGACGAGGAACCCGAACCAGATACCGATGCCGCCGAAGCCGAGCGGGAAGGCAAAGGCCCAGGCAAGGAAGAAGCCAATCGGCCAATAGGCAATCAACGCCATGATCATCGGCACACGTGCGTCCTTGAGGCCGCGCAGCAATCCGTTGGCGATCACCTGCAGGCCATCGACCAACTGGAAAAGCCCGGCGACGACAATCAACGGTCCGGCATAGGCAAGCACCTGGGGCGCCTCCGGCGAGTGAACGTCGAGGAACCAGCTGCCGAGGAATTGCGGCATAGTGGCAAACAGCACCGAGCCCACCGCTGAAATGGCGCAGGCAAGGATGAGCACCATGATCGAAGCGCGTACCACCCCCCGGTAATCACCCTGCCCGTGGGCGACGCCGACGCGCACCGTCGCCGCTTGGCTGAGGCCGAGCGGGATCATGAAGGCGATCGAGGCCCATTGCAGGGCGATGCCGTGGGCGGCGAGCTCGATGGTGCCGATATACCCCATCAACAGCGACGCCACGGTGAACAGGCTGACCTCGGCAAGGATGGTCACGCTGATCGGCAGACCAAGCCGGATGACCTCCAGCAAAGCATGCCAGTCGGGCTTCCAGAACCGCACGAAGATCTCGTAGCGCCGCGTCTCTTCCCGCCGCTGCACAAAAGCCAGGATGAAGAGGAAACCAGCTGTCTGGACGACGACCGAAACGATCGCCGCTCCCTCGAGCCCCATCGCCGGAAAGCCGAAATGGCCAAGCACGAGGGCATAGGCGAAGATCGCGTTCATCACCAGCGTGACGACGGTGACGTTGAGGATGATGCCCGCCTTGCCGATGGCGCTGACCAGCGCGCGCATGACGTTGAAGAGCAGCGCCGGCAGCAGGCCGAACTGGCCGATCATGATGTAGCCATGAGCGAGCTTGGCCACTTCGGGCTTTTGCTGTGCGAAGAGAAGGATCCGCTCCGAATTGAAGAAGGCCGGCTGCATGATGACCCAGTATGCGATCACTACCCACAGACCCATGCGCAACGCCCGGCGCACAGAGACGACGTCGCCGCGGCCATAGGCCTGCGCCACCATCGGAATGACAGCGATGGCAAAGCCCGAGCCGAAGATCAGGATCGTGAACAGGAATTGCGCCGAAAGCACCATCGCCGCCAGATGTTCGGCGCCGAGACGACCGACGATCATCACGTCGGTGGTGTTGATGCCGAGTTGGGCAAGCTGCGCGCCGATCAGCGGAATGCCGAGCGCCAGCGTTGCACGGAAATGTGCGCCCCAACGATTATCGGTTGCCGGCGCAAGCCTGCGCGCGTCGATCGGCGTGTCCATGACACCAGTCCTGTGATTGAAATATGTGTCACCGCAACTTGCGGCGAAATATCCTTCGGGCTTAGATCAAAGTCCCGCAAAGAACTACCCCAAAGCAGGCAGATGATGAAAAATTCATCATCGCATCATCATTTCTGATCGATCAACCCGCCGCTTCCAGCGCCTCGTCCGGCTCACGGACCCGGACCCGTACGAGAAACACGCCTGAAGCCAGCAGGATGAACAGGGCGGCGGTCAGATAGGGTGCGCCGGCAAAGGTGACGGGCGCCTCCGGCCGGGTGAAATAGCTGAACAATTGCGTGAAGATCAGCGGCCCGAGGATGGTGGTGATGCTGCTGAGGCTGGTTAGCGCACCCTGCAGTTCCCCCTGCGCCGAGGGCGGCACCTTGCCGGCGGCGATACTGCGCAGCGGCGGATCGGCGACGTTCTCCATGACGGTCGCGACGATGACGACATAGACCACCCAGCCTTCCCAGGCAAAAGCATAGCCGGTGAGTCCGACGGCCGAGAAACAGAGGCCGAGCAGAGCCGTCTTCCACTCGCCGAGAACCGGCACGATACGCGGCAGAACCAGCCCCATGATGAGCGCCGCGCCGATGCCGTAAATACCGAGCGACAGGCCGATCTGTCCCTCGCTCCAGCCGTAGCGATAGGTCGAGACGAACGACCAGACCGAGGGATAGACGGCATGCGCCAGGAAGAACAAGAACATCACGAGGCTGACCCAGCCGATGCCGGGATAGTGGCGCATCTGTCGCAACGCGCCGAGCGGATTGGCACGTTTCCACTCGAACCGGCGGCGGTTTTTCGCCTCCAGGGTTTCCGGCAACAGGAAGCAGGCGGCGATGAAATTGACGAGAGACAGCGCAGCCGCGCCGAGGAACGGCACACGCGGGCCGAATTCGCCGAGCACACCGCCGATGACCGGGCCGATCGTGAAACCGACGCCGAAGGCGATGCCGATCAATCCGAAATTCTTTGCCCGGTTCTCCTCCGTGCTGATGTCGGCGATATAGGCCGAGCAGGTGGCAAAACTGCCGCCGCTGATGCCGGCAAGCACGCGGCCGACGAACAGCATCCAGAAGCTGGTGGCGATGCCGCAGATGAAATTGTCGATCGCAAAAGTCAGCACCGAAAGCAACAGGATCGGCCGGCGGCCGAACCGGTCGGAGAGATTTCCGAGCAGTGGCGCGAACAGGAATTGCATGCCGGCATAGACGAGCATCAGCCAGCCCCCGTCGATCGCCGCATCGCTGACGCCGCCGCCGGTCAGTTGCTCCAGATAGGCGGGCAGCACCGGCATGATGATGGCAATGCCGATAATGTCGAGGAAAAGGATGATGAAGACCAGAAAAAGGCCGCGGCGAACGAATTTAGGATCAAGCATGAGGCATCTCTACGGCGGTTGGTCCTGAAAAGACGATCTCGTCGCCGAGAAAGTGACATAGCTCAGAACATAAACCGAAACAATCCGTGAACATTTCAAAGTTTTTGATAGTGCTGAACGGGCAATTTATAATTTGCCTCAACCGCAGAGCGCGGCAACGTGATCATTGCCTCCCTTGCAATCGCGATAACGGCATCCAGATCATTCTAAAAAAGATCGTTCATTGTGCATTCCGCCGCACGGCCCGTTCGACGCCATCCGGATTATCGCGCAGGAGCGAAGGCTGTAAAACAGCACCCGACAGCACTGCTCGGCGCTGATGAGGAGAAGACAATGCAGACCTATCGTCTGGGAAAGACCGGACCCGAAGTCTCGGCCATCGGCCTCGGCTGCATGGGCATGTCGGGCATGTACGGCCCCTCCGACAGAGCAGAAAGCATCGCGACGATCCATGCCGCGCTCGATGCCGGCATCAACCTGCTCGACACCGGCGATTTCTACGGCATGGGCCATAACGAGATGCTGATCGGCGAAGCACTGAAGGGCCGCAGGCGCGAGGATGCCGTCATCAGTGTCAAGTTCGGGGCCTTGCGCGATCCTGCCGGCGGCTGGAACGGCGTCGACGCCCGGCCGGTCGCGGTGAAGAACTTCCTCACTTATACACTGCAGCGCCTCGGCGTCGACTATATCGACATCTACCGCCCGGCCCGGCTCGATCCGAACGTGCCGATCGAGGACACGGTCGGCGCCATCGCCGATATGGTTAAAGCGGGTTATGTCAGGCACATCGGCCTGTCGGAAGTCGGCGCCGACACCATCCGCTGCGCCGCCACCGTTGCCCCGATCGTCGACCTGCAGATCGAATATTCGCTGATCTCGCGCGGCATTGAAGAGAAGATCCTGCCGACGACACGCGAACTCGGCATCTCGATCACCGCCTATGGCGTACTCTCGCGCGGCCTGATCAGCGGCCACTGGCAAAAGGGCCAGGGTGCGACGGCCGGCGATTTCCGTGCCTACAGCCCACGCTTCCAGGAAGGCAATATCGAGCAGAACCTCGCTTTGGTGGAAAAGCTGCGTGAGATTGCAGAGGTAAAAAGCGTCTCGGTCGCCCAGATCGCCATCGCCTGGGTCGCCGCCAAGGGCAAGGATATCGTCCCGCTCATCGGCGCCCGCCGCCGCGACCGGCTGACCGAGGCTCTCGGCTCGCGCGCGGTCGACCTATCGAAAGAAGATTTCGTCGCCATCGAACGCGCCGTGCCGAAGGATGCGGCTGCCGGTAGGCGCTATCCCGAGCATATGCTGCAGCATATGGACAGTGAGAGGTGAGCGGGTGGAAGGGCAATCACCACTCTTCCAACACAGCGTTATTCCCTCACCCTCAAACCGGCCCTGAGAACGTGTCGCAAGCCGACAGCTGGCCGCTGTCGAAGCCGCGCTTGAACCATCTGACGCGCTGTTGTGATGTGCCGTGGTTGAAACTCTCAGGCACGACATAACCCTGCGACCGTTTCTGCAGGGTATCGTCGCCGATCTGCTGAGCGGCGTTCAGCGCTTCCTCCAGATCGCCTGACTCCAGCAGGCCTTTCTGCTGGGTATATTTGCCCCAGATGCCGGCGAAGCAATCGGCCTGCAGCTCGACGCGCACCGACATCTTGTTGGCCTCCTCCTCGCTCATGCGCTGGCGGGCCTGGTTGAACTTCGGCAGGATGCCGAGCAGGTTCTGCACGTGATGGCCGACCTCGTGAGCGACGACATAGGCCTCGGCGAAATCGCCCGACGCGCCGAACCGGTCGGAGAGCTCCCGGAAGAAATCCGTGTCGAGATAGAGCTTATGGTCACCGGGGCAGTAGAACGGCCCGGTTGCAGCCGATGCTGAGCCGCAGGCCGATGCCGTCGAGCCCGAAAACAGCACGAGACGCGGCTCCTCGTACGTCTGGCCTTGCGCCTGGAAGATGCCCGTCCAGGTATCCTCGGTTTCGGCAAGCACGGTACGCATGAAGGCGGTCATCTCATCATTGGCAGGCGTGCGTGCTCCTCCAGACTGGCTCTGCTCGTAGCCGGGGCCGCTCGTCGTGCCGCCGTTATCAAGCACCTGCATCAGATCGATGCCCATTGCCTTGAAGATAAAATAGATGACGACGAGGAAGATGATCGTGCCGATGCTCAGGCCACCGCCGGCACGGCGAACGCCGCCGCCGGAGGGAAAATTGAAGCCACCGCCGCGGCCAAAACCGCCGCTGCTCGGGTCGCCGCGGCGATCTTCGATATTGTCGGACTGACGCCGGCCTCTCCATTCCATCTTCGTTCTCCCCGGCAATGCCGTGCTTGCACCTTAAGGAATCTATATATCCGTCGACGGCCGGAATTCCAGCGGCTTCATCGGGCAATCAGACCATGCCTGGGGCAAGATCGTGGACCGCTGCAGCGCTTCCACCCAAGGGCATTGCACCGAGGTAGTGACCAGCCGCGGGCGAGAACCGAAACGCTCTGAAGCAAGCCGCCGCGACGACGCGGGCGCCGATCTCTCTGCTTCTGGCCGGATCAGGGTCGTGCCGCTGCATCCAAGCGGATCGGGCTTCACGAAGCCGCGGTCGACCTCGCCCGTCCGGCGCGTCATGGCGAAATCTGGGTGCTCGTCCTGCCTGAGGGGAAACAGCCTGCCGCGCGGCGTTGGATTCCTGTCGATTCCGCGATTTATGGGGTTCCGTTTGCAAGTACATTTGCCTATAAGCCGCTTCTAGCCTGAAAAGACCCTCAATGCGCGACCCGACCCGGTGATCTCCCACCCTGGCCGGCTTTTTGCGCAGCCAGACAATGGATATCGCCCATGCCGAAGCGCCAAGACATCAAATCGATCCTCATCATCGGCGCGGGACCGATCGTTATTGGCCAGGCTTGCGAGTTCGACTATTCCGGCACCCAGGCCTGCAAGGCGCTGAAGGAGGAGGGCTACCGCGTCATCCTCGTCAATTCCAACCCGGCGACGATCATGACCGATCCGGGCCTTGCCGACGCCACCTATGTCGAGCCGATCACCCCAGAGGTCGTCGCCAAGATTATCGCCAAGGAGCGCCCGGATGCGCTGCTGCCGACCATGGGCGGCCAGACGGCGCTGAACACCGCGCTTTCACTGAAGCGCATGGGCGTGCTCGACCGTTACAATGTCGAAATGATCGGCGCCAAGCCCGCCGCCATCGACATGGCCGAGGACCGCGCGCTGTTTCGCGAAGCGATGGCCCGGATCGGGCTGGAAACGCCGCGCTCGATGCTGGCGAACGCCACCGACATCAAGGACCTCGACCGCAAGACGCACGAGGCCGAGCGCAACAAGCTGCGCGACAGCCTCTCCGGATCCGACCTCGACAAGGCACTGGACGAGCTGGAAAACCAGTGGAACCTCGGCGAGAGCGATCGTAAGCAGCGATACATCAGCCACGCCATGGCGATCGCCGCCCAGGCGATCGACCATGTCGGCCTGCCCGCCATCATCCGCCCCTCCTTCACCATGGGCGGCACCGGCGGCGGCATCGCCTATAACCGGTCGGAATTCTTCGAGATCGTCGGCGGTGGCCTCGACGCCTCGCCGACCACCGAAGTGCTGGTCGAGGAATCGGTGCTCGGATGGAAGGAATATGAAATGGAGGTCGTCCGCGACAAGGCGGACAACTGCATCATCATCTGCTCCATCGAAAACATCGACCCGATGGGCGTCCATACCGGCGATTCGATCACCGTCGCGCCGGCGCTGACGCTGACCGACAAGGAATACCAGATCATGCGCAACGCCTCGATCGCGGTGCTGCGCGAGATCGGCGTTGAGACCGGCGGCTCGAACGTCCAGTTCGCCGTCAATCCGAAAGACGGCCGCCTCGTCGTCATCGAGATGAACCCGCGCGTCTCGCGTTCGTCGGCGCTGGCATCCAAGGCCACCGGCTTCCCGATCGCCAAGATCGCCGCCAAGCTCGCCATCGGTTATACGCTCGACGAATTGGACAACGACATCACCGGCGGCGCAACGCCCGCCTCGTTCGAACCGTCGATCGACTACGTCGTCACCAAGATCCCGCGTTTCGCCTTCGAGAAATTCCCCGGCGCCTCGCCGGTGCTGACGACCGCGATGAAGTCGGTCGGCGAAGTCATGGCGATCGGCCGCACCTTCGCCGAATCTCTGCAGAAGGCGCTGCGCGGCCTCGAAACCGGCCTGACCGGCCTCGACGAAATCGAGATCCCCGACTCCGAGGAAGGCGAATCCAGCCACAACGCCATCCGCGCCGCCATCGGCACGCCGACGCCGGATCGCCTGCGCATGGTCGCCCAGGCATTGCGCATGGGTCTCAGCATCGAAGAGGTGCATGAAGGCTGCAAGATCGATCCCTGGTTCATCGCCGAGCTTAAGAACATCATCGACACGGAAGCCCGTATCCGCGAGCATGGCCTGCCCGAAGATGCCGATAACCTCCGCATGCTGAAGGCGATGGGCTTTTCCGACGCCCGTCTGGCGACGCTGACCGGCAAGCGCCCCAAGCAGGTCGCCGAATTTCGCAACAGCCTGAACGTCCGCCCTGTGTTCAAGCGCATCGATACCTGTGCGGCCGAATTCGCCTCGCCGACTGCCTACATGTATTCGACCTATGAGACGCCCTTCGTCGGCGCCGCCCGCTCCGAGGCGGACGTGTCCGACCGCAAGAAGGTCGTCATCCTCGGCGGCGGCCCGAACCGCATCGGCCAGGGCATCGAGTTCGACTATTGCTGCTGCCATGCCGCCTTCGCGCTGAAGGATGCGGGTTATGAAGCGATCATGATCAACTGCAACCCTGAAACCGTCTCGACCGACTACGACACCTCGGACCGCCTCTATTTCGAGCCGCTGACGGCCGAGGACGTGATCGAGATCCTGCGCGCCGAGCAGGAAAAGGGCGAAGTCGTCGGCGTCATCGTCCAGTTCGGCGGCCAGACACCGCTGAAGCTTGCCGAAGCGCTTGAGAAGAACGGCATCCCGATCCTCGGCACTGCGCCTGATATGATCGACCTCGCCGAGGACCGCGACCGCTTCCAGAAGCTGCTGATGAAGCTCGATCTCAACCAGCCGAACAACGGTATCGCCTATTCGGTCGAGCAGGCCCGCATGGTCGCTACCGAAATCGGCTTCCCGCTGGTCGTGCGCCCCTCCTACGTGCTCGGCGGCCGCGCCATGCAGATCCTGCATTCGGAAGGCCAGCTGCAGAGCTACCTGCTCGACACGGTTCCCGAACTGGTGCCGGAGGACATCAAGCAGCGCTATCCCAACGACAAGACGGGCCAGATCAACACCCTGCTCGGCAAGAACCCGCTGCTCTTCGACAGCTATCTCTCTCATGCCATCGAAGTCGATGTCGACTGCCTGTCCGACGGCACCGACGTCTATGTCGCCGGCATCATGGAGCATATCGAGGAAGCCGGCATTCATTCCGGCGACAGCGCCTGCTCGCTGCCACCGCGCACGCTCTCCCCCGAAATGCTAGACGAGTTGGAACGCCAGGCGAAGGCGATGGCCAAGGCGCTCAACGTCGGCGGCCTGATGAACGTCCAGTTCGCCATCAAGGACGGCACCGTCTACGTTCTCGAAGTCAATCCGCGCGCCTCGCGCACCGTGCCCTTCGTCGCCAAGACCATCGGCGCGCCGATCGCCAAGATCGCCGCCCGCGTCATGGCTGGCGAGAAACTCGATGCAGCCTTTGCCGCCTATGGCGAAAAGCCCGATCCACGCAAGCTGAAGCACATCGCCGTCAAGGAAGCCGTCTTCCCCTTCGCCCGTTTCCCCGGTGTCGACACGCTACTCGGCCCGGAAATGCGCTCGACCGGCGAAGTCATCGGCCTCGACACCGATTTCGCTCTCGCCTTTGCCAAGTCGCAGCTCGGCGCCAGCGTCGAGCTGCCGCGTGACGGGACGGTCTTCGTCTCCGTGCGCGACGCGGACAAGCTGCGCGTACTCCCGGCGATCCGCATCCTCGTCGAACAGGGCTTCAAGGTGCTGGCGACCGGCGGCACGGCCCGCTTCCTCGGCGAAAACGGCATCACCGCCACCAAGATCAACAAGGTGCTGGAAGGCCGCCCGCACATCGAGGACGCTATCCGCAACCGTCAGGTCCAGCTCGTCATCAACACCACCGACGGCAACAAGGCGATCTCCGACTCCAAGTCGCTGCGCCGCGCGACGCTGATGCAGAAGGTGCCTTATTACACGACGATGGCAGGTGCTGAGGCCGCCGCCCAGGCGATCAAGGCGCTGAAGGCCGGCAATCTCGAAGTGCGGCCGCTGCAGAGCTACTTCGCCTGAGATTAATGCATGTCGCCCGGAAGTGTGCAGCGGTTCCGGGACAACGACATGCATAAAACAAAGGGCTAAAGCGCGTCGCATGAATCAAATTTGATGCGTCGCGCTTTAGAGCAATTCCAGCAAAAGAGTGCCGCGGTTTTGCGTCCGGAATTGCCTAAGAACAAAGAGACAGCGCCATCGCTCGGTGAGCGGTGGCGGCAGCTCAAGCGGAATCAATTTATTCGGCGGCTGTCATAAGCCGCTGAATTTTCATCATGTCCTCGCGAAATCGCGCGAGCTCCTCCGCCTTCAGCCGCTCGTCGGGGATACGCAGCAGATAGGATGGATGCACCGTCACGAAGAGCGTGCGTCCTCCATCGATCGCCATTGCTTTCCCCCTGACATCTTGCAGGCGCTGTTTGACATCGGTCAGCGCCGCGAGCGCCGTTGCCCCCATGGCAACGATGAGCTTCGGCTCGACCAGCCCCATCTCCAGATTGAGCCACCAGCGGCAGTGCTTTACCTCGCCCATATTAGGCTTCTGGTGGATACGGCGTTTGCCGCGCGGCTCATATTTGAAATGCTTGACGGCATTGGTAACGTAAAGCGTCGAGCGGTCGATGCCCGCCTCGGCGATCACCTGGTCGAGGAGCCGGCCGGCCGGCCCGACGAAGGGGCGTCCTGCTATATCCTCCTGGTCGCCCGGCTGCTCGCCGACGAACATCACCTCTGCATCGCGCGGTCCCTCCCCGAAGACGGTCTGCGTCGCCTTGGCATGAAGCGGGCAGCGGGTGCAGACGTCAGCTTCCGCGCGCAACGCTTCCAGCGTGCCGGCCGGCGCCTCGGGTTCGGCAGGGATATTGCGCGCCACGTCCTGCAGGCGGTCGTGAAAGGGCAGCGATTGCGTCGCCTCGCGCGCGGCCATGGCCCGCACCTTGCTCTCCGCCGATGCGATCAGCCCGGGGATGAGGTCGGCCTCCGGCAGGTTCTTCCAATATTTTTTTGGCATTTCCGCTTGCATCGCCTTCAGCTTCAATCGCGCCGGGTTGAAGATGCTGGCATAGTAGGTGCGCCAGAGTTCATCGGTGGCATCGGTGAGATTGGGCTTCTCGCATGGCGCGTTGCTCATCGTCAGCCGCTCGCCGTCCCAGGCGGCCGACCCCTTGGGCGTGACGATCAGCCAATCCATGTCGGTGAAACGGCGCTGGAAGAAGGGCGCCGTGCGCCGGACGATATGGTGGTCCGGCTCAAACCAGGCGAGGAATTTTCGACGATCTGCCGTTGCGGCACCAACCTCCTTGAAGCGGACGAAAGCGGTCATCTTGTGCGCGTCACGCCGAACGTTTTTCGCCATCAGCCGGGCCCGCACGACGTCCTCGTCGGAGGCCACTTCCAGCAATTGCCGGTCCAGTTGCAGTCGCCAGAGCAGTCGGTAAAGCAACGAGAACCGTGCCGGATCGGAATGGCAGAGAACCGTTTCCGCCAGCTCGATGAAGGCCGGCGGCACCGTCATTGGCTTGCGTGTTATCGCAGGCGTCGGCGGCATGGCGTCGCGTTGAAATGCAAGATCCGGCTCCGCGGCTTTTTCGCGCCAATCGATTTCATCAGGCAATATGCCGGCGGCGGCAAAAGCGCGCGCGGCATCGCGCCATTCGGCAAGCTCGCCCCGTCCTGCAAGCACGACCCGGCGCATCACAGCAACGACAATTGTTCGGGTTTCGGCTCGAACATGGCGCGAAGGTCCGGCCGGTCGATCAGCCGGCGCGGCGACCAGCCTTCCGCCGAGATGAAAGATTGGACCTTCTTGATCGACACGCCGAGCCGCGAGAGATCGTCGAGCCGCAGGCGACGAAACCGGCGTGCCGAAACGATCGCTTTGACGGTCTTGGTCCCGAGACCCGGCACACGCAGCAACCGCTCGCGCTCGGCCCTGTTGATATCGACGGGAAAATCGGCGCGGTTGGCGAGCGCCCAGGCAAGTTTGGGGTCGAGGTTAAGATCGAGCATGCCGCCCACCTGGTTGGCGGTGATCTCATCGATGCCGAAACCATAGAATCGATAGAGCCAGTCGGCCTGATAGAGCCGGTGTTCGCGCATCAGCGGCGGTTTGATCAGCGGCAGGTTTTTGGACGAATCCGGGATCGGGCTGAAGGCGGAATAATAGACACGCTTCAGGCCGTAGCTGCTGTAAAGCCTGCCGCTGGTCGCCAGGATCGTCGCATCGTTCGCTCCGTCGGCGCCAACGATCATCTGCGTGCTCTGGCCGGCCGGCACGAAACGCTGACGCTTCTTTGTCTGCAGCGTCGGTTCGCCGGCGGCTTCGATCTTCAGCCTGAGATCGCCCATTGATCGGCGGATATTGGCGGGTTTCTTTTCCGGCGCAAAGCGGCTGATGCCGTTATCCGTCGGCAACTCGATATTGAGCGACAGCCGGTCGGCATAGAGTCCCGCCTCCTCGATAAGACGCGGCGATGCTTCGGGGATTGATTTCAAATGGATATAGCCGCTAAAATTATGCGTCACACGCAGTTCGCGGACGATGCGGACCATCTCTTCCATCGTGTAGTCGGACGAACGAATAATGCCCGAGGAAAGAAACAGGCCTTCGATATAGTTGCGGCGGTAGAATTCCAGCGTCAGCCAGATGACCTCCTCGGGCGTGAAGCGCGCCCGTTCGACATTGCTCGACGAACGATTGACGCAATAGGCGCAGTCGTAGACGCAGAAATTGGTCAGCAATATTTTGAGAAGCGAAATGCATCGCCCATCCGGGGCATAGGCATGGCAGATGCCGGACCCCTCGGTCGAGCCGAGCCCGCCGCTTGCCGCCGAATCGCGTTTCACCGTGCCGCTGGACGCGCAGGAAGCATCATATTTCGCTGCGTCGGAAAGGATGGCCAAGCGTTCTGTTAGCGACTTCTTCATTAGAATGTTCACTATATGTTCCTTAGAACAAAGTCAACCGCGGTGGTCCGATCTTTTGCTGGTTTTTGCGACGGACGACCCGCTGTCGCGGCGGCTCGCATTTCGTTTATCCGAATTTTCTGGAAATCGGCCTTGGCGATCTGCTATAAGCACTTAACTAGGATTGTGGCACGGTTCCGAAGCTCCCCTTCGGGACCTGTTTTCTTTTGTGTTTGCGCCTAACTGCGTGGATACAAGGAGTGAAGGACAGAAAAATGGTTGAAAAGGTACCAATGACACCGGGTGGCTTCGTCAAGCTGCAGGAAGAACTGCGCTGGCGTCAGCAGGAGGAGCGCCCTCGAATCATCGAGGCGATCGCCGAAGCCCGTGCCCATGGCGACCTTTCCGAAAACGCCGAATATCACGCCGCCAAGGAAGCCCAGAGCCACAATGAAGGCCGCATCAGCGAACTGGAAGACCTGACGGCGCGCGCCGAGGTCATCGACCTGACGAAGATGTCGGGCGACAAGATCAAGTTCGGCGCCAAGGTGAAGCTCGTCGACGAGGACACCGAGGAAGAAAAGACCTACCAGATCGTCGGTGACCAGGAAGCCGACGTCAAGGCCGGCCGCATCTCCATCTCCTCCCCGATCGCCCGTGCGCTGATCGGCAAGGAGGTCGGCGATTCCATCGAGGTCAATGCGCCCGGCGGCGCCAAGGCCTACGAAATCCTCCAGGTTTCCTGGGGCTGATTGGCCGCCAGATACGAGACCCCTCCCGTGCCGGACATTCGTGACGTCGAGATCATCGCGCCCAATTTCAAGCGCCGGCTCTCCGGCGTCACCTCGACCATCGTCCAGCTCATCCCCTGCCAGATCCGGCTCGGCATCAGGATCGCAACTCTCGGTCCCGGCCTGCCGGAGGGCCTGCCGAAACTGAGATGGTCACAGCTCCTCGGCCTCTGGCGCCAGCCGGCGCGCCGGCGCCAGCGCGTCTGGCACGCCCGCCGCAACAACGAGATGGCCGTCGGCATAATGCTTCGCCATCTCCTGCGCATGCAGCTGAAGCTGCTTTTCACCTCGGCCGCCCAACGCCGCCATACCGCCTATACGAAATGGCTGATCCGCCGCATGGACGCTGTTATCGCGACCAGCGACCGTTCCGGCTCGTTCCTCGAGGTGCCGCACACGGTCATCCAGCACGGCGTCGACCTTGCCCTGTTCCATCCGCCGGAAACGACAGACGACGGCATCGCCGCTGCCGGTCTGCCCGGCCGCCATCTCGTCGGCTGCTTCGGCCGCGTGCGCCATCAGAAGGGCACCGATCTTTTCGTGCAGGCGATGATCGAACTCTTGCCGCAGCATCCCGAGTGGACGGCGGTCGTCTCCGGCCGGGTAACGGCGGAGCACACGGCATTCGCAGACAGGCTCAAGGCCGATGTCGCCGCCGCCGGGCTTAGCGACCGTATCCTCTTCCTCGGCGAAGTGCCTGATATCAAGGTCTGGTATCGCCGCCTGACGCTTTACGTCGCCCCCTCCAGAAACGAGGGCTTCGGCCTGACGCCACTCGAAGCCATGGCCTCGCGCACTGCCGTCGTGGCATCGGACGCGGGCGCCTATTCCGAACTCGTCGTCACGGGCGAGACAGGGGCGGTGATCGCCGCCGGCGATGGCAAGGCGCTGACTCGGGCCATCGCCCCCTATATCGCAGATCCCGGTCTGGCGATCGCGCATGGCGAGAATGCACTGCGTCATGTCAGGGCGCACTTCGCGCTGGAGAAGGAAGCGAGTGCGATCGGCGCCGTTTACGACCGGCTTCTTGGCGACAATAACCGCTGATGCAGAAAGAGAAACGGCCCGTCGAATAACGGGCCGCTCCGTAGATGCGATGAAGTGACTGGTTATTCGGCGGGCTGGAAACCTGCGGCCGAAATATCCTCACCGGTCTGGCCGCCCAACGCTCTGGCAAGCTGCGCGGTATCCAACTCGTTTTCCCAACGCGCCACGACGATCGTCGCCACGGCATTGCCGACGAGGTTGGTCAGCGCCCGGCATTCCGACATGAAGCGGTCGATGCCGAGGATGAGCGCCATGCCGGCGACCGGCACGGAGGGCACGACGGAAAGTGTGGCGGCAAGCGTGATGAAGCCGGCGCCGGTGATACCAGCCGCACCCTTCGAGCTCAGCATCGCGACCAGCAACAGCAGGATCTGGTCACCCCAGGAGAGATTGATGCCGGTTGCCTGGGCAATGAACAGGGCCGCCAGCGTCATATAGATGTTGGTGCCATCGAGATTGAAGGAATAGCCGGTCGGGATCACGAGACCGACGACCGAGCGCTTACAGCCGGCCTTTTCCATCTTGTTCATCAGCCCCGGAAGTGCGGCCTCCGAAGACGAGGTGCCGAGAACCAGCAGCAGCTCTTCCTTGATATAGCGCAGCAGCGCCAAGATCGAGAAGCCGTTATAGCGGGCGACGGCGCCGAGAACGACGAGGACGAAGAGCAGCGAGGTGAGGTAGAAGGTGCCGATCAGCATGGCGAGGTTGGCGATCGATCCGATGCCATACTTGCCGATGGTGAAGGCCATGGCGCCGAAAGCGCCGATCGGGGCGGCCTTCATGAGGATGGCGACGAGCTTGAAGACCGGAGCCGTCAGGGCATTGAGGAAATTGACGACCTGCTCGCCCTTTTCGCCGACCATAGCCAGCGCGATGCCGAACAGCACCGAGAAGAACAGCACCTGCAGAATGTCGCCATCGGCAAAAGCGCCGACGATCGTCGTCGGAATGATGTTGGTCAGAAAGCCGACGATGCTCTGCTCGTGCGCCTTCGAGGCAAAGGTGGCGACGGCGGCGGGATCCAGCGAAGCCGGATCGATGTTCATGCCGGCGCCGGGCTGGACGACATTGGCGACGATCATGCCGATGACCAGCGCCAACGTCGAGAAGGTTAGGAAGTACAACATCGCCTTGCCGGCAACGCGGCCGACCTTCTTAAGGTCGCTTATGCCGGCAATGCCGGTCGCTACCGTCAGGAAGATGACCGGCGCGATGATCATCTTGACGAGCTTGATGAAGGCATCACCAAGCGGTTTCAGCTGGGCGCCGAGTTCGGGGTAGAAATGGCCGAGAACGATACCGGCGGCGATGGCCGCAAGAACCTGAACGTAAAGATGGGTGTAAAAGGGCTTCTTTTTGCCCTTGCTGTCTGCGACTGCATCGAATGGTGCTGCGATCATGATATCCTCCTATGGCTCGTCCGGAACGAACTCCGGCCTCCCGAGCCTTCGCTTCAATCCAACAGCTCAGCCGTTGTTGCCATTTCCTTCGCAATCACCGTGCCAGTTTCGAGTGTTTTTATAACCTTTTGATTTTTTTAAATAAAAATTTCAGAAGGCCCGGCGCACTCATGGACAAATGCGGAAATCCGCACAAATCCATTTGCATCCAGTGCAGAAAAATGCACAAATCCGCCATGTCCTTGTCTGTCTCGCAAAGGCTGTGGCCTGCCCTGTCTCTGCACCACCGCATCCGCCGGATGTGGTGGGCCTATGCGGTGATCGCACTGCTTGCCGTCGTCGCAAGTCTCTGGGCCGGCGGCGAGATCGGCCGGCACCGGGCGGAGGCTGCCCTTGAGGAACAGGCCCGCATGGATGCGAGGCTGAATGCGGCTTTGCTGCGCACCGTTCTTGAGAAATACCGGGCCCTGCCCTTCGTGCTGTCGCAGGACGCTGCACTCGCCGCGGCACTGGCGGGAAACGATGCCGGCACGTTCGAGCGGCTCAGTCAGAAGCTGGAAAAGCTGGCGGCGGGCACGAAGGCTGCCGTCATCTATGTCATCGACAAGGACGGCATGGCTGTTTCGGCCAGCAACTGGCGCGAACCGACGAGTTTCGTCGGCAATGATTACCGCTTCCGGGAGTATTTTCGAGGCGCGGCCGAAAGAGGACAGGCCGAGCACTTCGCGCTCGGCACGGTCAGCAAAAAACCGGGTCTCTATATCTCCCAGCGGATTTCGAGCAGCAATGGCCTGCTGGGTGTCGTTGTGGTCAAGGTCGAATTCGACGACGTCGAGGCGGATTGGAATGCCTCGAACACCCCGTCCTACGTCGTTGACGAGCGCGGCATTGTTCTGATCACCAGTATTCCATCATGGCGGTTCATGACGATCGGTCGGATCGCCGAAGACCGGTTGACCGCGATCCGCGAAAGCCTTCAATTCGGCGCTGCACCGCTTCAGCCCCTGCCGCTGGATTTCGTCCGGAACCTCGGCGACGGCCTTGATGTCGCTGAGATCGTCATGCCCGGCGATGCCGGAAAAACCAGGTTTCTCGATGTCGGGATGCCGGTTCCTGCAACCGGCTGGCAGCTGCAGCATCTCGTGGCGCTTGGGCCATCCATCGATGCGGGAATTCGCGAAGCCCGTATGCTGGCCTTGCTCATACTCTTGCCGCTGCTGGCGGGAGCAGCGTTTCTGCTGCGCCGGCGCCATGCGATCACCTTGCGGATTTTCGGAGAACAGCAGGCGCGAGAGGAGTTGGAACGGCGCGTCGCCGAGCGGACCCTGGATCTCAGCCAGGCGCGCGATCGGCTGCAGGCTGAAATCATCGGCCATAAGAGCACCGAACAGCGGCTGCAGGCCGTGCAGCAGGATCTGGTGCAGGCCAACCGGCTGGCAATTCTCGGTCAGGTGGCCGCCGGCGTCGCTCATGAGATCAACCAGCCGGTGGCGACCATCCGTGCCTATGCGGACAACGCCCGCACCTTCCTCGCTCGCGGGCAGGCCGCACCTGCCGGTGAAAATCTCGAAAGCATCGCGGCTTTGACGGAGCGCATAGGTTCGATCACCGAGGAGCTGAAGAGTTTTGCCCGAAAGGGTCGCGGCAGCGCCGAGCCCACAGGATTGAAGGATGTGATCGAGGGCGCGGTGATGCTGTTGCGCAGCCGGTTTGCCGGTCGCATGGATACGCTCGACATCGACCTGCCGCCGGCCGAACTGCGGGTCATGGGAAACCGCATCCGTCTCGAGCAGGTGCTCATCAATCTGCTTCAGAACGCCCTGGAGGCGGTGGCGCCGAAGGCCGGAGAGGGTCGTGTCGAGGTCAGGACATCAGCCGATGCAGACATGGTAACGGTGACGGTCGCCGACAACGGCCCCGGTATTCCGCCGGATATCCGCAAGGGCCTGTTCACGCCGTTCAATACCTCGAAGGAAAGCGGTCTCGGCCTGGGGCTGGTCATCTCCAAGGATATTGTCGGCGATTACGGCGGCCGGATGGAGGTCGCCAGCGACAGCAGTGGAACCCGGTTCATCGTTCATCTGAGGAAGGCTTGAGGTCATGGCCACAATGATGCCCGTTGCCCTGATCGACGACGACAAGGATCTGCGCCGCGCCACCGCCCAGACGCTCGAACTCGCCGGATTCTCCGTTTTCGCCTATGAGGGAGCGAAGGCCGCGCTGGCCGACCTGTCAGCCGACTTTGCCGGCTCCATCGTCACCGATATCCGCATGCCGGAGATCGACGGGCTGCAACTCTTCGCCACGCTGCAGACCATGGATGTTGACCTGCCGGTGATCCTGATGACAGGACACGGCGATATTCCGATGGCGGTTCAGGCAATCCAAGACGGTGCTTATGACTTCATCGCCAAGCCCTTCGCAGCCGATCGGCTCGTCCAAAGCGTTCGTCGCGCCAGCGAGAAGCGGCGGCTTATCCTGGAAAACCGCATGCTGCGCAAAGCTGCCGAGGATGCGCAGGAGAATTCGCCGCTGATCGGCCAGACGCCTGTCA
Source organism: Rhizobium sp. NZLR1b (assembly GCF_019685155.1). NCBI lineage: Bacteria > Pseudomonadati > Pseudomonadota > Alphaproteobacteria > Hyphomicrobiales > Rhizobiaceae > Rhizobium > Rhizobium sp. NZLR1b. The sequence goes on from NZ_JABDWC010000005.1 coordinate 277,850, forward strand.
TGGAAAATTTGAGAAGAATTCTTCGCCACATCGCCGATACCGATGTCGACGTGCTTGTTGCCGGCGAGACGGGCAGCGGCAAGGAAGTGGTTGCTCAGATCCTGCATCAGTGGAGCCACCGCCGGAAGGGCAATTTCGTGGCGCTGAACTGCGGCGCCCTGCCCGAAACCGTCATCGAAAGCGAGTTGTTCGGCCACGAGGCCGGCGCCTTTACCGGCGCCCAAAAGCGCCGCACCGGCCGCATCGAACATGCAGGCGGCGGCACGCTTTTCCTCGACGAGATCGAGAGCATGCCTGTTGCCACGCAGGTCAAGATGTTGAGGGTGCTGGAGATGCGCGAGATCACGCCGCTCGGCACCAATGAGGTACGCCCGGTCGATCTGCGCGTCGTCGCGGCTGCCAAGATCGACCTCGGGGATCCCGCTGTGCGGGGGGAATTTCGCGAGGATCTCTATTACAGGCTGAATGTCGTGACGATCTCCATTCCGCCGCTGCGAGAACGCCGCGACGACATTCCGCTGCTGTTTTCCCACTTCGCCGCCCGCGCCGCAGAACGCTTTCGCCGTGATGTCCCGCCACTTTCAGAGGGAGTGCGGCGACATCTCGCCTCGCATTCGTGGCCGGGCAATGTCCGCGAACTTTCGCATTATGCCGAACGCGTCGTGCTTGGCGTCGAAGGTGGAGCGCCGGCGGCCACTCCGCAGCCGACGGACGCCACGCTTCCCGAACGGCTGGAACGGTACGAGGCGGAGATCATCCGCGACGCGCTGTCGGCCAATGATGGCGACGTGCGTCGCACCATCGAGGCACTCGGCATTCCGAGAAAGACGTTCTACGACAAGCTTCAGCGCCACGGTATCAACCGGGGTGGCTATGCCGCTCGCAAATAAGCGGGAATAAAGTCCGACGTCGCGTCAGACTTCCACCAGCCCGAGCTTCTTCACCTGCCGGATCGTCAGCATGGTGCGCACGGTGTCGACGTGTTCGTTCGCGGTCAGAACCTCGATGACGAAATCTTGGAAGCGGGTGAGGTTCTCGGCCACGCAATGCAGCAGGAAATCGCTGTCGCCCGAGACCATCCAGGCCTGGCGCACCAGCGGCCATTCGGTGGTGGCGGCGGCGAAGGCCTTGAGATTGCCTTCCGACTGGTGCTTGAGGCCGACCATGCAAAAAGCGACGAGGTCGAAGCCGAGCCGCGGGCTGTTCAGCATCGCGTGGTAACCCTCGATGATGCCCGCTTCCTCGAGCTTGCGCACCCGGCGCAGGCATGGCGGCGCCGAGATGCCGACGCGATCGGCAAGCTCCACATTGGTCATGCGGCCGTCGGCCTGCAGCTCCCGGAGGATCTTTATGTCGATGACGTCGAGTTCGGCGCGACCCACATCATTGCCTTTCTTTAATTCTCCGCGGGGAGCTTCTATATAAAGCGGCGGAATACGCAAGAATGTTTCACGCCGATGACGGATTCTTGCACATCCGGGCGATTTGCCTTGTTGGTAACGCAAGGCTGCCCTTGAATAAAAGCATTGGACGTTCATAAATGGCCCATGGACCGCGAAACGGCCGCAATCGCCACTTAGCCGCCGCCATCCTGCCAGTCGAAAGGAAATGACATGCCCGCCCGCCACACCAAGGTGCTCATCATCGGTTCCGGACCCGCAGGCTATACCGCCGCGGTCTATGCCGCGCGCGCCATGCTGAAACCGGTTCTGATCGCCGGTCTCGAACAGGGCGGCCAGCTGATGATCACCACCGATGTGGAGAATTATCCGGGCTTTGCCGATCCGATCCAGGGTCCCTGGCTGATGGAACAGATGCTGCAGCAGGCAAAACATGTCGGCGCCGAGATCGTCAACGACGTCGTGACCGAAGTCGACATGAACCAGCGTCCCTTCGTCGCCCGCACCGACAGCGGCCAGGTCTGGACCGCTGATACGCTGATCATCGCCACCGGCGCCAAGGCCAAGTGGCTCGGCATCGAGAGCGAGCAGCATTTCCAGGGCTTCGGCGTTTCGGCTTGCGCCACCTGCGACGGTTTCTTCTATCGCAACAAGGATGTGATCGTGGTCGGCGGCGGCAACAGCGCGGTCGAGGAGGCGCTTTATCTCTCCAACATCGCCAAGTCGGTGACATTGGTTCACCGCCGCGACTTTTTCCGGGCCGAGAAGATCCTACAGGAACGCCTGTTCTCCAAGGATAATATCAAGGTGCTGTGGAACACCGAAGTGGCCGAAATCACCGGCACGCCGGCCAAGCCGCCGATGCCGCAATCCGTCTCCGGCGCGCGCCTGCGTGACGTCAGGACCGGCGCGATCACCGAGATGGTAATCGACGGCGTCTTCGTTGCCATCGGCCATGCGCCGGCAACCGAGCTCTTCAAGGACAAACTGAAGCTGAAGGACAATGGTTATCTCTGGACCGCGCCGGATTCGACCGCGACCAGCCTGGAGGGGGTCTATGCCGCCGGCGACGTGACCGACGATACGTTCCGCCAGGCGATCACTGCCGCCGGCCTGGGGTGCATGGCAGCGCTTGAAGCCGAGCGATACCTGACGGGCCACATGCCCGTCGCTGTGGCCGCGGAGTAAGATCGGCATGAGGGGTGGGGGAATGCCATTGGATTGGGACAAGCTGCGTATTTTTCACGCAGCTGCCGAGGCGGGTTCGTTCACGCACGCGGCGGACAAACTGCATCTGTCCCAATCCGCCATCAGCCGCCAGGTCAGCGCGCTGGAGCAGGATGTCGGCACCAAGCTGTTTCATCGCCATGCGCGCGGTCTGATCCTGACGGAACAGGGTGAGCTGCTGTACCGCACTGCCCATGACGTGCTGCTGAAGCTTGAAACGGTGAAGATGCAGCTCACCGAGACCAATGAGACGCCGTCCGGCAAGCTGCGCGTCACCACGACGGTCGGCCTCGGGCAAGGCTGGCTGACCGACAAGATCCAGGAATTCCTGCAGCTCTATCCCGATGTACAGATCCAGCTGATCCTCGACAATGAGGAAGTAGACGTGAACATGCGCCATGCCGACTGCGCAATCCGCCTGCGCCAGCCGCAGCAATCCGACCTCATCCAGCGCAAACTGTTCACCGTGCACATGCACGTCTATGCGGCCCCCTCCTACATCAATCGCCATGGCGAGCCGCAGAAGATCGAGGATCTCGACAATCACCGCATCATCACTTTCGGCGAGCCGGCACCGAGTTACCTGCTCGACGTCAACTGGCTGGAGGTCGCCGGCCGTTCGTCAGACAACAAGCGAATCCCGCATTTGCAGATCAACAGCCAGACCTCGATCAAGCGTGCCGCCCTGCTCGGCATCGGCGTCGCCTGCCTGCCGGATTACATCGTCGGCCGCGACCCGGGCCTGATTCAGCTGGCGATCAATGCCGACGTTCCCTCCTTCGACACCTATTTCTGCTATCCCGACGAGATCAAGAACGCCGCCAAGCTGAAAGCTTTTCGCGATTTCATCGTCAGCAAGGCCAGAAACTGGAACTTTTGAGCCAGATTTATAGAATGATTTCCATACTATGCGGAATGCGCATAACTGGCATGCACAAATAAGGGTTGCCGTTTGCACATTAAACCACCATATCGCTTATAGCTGATGCACACGGTGGCTTTTCCTCCCAGTTCCACCGCATTAGCTGTTCCCCTCTGGAGGTTTTTGACCTTCACACTTATAAAGGGCCCTGGTTTTCCAGTGGCCCTCTTTTTTTGCCTTGCCTCCTCGGGAAATGCCGCACCGCAAAAAATTTGTGCGGCGCATAGCAGATATGCACAAAAAAGCATTGAAACCTGCCCAAGGAAGCACCATATCCCTCTCAGCTGATGCATCTTGTGGTTTCTCTCCCAGTACCACCGCATTAGCTGTTCCCCTCTGGAGGTTTTTGACCTTCACAATTATAAGGGCCCTGGTTTTCCGGTGGCCCTCTTTTTTTGCCCAAAATTTACCCAATCCATAAAACTCGCCGCCTCACGCCTCCGTGATTTGCATATCGACGTCCAACGATCGATATATCGATAGAACACGATTTATAGTTCGGTGAATAACGATGGAAAAAGACGAGATCATCAAGGCACTCGCCCATCCGACCCGGATGGAAATTCTGAACTGGCTGAAAAATCCAGAGCAACATTTCCCCTCGCAGGAGCATCCTTTCGAAATGGGCGTCTGCGCCAGCCAATTCGAGCGCTGCGGCCTGTCGCAGTCGACGGTCTCGGCCCATTTGGGAACGCTGCACCGCGCCGGCCTCGTAAGCACCAAACGCGTCGGTCAGTGGATTTTCTACAAACGCAACGAAGAAACGATCGCCGCCTTCCTGAAGCAACTGACGCAGGACCTTTAGAATGCCCCTCGCCCTCCTCGTTCTCGCCTTGAGCTCGTTTGCGATAGGCACCACCGAATTCGTCATCATGGGTCTGTTGCCCGAGGTCGCCGCCGATCTCTCGGTCAGTATCCCGCAGGCCGGATGGCTGGTGACCGGTTATGCGCTAGCGGTGGCCATCGGCGCCCCGGTAATGGCTGTTTCGACTGCGAAGCTGAAGCGCCGCACCGCCCTGATCGCGCTGATGGCCTTCTTCATCGCTGGCAACCTGCTCTGCGCGCTGGCGAGCGACTACTGGGTGCTGATGATCGCCCGCGTCGTGACCGCGCTTTGCCACGGCGCCTTCTTCGGCATCGGTTCGGTCGTTGCCGCCGGGCTCGTCGCCGAAGACCGCAAGGCCCGCGCAGTCGCACTGATGTTTACCGGCCTGACGCTTGCCAACGTTCTCGGCGTACCGCTCGGCACCGCAATCGGCCAAGCCTATGGCTGGCGCGCCACCTTTGGGGTCGTCACCGTCATCGGCGTCGTCACCATTCTCGGCCTGATCGCCATCCTGCCCAGGGATAAGCAGCAGGAAAACGGCAGTATCCTGCGCGAAATCGCGGCGCTCAGGAATGGCCGCCTGTGGCTGGCGCTCTCCACCACCGTCTTCTTCGCTGCCTCGATGTTCGCCCTCTTCACCTATATCGCCCCGTTGCTGCGCGACGTCACCGGCGTTTCGCCGGAAGGCGTCACCTGGACGCTGTTCCTGATCGGCCTCGGACTGACCATCGGCAATCTCGTCGGCGGCAAACTTGCCGACTGGCGTCTTGGCGCGACGCTTGCCGGCGTCTTCGCCGCGATCGCCCTCACCTCGATCGTCTTCAGTTATACGAGCCGCTTCTTTATCCCGGCTGAAATCACGCTCTTCCTCTGGGCACTAGCAAGCTTCGCCGCCGTGCCGGCGCTCCAGGTCGGCGTCGTCAGCTTCGGCAAGGACGCCCCGAACCTGGTTTCAACCATTAATATCGGCGCCTTCAACACCGGCAATGCACTCGGCGCCTGGGTTGGCGGCCTCGTCATCGATGCCGGCTTCGATCTCACCCGCGTGCCGCTCGCCGCAGCCCTGATGGCCCTGATCGGCCTCGGCGCGACGGCGCTCACCTATCTCTCCGCCCGGGGCCGAGCCGCCCTCGCCCCCGCTGAGTGAACCTCCCGCAAAAGAAAGGACCATCATGGCCAAGCTTTTCGAACCCACCAAGGTCGGCGATATCGCAGTCAAGAACCGCATCGTCATGGCGCCGCTCACCCGCAACCGCTCGCCGGGCGCGATCCCGAACGACCTCAACGTCGAATATTACCGCCAGCGCGCCACGGCTGGCCTGATCATCACCGAAGCGACAGCGATCACCCATCAGGGCCAGGGTTATGCCAACGTGCCCGGTCTCTATAGCAAAGAGGCTCTCGACGGCTGGAAGCGCGTAACCAACGCGGTCCATACAGCAGGCGGCAAGATCGTCGTCCAGATGTGGCATGTCGGCCGCATCTCGCACACGACGCTGCAGCCGAACGGCGGCAAGCCGGTCTCTTCGACCGACCGCGTCGCCAAGGCCAAGACCTATCTGGTCAACGGCGACGGCAGCGGCAGCTTTGCCGACACCTCCGAGCCGCGCGCGCTCGAAACTACCGAAATCCCCGGTATCGTCGAAGATTACCGCAAGGCCGCCCGCGCGGCGATTGACGCCGGTTTCGACGGCGTCGAGATCCATGGCGCCAACGGCTACCTGCTCGACCAGTTCATCCGCGACGGCGTCAACGAGCGCACCGACCAATATGGCGGCTCGATGGAAAACCGCACCCGTCTGACCTTCGAGGTCGTCGATGCCGTTGTGAGCGAAATCGGCGCAGGCCGCACCGCGATCCGCATCTCACCGGTGACGCCATCGGGTGAAAGCTACGATTCCGATCCGCAGGCGACCTTCACCCATGTCGTCGAAGGTCTGGCAAAATACGATCTCGCCTATATCCATGTGATCGAAGGCCAGACCGGTGGTGATCGCGACTACCGCCAGGGCGACAATCCGTCCTTCGACTATAAGGCGTTGCGCGAGGCTTATGAAACGGCCGGCGGCAAGGCCGACTGGATGGTCAATAACGGTTATGACCGGGAACTGGCGGTCGACGCCATTGAAAGTGGCCGCGTGGATCTCGTCGCCTTCGGCAAGCCCTTCATCGCCAATCCCGATCTTGTCGAACGGCTGGCGAAGAACTTGCCGCTCAACACGCCAGACCAGTCGACCTTCTATGGCGGCACCGCCAAGGGTTATGTCGATTACCCCGTCCTCGAAAAGGTCGCCTGAGCCTTTCCACGCCAACGCGAATCCCGCCGAAAGGCGGGATTCCATTTCCGAGATGTCTTTGTAGGGTGCCATCATGTTCGCTCCCCATCTTGATCGCTGGTCGCTGATTGCCGACGGCGAACCCATCATCACCCATTCAAGCCGCCTGCTGCCAGTCCTTTGGCAGGACAGGCCCGCCATGCTGAAAGTGGCGGCCGATATTGACGAACGATACGGCGCGCTGTTGATGCAATGGTGGGCGGGTGATGGCGCAGCCCATGTCTATGCCCAGGAAGGCGACGCCGTGCTTTTGGAAAGGGCGATGGGAAAACGCTCGCTGCTTGCCATGGCGATGAACGGCGAGGACGACGAGGCGAGCCGCATCCTCTGCCGAACGGCGGCACGGCTGCATGCGCCGCGCGAAAAACCGCTTCCTGATCCCGTGCCCCTCGCCCACTGGTTCCGCGATCTGGAACCGGCAGCCAAAAAACATGGCGGCACGCTTGCCAATTGCTCAGCGATTGCCGACGCCCTGCTTGCCGACCAGCGCGACCTCACCGTCCTGCATGGCGATATTCATCACGACAACATTCTCGACTTCGAGGCGCGTGGTTGGCTGGCGATTGATCCGAAACGGCTCCATGGCGAGCGCGGCTTCGATTTCGCCAATATCTTCGCCAATGAGGACCTGCCTGTTATCACCGATCCCGCCCGTTTCCGCCGCCAGCTCACCGTCGTTTCGGCCGAGGCCAGGCTGGAGTCAAAACGGCTGCTGCGATGGATTGCGGCCTATTCCGGCCTTTCCGCCGCTTGGTTCCTCGGCGACACAGACACGCGGCAGGCGGAGACGGCTCTGACAGTCGCCCGGCTCGCCCTCGCTGAATTAGAGGCCTAACCCGCATTCTCATGCGAAGGCGCGATCAAGCCGGTCATCATGTCACGATGCGATTCAGGCAGGCAGCCGAGCGCCACGAGCGAAGCCCTGACCGCCTCGTCGATCGGCGTCTGCGGCTCTTTGCCGAGTTCGGCAACCAGCTTGCCGTTCCTCATCCGCAACGGCACCTTCCAGAGATAGCGCATCTCCCTGATCTCCCGCATCACAGCAACAAACGGCGCCGCCAGCGGCACGATCCACCAGGGGAAGCCGCCGATTTTCGCCTTGCCGCCGGCGACACGTTTGATGGCTTCGGCCATCTGCATGCCATCCGCATCCCAGAAGCCTTCCATATGATAGACGGCAAAGGGCGGCAGCCGATCGGCCCGCTCGGCAAGCCGAGCGATTGTTTCCGCCATGTCGGGCAGATAGGCCCACTGATGGCCGACGCCGTGCCGTCCCGGATTCTTGATCGTGCCGACCGGCTTGCCCGGCGTCACCAGGCCGGATGAGAACCAGCTGTTTCCAGTCGCACCCGGACCGAAGAAATCCCCGGCCCTGACGATGATGACGCCCGCGCCGGATTGCGACGCCGCCTTCAGCCGCTTCTCCATTTCGACACGGACTAGCCCCTTCTTCGTCACCGGATGCTGCGGGCTATCTTCCGTCGGCGCCGGCAGGGCATCGGGGCCGAAATTGTAGACGTTGCCCGGCAGCACGATGCGCGCGCCGACGGCGCGAGCAGCGGCAATGCTATTGTCGAGCATCGGCAGCACCAGCGTTTCCCAGTCGCGGTAACCGGGCGGATTGACGGCGTGGACGATCAGGTCGACGCCTTCAGCCGCCCTCAACACGTCGCCGGCATTCATCGCATCGCCCTGCATCCATTCGAAAGCCGGCTCGCGCCTCGACGCCTTGGCGGCATCACGGTTGAGCGCCCGGATGCGCCAGCCGCGGGCAAGCAGCTTGCGGGCAACCGCTCCGCCGATGCCGCCGGTGGCGCCGAGAATGAGCGCCGTCGTGTTCATTTTGCTGTTCATGACAATCATCTCCATCGATCCGATAAAAGGACTATGCCACCGGGAGGAGATAAACAAAATTGACGAAATAAATGCAGCTGCTATACAAAAATACATGATCGCTGAACCGAGCTGGGATTTCTACCGCAGTTTCCTGACCGTGCTCCAGCAAGGGTCGCTTTCGGCCGCCGCCCGCGAACTGGGGCTGACGCAGCCGACCATAGGTCGTCATGTCGACGCACTGGAAATGGCAATCGGCGCCGAACTCTTCACTCGATCCCCGAACGGGCTATTGCCGACCGACGCCGCACTGGCGCTGAGACCCTATGCCGAGACGCTGGCGGCAACCACTGCCGCCCTTTTGCGCACCGCATCCGGCGAGCGCGATCGCGTGGCTGGAACCGTCAGGATCAGCGCCAGCGAGGTCATCGCCATCGAAGTGCTGCCTGGGCTTCTTGGACGGCTGCAGGAGACATATCCCGAACTCCAGATCGAGCTGTCGGCTTCCGATACGATAGAGGACCTGGTGAACCGCGAGGCCGATATCGCCGTGCGCATGGCCGAGCCGCAGCAGGGTGCGCTCGTCGTGCGTCGCATTGGCGATATCCCGCTCGGCTTCCATGCCCATCGCCGCTATCTCGAACGATACGGCATTCCGCAAACCTTGGCTGACCTCGCAAACCACCGGCTCATCGGCTTCGACCGGCAGACGGCCTATGTCCGTATGGTGATGAAGCGCTACGCGGTTCCCGGCATCCACTTCTCCTACAGGACCGACAGCAATCTCGCCCAGCTTGCCGCGGTCCGCGCCGGCGTCGGCATCGGCCTCTGCCAAGTCGGGCTTGCACGTGAAAACCCCGATCTGGTGCACGTGCTACCCGATGCTTTCGGCCTACCGCTCGGCACGTGGGTGGCGATGCATGAGAGCCTGAAGACCTCGCCGCGCTGTCGCGCCACCTTCGACGCACTGGTCAAGGGGCTTCAGGACTATCACCGATATTCGACCAGCACATAAGCTCCAAATCCGGAATCGATTTTCGCAAAGAATCTTGCGCAAATTCAACGTGATTGAGCATCTAAAGCATGTCGCGCAAAAGTGTTCAGCGGTTTTGCGCTAACGACATGCGTAAAAACAAAGACCTAAAGCGCGAGGGGCGAATCTGAAGATCGCGACGCGCTTTAGAACCTGTCCTATCGGACGCGCGGCGCTGTAGCGGAAGAAGATGATGACCCACGATCCGGTTGAACTCGTGCCCTACGATCCGCAATGGCCAGAGGCGTTTCGGCGCATCCGCGACAGGTTACTCGTCTTGCTGCCGCAGGCGCTCTCCATCGACCACATCGGCAGCACGTCCATATCGGGCATGAGTGCCAAACTGCTGATCGATATCGACATCGTTCTTCCCGGCCTCGGGCACATCGAGGATGCCACCGATGTGCTTCTGGCAGAAGGCTACGAACCGCGCGGCAATCGTTACGACGACGAGGTCTGGGCATTTTTATCACGAGGTTCCGTGCCGCGGGAGCGCGTCTACCTCGGCCTGCTCGGCAATGGCACGCATCGAAACAGGCTCGCTTTTCGGGATTATCTCATCATGCATCCGCAGGCGGCGGCCGATTATGCCGCGCTCAAACGCAGGCTGGCAGCCGAATTCAGGATGGACGGCAATCGCTATACTGCGCATAAGCGCGAATTCGTCGACGCGATCGTCGCGCGGGGCTTAACGGACGACGATTAGGCTTCAGATGCCTTGCGAGGCCTCGGCCGAGCGGTCCTTCCACTGGCCGTCCACCACCTCGGTTTCCGGCCGGTCGCCGCCTTCGGCATATTCCTCATGCCACTTGCCGTTCTCGTCCTGCCAACTGATCTCGGCGGAATCGCCGCCGACCTGCTGTTCGGCCGCGACGATACGCGCAGCTTCCACTGCCTCGGCATGGGTCGGGAATGCCTCGGAATAGACGCCTCCGAGCCGGTAGGCCCAACCGCCGTCATGCGGCACGACTTCGTAGACCACCTTGATCATGCATTCACCTCCTCATCTTCTTGTTGCGCATTCGCACGCTTCCGGACAGGATCCGGATCATCGCGGCCGCTTGACGAGAATTCGAGGACGCCGCGATCTGCTTTTCGGCCCCGATGACATCAGTATTCCATTAAACGCCGAAGACTGCAAATGGGACTGGATCGATGCTTGCTTGATATGCGGAATCAGTGACTTAGATAAAACGCATGGATCGGGACAGGAGCTGAAGCTTGGGGATTGCATCACGCTTGAAAGAAGAGAAGTTTCTGGTCGCGGCACTTGTCGTTGCAGCGATCGCCTATTTCTTGGAACACGCGGTGATCGAGATGGGACGCGGCATCGCCCTGATCGCGGCCGCCGCCCTGGTCGGCACCATCGTTCTCGCCTCGATCCGAGTTGCCCATCACGCCGAGCTGCTCGCCGTCAAGGTTGGCGATCCCTATGGCACGATGATCCTGACGCTGTCGGCCGTCGCCGTCGAGGTCATCATCCTCGCCATCATGATGAGCGGCGAGAGTTCGCCGGCACTGGTGCGCGACACGATCTATTCCGCCCTGATGCTCGATATCAACGGCATTCTGGGTCTCGCCGCCCTGCTCGGCGGCCTCAAGCATGGTGAACAGCCCTACAACGACAATTCGGGCAAGACCTACGGCGTGATGATCCTCACCGCCATCGGCATCTCGATGATCGTGCCGGAATTCGTGCCCGGCGACAAATGGCACTATTATTCCGCCTTCACCATCGTCGCGATGATTGCGCTCTACGGCCTCTTCCTGCGCATGCAGGTCGGCCAGCACAGCTATTTCTTCAGCTACAGCTATCCGCGCTCCGAACGGAAGAAAGAAAGTCCGGACGAGCATGGTCCCGACGAATCGACCGCAATCTCGATCGCCACCATTCTGGTCGGCGTCGTCATCATCGGCCTGCTGGCGGAGTTCATGGCCACACTCATGACCGAGGGTCTGCGCGACAGCGGCGCGCCGATCGCGGTGACCGCCGTCGTCGTCGCGGCGATTTCAGCCGCCCCCGAGATTCTCACCGCCTTGAGGGCAGCCCTCAGGAACCGCATGCAGGCGACGGTCAACATCGCCATGGGCGCCTCGCTCTCGACGGTGATCCTGACGGTGCCGGTCATGGAGGCCATCGCACTCTATACCGGTCAGCCATTCATCATGGCGATGACCCCGGTGCAGACGGTGATGGTGACGATCACCTTGATTGCCGCCGCGATCAATCTTAACGACGGCGAGACCAACGCTATCGAAGGCATGACCCATTTCATCCTCTTCGCCACCTTCGTCATGCTGACGGGGCTGGGGCTTTGACGGCGGCGCGCTGAAGCCGATATTCGAACAGCCTTCTTGGCAGCTCACGCCTGTCAGCACGGACCTGCGACCATTATTCCTTCGACTTTTCGAGGAAACGCTGCTTACGGGTTTTCGGCTTGAAGCGCCGGAAGAAACCTTCGACGGCCCGGATGGATTTGGTGACGGACATCAGCCTGTCGATCTGGCTGTTGGCATTGTGAAGTCGCTCCGACAGAACCTCGGCCGCCGTCATCGCAATCTCGATCGGCGGCAGCTGTGGAAATCGTTTGGCGAGCGCCGCATAGGGGCTCGTATCGACACCACCCATCATCGAGATCGTGCCCATCCTGGCAAAGAGACGCAGGAATATCTGCTCGAACGTCCAATCGTGCACGTCGAAGACCTTCCACTTCTCGCTCCTCTTTGCCGAAAAGCCGGCAAGCAGGATCTTGCCCGGCAGTTGCAGCTCGGCGAGCCAGAGCGCCAGCGCAAAGCCGCTCGTCGCGATCTTGCCTGTCGGATAGAGATCCCCGATCATCTGCGTCAGATCAAGGTGACGGGCTCTGGCGCCGTTGAAGCGGCTCTCCTCGCTGAAGTTTTCCTCGGGAGAAACGCGAATATTGACGACGCCCAGAAAATTGTCGCCGGCAAAGAAGCGCAGGACATCCGCAGCCTCGCGCCGGTGGACGATATTGGCGCCCATCACGCCGCTGCGGGCAACCAGCACCGCATGGCCGGCGAAGGGTTCGTCGAGCACCTTGTAGACATTATTGAAGAAGACGTAGAGCGCCGTCTCCGGCAACTCGCTTCGCAGCTGCTCGAAATCGACCGCCTCGCTGTTTGCCACCAGCACGATGTGGGAATAGCGCGACAGCAGCGCTTTCCACGCTTCCGGCGTGAGGAAATGCAATCCGTCATCTGCTGCGGCCACGGTGTTGATATCGCTGGGGATCGATTCCATATCGGCTCACATGCACTTTCCAAGGACGCGCCTTACTAGCTGTTGCTGAAATAGGCGCGCATCCGTGCCAGCCGCGTCAGCCCGCCGATCTGCTTTCCCATATGCGAGAGAAAGCCCGCCACCCGGCCCGTCATCGACGGCTGTCTGCAGAAGGAAGCCCAGGGCGTGTCTCGCAGATCCTCGATATAACGCCTGGCCATCTGCCGGTGCACCCAGGGAACGGTCGCCTGCCACGGTTTTTTCCGGCCGGTGAAATGAAAGATCGCCGGCCGGCCCACGAAAGGCAGGAGGCCCGTCTGCGTGTTCCAGCGCGGATCGAGCGCCAGCCAGTCGCCGTCGAAGCTGACGTTCAGCGCATCCTGGTCGTTATTCTCGAAAAGATGCGACCGCTCCTCGAATATCTCCCGTGTCCTGGCAAAGAGCCCCTTCGCCCGGCAGGCCGACCAATCGAACAGCAGCACGCCGGCATTGAAATACCGGCCGCCCTCGCGCATGCCGATCTTTCGCTGCCGCGCGCCGGCCTTCTCAGGAAAGGCCATGACATAATCGTCGACCGCGGCAAGCGCCTTGCCTCGAAAATCTCTGGTGAAGAGTTCGTCGACGGGTGCCACCGCCAGCACGTCGGCGTCCAGGTAAAGCAGGCGCTCGATATGATCGGGAATATGCAGATCCATGTAGAGCCGCGCCAGTGTCGCGGCCGACCAGCGGCCTCGCGCCTGCTTTGCAGTTTCCGGCGTATTATAGGGCAGCACGGTGATCGCCATATCGTGCAGCCGCGCGAAATTTCCAACCTCGGCGATTTCGCTCGGCTTGAGGTCGATGCCGAGAAGCAGGAACTCCGCTGGCGAAGCCCCCAGATTGCGCTTGACGGAAAGCAGGGTGCAGCAGGCGGCCGGCAGCATGTTGACATCCGAACAGACGATCACCGCACTCTGCTGCAAAATCCCGGCCTCCCAAAGCGGCAACTTAAACTTAATGCCGGATATCTAGTTGGTTTGGCGCCGCCCCGCAACCGCAGATCACCCGCCGAACAGTCACTCTGCGTCACGTTTTGAATCTGAATTCAACGACTTGCGAGGCGAAGCGGAATCAAGGCCGCAAGGCGTTGAATCGGGATATGAGCCTATAATCGCACCGCCAGCGGATGGCCGACGAGCAACCGGTCGACCGTCGCTAGCTGCAGCCCCTCGACCTTGCACTGCGCCAGCAGCATTCGATCGAAGGGATCGCGCGTCTCCGGCTCGGGGTCGGCGGCAGTGATGACGTGCTGAATTTCGATCCGCAGCAGTATCAGCCCTATTTCCTCAAGAGATCGCGCGATGTCTTCGAGCGGCATGCCAGGATCCAGCTTTCCCAGCCGAGCCTTTATCGCCGTCTCCCAAAGACTTGCAACACTGACGAAACCCACGGTCTTGCTGTCACCAAGCAGCGCCGCGATCTCCCGGAACCGATGTCCGACGTCCTTGCGCAGGATCGCGAGAACGATATGGGTATCAAGGAGAAGCTGCATGGTTACGACAACGGCTTCAGGAGAAAATCCTCGGGCAGCGGATCGTCAAAATCATCTGCGATGAACGGGACGGGATTGGAAATGCCTCGTGAGCGAAGATAGGCCTGACCAGCTTCCAGGTTCAAACCGCCGCGTTTCTGATGTGGCACCAGATCGAACACCGGCCGGCCGTTCCGCGTCACAACAATGGTTTCGCCTTGCTCGACCTCGCGGGCAAGCTCGGTCAGCCGGTTCTTCGCGTCGCGGATCGAAACGGTCTTCACGCTTCAAATGTAGCCACATGCAGCCACATCGTCAACGTCGCCACAAAAAAGGCCCGCCGTCACCGGCAGGCCTTCGATCGATCTTATCGCAGTCCGCTTACCTGCAAGCGGCGCAGAAGCGCTGGATGCGGCGGCAGGCTTCCTCGAGCTGCTCTTCCGACGTTGCATAGGAGATGCGGAAGTTCGGGCCGAGGCCGAAGGCCGAGCCTTGAACGACGGCAACGCCTTCGGATTCCAGGAGCTCAGAAACGAAATCTACGTCCGTCTCGATGACCTTGCCAGAGGGTGCGGTTTTGCCAATCAAGCCCTTGCAGGAAGGATAGACGTAGAAAGCGCCTTCCGGCACCGGGCAGACGATGCCCTTGGCCTGGTTTAGCATCGAAACGACGAGATCGCGACGGCCTTCGAAGATCTTCTTGTTCTCAGGGATGAAGTCTTGCGTGCCGTTCAGCGCTTCGACAGCCGCCCACTGGGCGATCGACGTCGCCCCCGAGGTCTGCTGACCCTGAATCATGTCCATCGCCTTGATGAGCTGGATCGGGCCTGCGGCATAGCCGATACGCCAGCCGGTCATCGCATAGGCCTTGGAGACGCCATTCATCGTCAGCGTGCGGTCGTAGAGTTTCGGCTCGACTTCGACAGGCGTGACGAACTTGAAGTCGCCATAGGTCAGGTGCTCGTACATGTCGTCGGTCAGTACCCAGACATGCGGATGCTTCATCAGTACGTCGGTCAGCGCCTTCAGCTCGTCCTGCGTATAGGCAGCACCCGTCGGGTTGGACGGCGAGTTGAAGATGAACCACTTGGTCTTCGGTGTGATCGCCTTTTCGAGATCTGCCGCCTGGAGCTTGAAGTCATGCTCCTGGGTGGCCGAAACGAAAATTGGCGTGCCGCCGCATAGCGCAACCATCTCCGGATAGGAAACCCAGTAAGGCGCCGGGATGACCACTTCGTCGCCGGGGTTCAGCGTCGCCATGAAGGCGTTGAACAGGATCTGCTTGCCGCCGGTGCCGACGATCGTCTGCTCCCAGGTATATTCCAGGCCGTTTTCACGCTTGAACTTGGCAGCGATCGCCTTGCGCAATTCGGGAATCCCGGAAACCGGCGTGTACTTCGTCTCGCCGCGGTTGATCGCGTCGATGGCGGCCTTCTTGATATTCTCGGGTGTATCGAAATCCGGCTCGCCCGCGCCGAGGCCAATCACGTCACGTCCTTTTGCCTTCAGCTCGCGCGCTTTCTGGGAAACGGCGATGGTGGCTGAAGGCTTCACACGGGAAAGAGCGTCGGCAAGGAAAGCCATGATATCGGTCCTAATGGTTGAAACGGGCAGAAAGCCGGGACCGGAGTTCTGCGCCTAGCTCTATGTCCAATGTATGATGGCATTTCAAGCGCAAAGGCGTGATGGAGGCAATGATTCTTATTGATCGTTTCGCCACATCGGCGAGCGGGTCGCCGCCCTTTTCGGCAAGGCTTGCAGCGCGCAGTCGAAGCGCTACGCGCAACTCTTGAGTCAATCTCTTGAGAACATCGGGATTTATCTGTTTTGGAAGCTGCCGCTCGAAGTCATCCGCGAGCATGTCGAGGAGTTCAAGATTATCGCCGGCATCCGACCTGACCTTCGACATCACGCCGGTCCTGAGGAATGGAGTCAATAATCAATCTGGGCGAATTGCTTTTTAAGGCATTGGTGATGAACTGCCGTCATGACAAAGCCGCCCCGCAAGCCTTCCAAACCGCTGCTCGGTGATGGCTACGAGCCGCCCCGCAGCCGACCGCGCCGTCGGCGAGATCCCGCTCAACCCAATCTTCCTCTCGATCCGATGCCGGCGCGTATCGCGCCGTGCCGGGCGTCGGAAGGGACGCGGTTTTCAGATGACCGACGACCCGGAAATGAACCAGGCCGAAGGTCAGCACTACCCGCAGCAGATGACCGACCGGGACATGGCTTTTCGCAACTATCTGAGCCTCAACACGGCGATCTTGCTGGGGATCCTGTTTATTGCGATCGTCTTCAGGTTCCACAAGATCACCTTGCCGCTGGTCGACGGCTTCAGCTGGCGCGAGATAAGCACCGCCATGATGGCCGACAATTTCCAGCACCGCAGCTGGAACATCTTCTTTCCGGAGGTCAGTTGGACCGGGCCCGGGCCAAGCTATCAGGGCCGCGAGTTCCAGATCGTCAGCTATCTCACAGCCTTGCTCTATCAACTCTTCGGCTGGCACGACTGGTTCGGCCGCATGGTTGCGGCCTTCTTCGGTCTGGTGACGGTGTTTTCGCTGCACAGACTAACGGCGCTATGCTGGGACGAGATGCACGCCCACGCGGCGGCACTTGCCTACGCGCTGATGCCGGCGGCGATCATGATCGACAGCTCGTTTCTTCCCGATCCCGCGATGCTGGCCTTGGTGACCGTTGGCATCTGGCTATTCGCCAAATTCTGGGCCGGCGGCAGCGGCTGGCTCTTGCCACTCGCCACGGTCAGCTTCTCGCTCGGCGCGCTGTCAAAGCCACCAGGCCTCGCCGCCGGCGCCGTCATCTTCTATCTGATGGTCTGCTGGATTCTGGAGAAGAAGCGAAAGCAGGCGACCTGGGTCTTCCTGTCTGGGCTTTTGAGCCTGGCCGTCGTCGGCGCCTATTTCAGCTGGGCGATTTATCTCGGCCGCAGCTATCCGCCGTTTCATTTCGCCGGCAGTGGCGGTTATATCTGGGATTACGGCTTCTGGACATACGTCAGGGACAGGTTCTACTTCCAATCCTTATGGAACACCTCGGTCTTGTGGTTCTACGGCTATCCGTTCATGGTGCTGCTCGCGGTCGGCTTGTGGATGCCACCCAGGCCCGCCGAAGACCCGAAGCAACGCACCCTTTCGGCCATTCCCTATGTGTGGCTGGCTGCGGCCATGATCCTCTATCTGGCGGCGGCGGGCGAGATCACCAGCAATGTGTGGAACTTCCACATCTTCCATGTGCCGGTCGCGATGTTCTGCGGCCACGGCGCGCTTCTTCTGGCAACGCTTGCCTCCAGAACCGTTCCAACGCCGGCGGTGGTGTTTCGCTCGATCTGCATCGTGGCCGTCGCGCTTGCCTGGTCGACCTTGCCCCTTGTCAGGACGATGAAGAAGCCAATCGCCATGAAGGGCAAGCTGCTTGGCGAGGAACTGGCGCGGTTGGCGCAACCGGGCGACCTCGTAGTCGCCATCGCGCCCGAGGTCGGCGATCCCGTCGCAGTCTACTACAGCAGGGCGCGCGGCTGGGTGTTCCCGCCTGGCGGAGGCGATGTCGAATGGTCGAAATTCGTCGCGGATGACGCCACCGCGATCGCGCAGCTCGAGGAACTGCGCGCGCAGGGCGCCGATCTGTTCGGCGCGGCCAAGAATGCCGTCGACAAGCAGGACCGGCGGTTCGTCGAGCATCATGATGGGGTCATCGACTATCTGGACAAGACCGCAACCAAGCTTGTCGATTCGGACGATTTGCTGGTTTATAGGATCACCCGTCCATGAGAGCCGTGACCTTCTGGGCCATGGGTCTTGGATAGAAATAGCGTCTCGGACGGTTCAGCGGCACTCCGCCTGCGAAGGCCGGCAAGGCGGGGCCAGGCGACCTGATCCCCGAATCGCGTTTTCGTCGCCGATGTCTTTTGAAAACAAAGAGATCGTCGGTTTTCGTCATCGCCACCAATAAGCCGCAACAAATGCCGCACACCGCCGCAATTCGGTCGCGAGCGCGCCGAGATCGAAGCCGCATCATTCCGGTCTGCGAAATTGGTTATTGAGGGTCGCCAATGGTTCTGGAAGATGAGTTTGCCATCGGGCGCATGCGCCGGATCTCCGTTTCATTTCTTGTCGTCGTCACCGCCTTTGTTGCCTGCGTAGCCGCAACATTGGGTATTGCCTCCGCCGCGCGCGCCGCCGAGACGCAGCAGACATCCAGCCAACTTGCAGCACTTGTCCGACCGAACGACGTCAACAGCGGTTCGCTGCTCTTTCCGTCGAAGGAGCCGGGCTTCTATGTCGAAGCGCCATGGCTGAAGGCCGACGTCGCAATCGATGTCTCCGAGCCGATCGCCAGGGCCACCACTATGATCGCGCAGAAGTTCTCGACCGTGAACCTGCCGCAGGCGGCGATGCGCGCCGACGAGCAGATTACGCATGGGCTCACCATGCTGCTCCTGGCGCTGACGGCGGCAAGCGGGCTGGCAGTCTGGCGTCGTCGCCTCAAGGACATCGTCATGATCGGAGCCAAGCGCGATGGTCGATAGGCCCGCTACAGTTGAGAATGAGGGAGCGAGTGAATTCGAGCCGCTTCCGACCTATCTGGAACTTGCCCTAGCCACGACCCACGACATGCCGAAGACGCGGCAAAGGAAAGGTTTTTTCCTCTGGCGTCTTTCCTCGACCGAACGGGCGATCGTCTTTGCTATTGCCGGTCTTGCCGTTTACGGCCTGGCGCTGATCGGCGACGGTTTCCTGCTGAAGGCGAAGGCCGAACTGATCGACGGCCGGGCGACCGGCTCCGTTCAACCGGTAAACACAAAGCCGTTATTGCAGGTCGAATGAGGGTTGAAGCTCTCCCCTGCCCGCTCCACGTTCGGACGGGAGAGATGACCGGGGAAGCAAGATGAAGAGAATATCCGCCTTCCATTTCGCAGCAGCGCTGTTCCTGTTCGGCGCCGTGTCCGCCGATGCGGCCGATACCGTCAATACGCAGGGTCCCGCCGTTCGTGTCGACAATCTCGCCAAGGGCCTCGAGCATCCCTGGGCGGTCGAGGTGTTGCCCGATGGCGCCTATCTCGTCACCGAGCGGCCCGGCCGCATGCGCATCATCCGCGATGGCAATATCTCCGACCCGATCGGCGGCGTGCCCACGGTCAGCGCCCGTGGCCAGGGCGGCCTGATGGACGTGGCGCTCGCCCCGGACTTTGCGACATCTAGAAGGATCTATTTCACCGCCGCCATCGCCAATGCACAGGGCTCTGGCACTGAAGCCTTCAGCGCCACGCTTTCCGCTGACGAGAAGAGACTGGGCGCCGTAACGCCTGTTTTCACCATGCGGCGCTTCACCTCCGGCAATATCCAGTACGGCTCGCGCATCGCCATAGCCCGTGATGGTTCGCTGTTCATCAGCGTCGGCGACCGTGGCGACCGCGACCGCTCGCAGGACTGGCAGGATGATGCCGGCTCGATCATCCACATCAATGCCGATGGCAGCATCCCGGCCGACAACCCATTCAAGGACGGCGGCAAGGCGCTGCCGGAAATCTGGTCGAAGGGCCACCGCAACCCGCAGGGTATCACCTTCGATACCAAGGACGGCAAGCTCTACACCGTCGAACACGGCGCGCGCGGCGGTGACGAAATCAACCAGCCTGAGGCAGGCAAGAATTACGGCTGGCCGATCATCACCTATGGCCGCGACTATTCGGGTGCGGAAATCGGCGAAGGCACCGCGAGGGAAGGGCTGGAACAGCCGCTGCATTACTGGGATCCGTCGATTGCCCCTGGTGCGCTCACGGTCTACCGCGGCGCCATGTTCCCGGAATGGGACGGCAATTTCCTCGTCGCGGCGCTGAAGTTTCAGCTGCTTTCGCGCATGCAGCGCGACGAAAGCGGCGCCTTCGTCGCCGAAGAGCGCCTGTTCGAGGGTGAATACGGCCGGATCCGCGATGTCGTCGTCGCACCCGACGGCGCGCTGCTGATGGTGACGGACGAGGACAGCGGATCGCTGCTCAGGGTTTCGCGCGCTGAGGCCAATAACGGCTGAAAGATCACAACGCGCCACGTAACTCCTTGCGGATAACAAATTTCAGTCCGGACCAGACCTCATCGACGGCGCAGACCTTGACGTCAACAAGGCCGGTCGGAAGGAGGATCTCTCGTAGCACATCCTCGGTGACGTCCGTCGGCACCCGCGAACTCTTCTTCGGCCAGGAGATCCAGAGGATGCCATCCGGTCTCAGAACACGAAAAAGCGCGGACGCGAAAGCCTCCAACGTCGCTCGCTCGGTCGTAAACAGGTGCATGTAGTCAAACGCCCGCCGAGGCGTTTCGGGAAGCGCAAGGGCGACCGAGGCAAAGCCGTCGAAGCCATAGATCTCGCCAATCGTTTCGGGAACGCCGAGAAGAGCAGCCGCCTGGCCGCGCGCGAGGCCGAGCTTCTTGGCGAGCGGCGTGCCAGAATAGCCTGCCGTCCCGGGCATCGCCGCCATTTCGCCGGCCAGCCGGCCTTCGTCGCGTTGCATGCTGTCACCTCCGCCAACCGGCAACATAGTCTGCACCCTTGCCGAAAGGAAACGCAACTGCTAACCGCTGGGGCACATTCCTTCCCCATCGAGGACGACATGACGCGCGCTCAGGCGAACCTTCTGCTGTTGCTTGCAGCCGCCATCTGGGGTGGCGGCTTCGTCGCGCAATCGACGGCGATGAAGGCGATCGGCCCCTTCTGGTTCATTGCCCTGCGTTTCACCGTCGCGACGCTGGCCGTGCTGCCTTTCGTCGTTTTCGAAGCGCTCAACTCCAAGGTGAAGACCAGCGCACGCCATGCGAAACTCTATATTCTGACCGGCCTTGCGCTTTTCGGCGGCGCAGCCACGCAGCAGGTCGGGCTCCAGACGACGACTGTGACGAATTCGAGCTTCATCACCGGCCTCTATGTTGTCTTCGTGCCGCTGATCGCCGTGTTCTTCCTGCGTCGTGCCCCGCATTGGATCATCTGGCCGGGGGGGCTGATGGCTGTCACCGGCATCTATCTCTTGTCAGGCGATCACCTCTCGGCCCTTACATCAGGCGACCTCCTGACAATGGTCTGCGCCGGCTTCTGGGCAATCCAGATCACCCTTGCCGGCACGACTGTTTCTGCGACCGGACGGCCGCTCGCCCTCTCGGCCACGCAATTCGCCGTCACCGCAATCTGCGCGCTTGTCATTGCCGCAATCGTCGAACCGATCAGCCTCTCTGCGATACGGGCCGCGGCACCTGAGATCGTCTATGTCGGCATCTTCTCCTCGGGCCTGGCCTTCGTGCTGCAGGTGATCGCCCAGCGTTACACCACACCCTCGCAGGCAGCGATCTTCCTCTCCGCCGAAGCGCTCTTCGGCGCCTCGCTCGCAGCCCTGCTGCTGGGCGAGACGATGCCAGTGACCGGCTATGCAGGTTGCGCGCTGATGTTTATCGCTATGCTTGTGGTCGAACTCGTGCCTGGATTTGCCCGGCGACGCCTGCCAGTCACCTGAACACGCGTCGAAATGCGGGTGAGTCACGCGTTGAGAAAAAATTTATCGGATGCGTAAAGACGCGTTCACGTTGCATTATTGGGAAAATCTGCTCCGAACTTATATTGCAGACGATATAAAACGTTAATCATTCCTCTATCTTCGAAGAAAATTTTGCGTTTTTGCGCAAATTGGATATTCGCAGGGGTGCGCGCCGCACGGCACGCTAAAAACTTTTGCTTGCCAAAATCCTTTAACCGCAGCATTCTCAGCGCGTTCGGGCATTTTGCGAGCATGGGAAGTCCTTAAGTATTTGCGCGCCGGGAACGCTAATATTCCGGTCAGCCGGTTCCGAAGATGGCGGGCGAAGTCCTGCCTGGAACAGGCCGAGGTAGAGGGGACCTTTTTCTCACATTTCAAGAATTGCCTGCCTACACCTCCTGCAAGGAGGCAATGCTATGATGCTGCCCGTGTGGATGGCGGGCAGAGAGAAAAGGGACCTGACGCATGGCAGAGACTGGCACTGTAAAATTCTTCAATACCGACAAAGGCTTCGGCTTCATCAAGCCGGACCGGGGCGGCGCCGATATCTTCGTTCACATTTCTGCCGTTCAAGCCTCCGGGCTGGCCGGTCTGACGGAAAACCAGAAGGTAAGCTTCGACACGGAGCCGGATCGCCGCGGCAAGGGCCCCAAGGCCGTCAATCTGCAGATTGCGGGCTGAACCTCTTAACAAGGCTGTCGAATTCGAGTTGATGCCCGGCAGCGATGCCGGGTTTTGTCGTTCAGCCTTCGTTCAGCCACCAATCTATAGGACTGCCACCATCGAGAAAGGAACCGGCGTTCGGTTCCCGCGATTAGGACCTACGCTGATGAACAGGCTCGTAAAAACTCTTATGCTGACGGCAACGGCTGCTGCGCTTACCCTCTCCGCCATTGGCGATGCATCGGCCGGCGACCGTCATTGGCACCATCACAACGGCAACGATGCGCTCGTCGGCGGCGCCCTTGGTCTCGCGACCGGCCTGATCGTCGGTTCGGCCATCGCCAATACCAATAACGGTCCTGCATACGAAGAGCGCCGCTACATCGACCCGGCTTACGAGCCGGATTATTACGAGCCCGCTCCGGTCTATCGCGCCCCGCGTCGCGTCTATGTCGAGCAGCCGCAATATGTCGAGCAGCCGCGATACTATGCACCGGTCCGCACGTCGGTGGAGCCCTGGTCGCCGCAGTGGGAGCGTTACTGCTCTTACCGCTACCGCTCTTTCGATTCGCGTAGCGGCACCTATATCGGCAATGACGGCCGCAGCCATTTCTGTACCGCCGGCTGATCTCTCTAAAGCGCGTCGCTTCAAACTAAATTCACGCGACGCTCTTTTGCTATTGTGCATGCTATCCCGGAACCGCTGCACACTTCCGGGCGACATGCATTATCATCGCTGATGCCAGGCGCCGCTTTCGAGCGGCACTTTCTTTTGTGATCCGTCAGCGAATTTTTCTCAAAGCATATCGGCATCGGGTTCGAAATCGGTCGAGACGCTGACCGCGCGCCATTCCCGATCAGCGTCGATACGCGCGGCATCCGCTTTCTCGACATTGCGGACAGCATCGCTGCCGAGCAGCAGCCGGAGCGGTGCTGCATCGAGGCCGGCGATATGGATGACCACCGCAGCCGCTTTGGCAGGATCTCCGGGCTGGCGACCATTATACTCACGCTGGAAGCGCACGGTAGCGCCGACCGTCTCCGCATAGTCCTGCCGCCCTTCGGCAAGCACCGTCGAGGCGCCGGCGAAATCGGTCCTGAAGCCGCCGGGCTCGATCACCGTCACCCTGATGCCGAATGGCGCGACCTCTTTCGCCAACACCTCGGAAAAGCCCTCGACACCGAATTTCGCTGCCGAATAGGCGCCGCGCCCGGCAGGTCCGATCCGGCCACCGACGGATGAGAACTGGATGATATGCCCTGCCCCCTGTTCGCGCATCAGGGCGATGACCGCCTTGGTCATGATGATCGTGCCGAACAGATTGGCCTCGATCTGCGCCCGGAAATCGGCAAGGCTGGTATCTTCGATCGAGGAGACATTGCCGTAGCCGGCATTGTTGACAAGCACGTCGATGCGTCCGAACCGCTTCACACCGGCCTCGACCGCTGCCGTGGCCGCCGTCTCGTCGGTCACGTCGAGCGCGACCGTCAGCACCTGGCCGCCATATCGCTCGGACAGATCGGCAAGTTGGGCCGGATCGCGCGCCGTCGCCACCAGATTGTCGCCGGAGGCCAAAACCGCCTCCGCCAACGCTCGGCCGAGACCGCGCGAACTCCCTGTAATCAACCAGACCTTGGACATCGGAAACCTTTCCTTCTTTGGTTCCCGGCTCATGTATGGTCTATCGTATCCGATCGAAAGAAGGTACCCTGGCGATCTATACGCACCTTGAGGTAACTGACTTGCCGAGCGACATGTTCGATTTCTGCAGCAGCATGACGGATGAACAGGATGCGCGCGCCCGCGAACTGATCGAGCGGGCGGCGTCGAAATGGCCGCTGCGCATCCTGCACGTGCTCTCCGGTGCGGGCGCACCCCTGCGCTTCTCGCGCCTTATGGAAAGGGTCGAGGGCATCAGCCAAAAGGTGCTGACGCAGACGCTGCGCACCCTCGAAAGAGACGGCCTCATCATCCGCACGCTCTATCCGCAAGTGCCGCCGCGCGTTGAATATGAGTTGACGCCGCTCGGACGCGACCTCCTCATGCAGGTCGCTGGCCTCTGGCGTTGGATCGTCGAACATCTGGATGCATTCGATGCACGCAAAGCCGTGAAGCTGCCGACCGTTGCCGACAACCAAAACCCGTTCTAAGCAGGGATGCGGATCGTTGCCCTCAGTCCGCCGAGCGGGCTGTCGGCGAGGGTGACGTTGCCGCCGTGGCTGCGGGCGATGTCGCGGGCAATCGCAAGGCCAAGGCCGGTGCCCGACGCATCGAGGTTACGCGCCGCGTCCAGTCGGAAGAACGGCTTGAAAACGTCCTCGCGGTTCTTTTCCGGAATACCCGGTCCGTCATCGTCGAAGATGACGGTCAGCCATTTGGCATTGTGCTTGGCTTCGATGTCGAGCCTGCCGGCATAACGGCGGGCATTCGAGGCCAGGTTGGTGACGAGACGCATGAAAGCATTCGGCCTGACGGATATGTCGTCATCGCCTTCGATGGAATAGCTGAATGTCTTGCCGTGCAGAGCGAAATCGGATTCCAGCTTTACGAAGATCTCGCTGAGTTTCAGCTCGCCGACATCCTCTTCGACTTCGCCGCGTGCGAAGGCCGTGTAGGCCTCCAGCATGGCCTGCATATCGTTGACGTCGTCGTTCAGCCCATGCAGGTCGGGATTGTCGCCGGCGAGCGCCAGTTGCAGTTTGAAGCGGGTGAGGATGGTGCGCAGATCATGGCTGACGCCGGAGAGCATCGCGGTGCGCTGCTCGATCTGCCGTTCAATTCGCTCGCGCATCAGGATGAAGGCAAGGCCGGCGCGCCTGACCTCGTCGGCACCGCGCGGATAGAAATTATCGGGCTTCTGCCCCTTGCCGAAGCTTTCGGCCGCTCGCGCCAAGGTCAGGATCGGCCGGATCTGCCCGCGCAGGAAGAGGATAGAGATGCCGATCAGCACCAGCGAGGTGCCGACCATCCAGACGATGAAGATATGTGTGTTCGAGGCATAGGTCTGGCTGCGCTTGGTCAGCACCCTGAGGATCTTGTTGTCGAGCTTGATGCGGATCTCGACGAGGTTCGAGTTGCCGACCGTGTCGATCCAGAAAGGCCGGTGGATCTCGTCGGTGATCTCGTCGCTGAGGATGCCGTCGAGTATCGAGAAGAACGGCTTGACGCGCGGCGGCGGCAGATCGCCGTCCGGCTCGATCGAGATCTGCAGGCTGAGCTGGTCGCGGGCGATGCGGATGATCTCGTTATAGTCCGAATTCTGCGGGTAGGTCTCGATGATCTCGATGATCGCGGCGATGTCGCGGGTGACGGCCAGCGACAGCCGCTCCGTCACCATCTGCCAGTGGCGCTCCATGAAGACGGCGGCGACGACGGATTGCAACAGCACCATCGGAATGATGATGATCAGCAGCGAGCGCGCGTAAAGCCCGGTCGGCAGCCGCCGGCGCAGCCAGCGGGCAATCGAGCGCCAGCCCGGCCCAGAAGTGCGGTCTTCCCGCCGCAAGCTGTCGATCGTCACCATTAGCGCCGGTCCTGGCCTCTATCCTCAGATCTAGTCGATGCTCAGCCTGTATCCGATGCCGCGCACGGTCTGCAACCAGACGGGATTGGCCGGATCATCCTCGATCTTACGCCGCAGCCGGTTGATCTGCACGTCGATCGTGCGCTCGCCGACCTCTGTGTCGTTGCCGATCAGTTCATGGCGGGGGATCGTATCACCGGCGCGCCGTGCAAAGAGCAGCATGATCTCCTGCTCGCGGTCGGTGAGCCGGATCACCTCGCTGGCTTTCTTCAGCTCCTTGCGGGTGAGTGAGAAGGTATAGGGGCCGAACATCACCTGTTCGATCTTCGGTCCCTCGCCGCCGGCATTGCGGCGCAGAATGTTGTTGATGCGCAGCACCAATTCGCGCGGGTCGAAGGGCTTGGAAAGATAGTCGTCGGCGCCCGCCTCGAGGCCTTCGATCCGGTTGCCCGATTCCGCCAGCGCCGTCAGCATGATGATCGGCACGTTCTTGATGGCGCGAAGCCCGCGGGTGACGTCGATGCCGGATTCGCCGGGCATCATCACATCCATGATGATCAGGTCGAAATCGAGACCCGCGAGCTTGCGCTGAGCCTCGGCGCCGTCGGCGGCGACAGTGACGCGGAAGCCGTTCTCGGCGAGATAACGATTGAGCAGCGCACGGATGCGCGAGTCGTCGTCGACCACCAGCAGATGCGCCGCATCGTCTGAAATACCTGTCTTGACCGCCATTCAATCCGCCTTCTGTCTGTCCCGCATTCCCCTGAGGAAAGCTTTTACGCCCTCCCGCACCTCCGCAGAAGCCCCATCGAATGCCCGCTCAATGCGGCGCGATTGCGGCTCGGCAAGTGCAAGCGCCAGCTCTCGTCCCGATTTCGTTGGATAGAGCTTGCGCTGCCGCCGGTCCTCGGGGCCTGCCACCTGGCGAATATAGCCTGAATCGATCAGCTGTTTCAGCACCCTTGCAAGGCTCTGCTTGGTAATCCTCAGCGTATCGAGAAGATCGGCAACCGTCATGCCGGGATTGCGGTTGACGAAATGCACGACGCGGTGATGGGCCCGGCCGAAGCCGCTCTTTTCGAGGATGGCGTCAGGATCGGAAACGAAGTCGCGATAGGCGAAGAAGAACTGTTCGATAATCTCGAAATCGATGATGTCAGTATCTTCCATCGGCGTGGCCAGCGGCTCTGGCTTGCCTGCTTTGGGGCCGGTCTGTCGTGACACTCGGCATTCCTTTCTCTCTTCGCACCCCGCGGGAAACTTTCGCCAAGATATGTCAGCTTTATTGACATAAATTTGCGTCGCGGCTAGCTTTCCGACCTCTGGGAGAGCCCCGCACGGACTTTTATTCCTCGGCATTTCCCCAGAAACCAAGGCCCGTCCTGCACTCCGACGCAATACGCGATTTCCCCTTGCGTCTGTGGATAAAACGTAATGGGGACAACAATCAACAGGCATGGCGCTTGAAGCGCCGGAGGAGACTAGGGATGGCTTCAGTTCCTTTCGACCAGCTGGACGGCGAAATATGGTTCAACGGCGAGTTTGTCGCCTGGAAGGACGGCAAGATCCACGTGTTGACGCACGGCCTGCATTATGCCAGCGCCGTCTTCGAGGGCGAGCGCGCCTATGGCGGCCAGGTGTTCAAGCTCACCGAACATAACCAGCGCCTGCACAGATCCGCCGAGATCCTCGGCTTCAATGTGCCCTACTCCGTCGAGGAACTCGACGCGGCGACCGTCGAGCTCTTGAAGCGCCAGGGTTTCCAAGATGCCTATGTCAGGCCGATCGCCTGGCGCGGCAGTGAGATGATGGGCGTTTCGGCGCAGGCCAATCGCATCAATGTCGCCATCGCCATCTGGCAATGGGGCAGCTATTTCAATCCGACCGAGAAGCTGAAGGGCATCCGCCTCGATATCGCCGAATACCGTCGTCCCGATCCGAAGACTGCGCCTTGCGCCTCCAAGGCTGCCGGTCTCTACATGATCTGCACCATTTCCAAGCACGCCGCCGAAGCCAAGGGCTATGCCGATGCAATGATGCTCGATTATCGCGGCCAGGTCGCCGAAGCGACAGGCCCCAACATCTTCTTCATCAAGGATGGCGTCATTCACACGCCGACCCCGGATTGCTTCCTGAACGGCATCACCCGCCAGACCGTCATTGAACTCGCCAAACGCCGCAGCATCGAGGTCATCGAACGCGCGATCCTGCCGGAAGAGCTCCCCGGCTTCAGCGAGTGTTTCCTCACCGGCTCGGCTGCTGAGGTGACCCCAGTTTCCGAGATCGGCCCGCATCGCTTCACGCCGTCGGTGATTTCCGAGACGCTGATGAACGACTACATGAAGGACGTCTATCCGGCGGCAGTCGCTGCCGGATAAGATCCTTCACGCGATCGCCCGGCAATTCAAAGCGTTACGGCGCCGCACGGCTGAAAAGGCGCGGCGCTGAGCTGAACGCCGGCCGGGCATTTACCGATGCGCCCGTGCCATGACCAGTCCGGCGAGCGTCGAGAGAATGCCGCCGCCAATCAATCCGCCGATGCCGTCGGCGATCAGGCCGGTCATAGCCGCTTCCCCACCGACCATGCTGAGCAGCATGCCGCCGGCGACACCGCCGATCGCGCCTGCGATCGTACGGGCGACGACGTTAATCGCGTTCTGCTTTAAGGCGGCGCTCGCGGCATTGCCGCCGATGGCGCCGGCAATCAACTGTGTGACGAGCGGAAGTAGGGCTTCCATGACTTTCCTCCTCTGGCGATCTCCCCGATCGCCGTTTATATGCCGAACCTTCGGCATGTTAGCATTTTATCATATTCAGGAGGAAAGCGTTAAGAAAAAATCAACCCATGCGGGAGGCAAGGGATGAAGCAGAAGGGGCTGGAAACGAGGCGGCCAGCCGACCGCCCCGTTGTATTTTGCCGATTACATCACTGATAAACGTAGACGATCCGGCGTGTACCGGGATCGACCAGCACCGGCCGATCGTTGATCCTCGTATAACGGTACCCATAATCCGGGATCGTCTGGAAGGTGACGTCGCCAGGGACTTCGGCGCCGACGACGACATCGCCGCCGAGCTGCACCGTCTGGCCGGGATTGGTGTCGATATAGGTGCGGACCGTTTCGGGCGGAGTGATGGTCTCGACAGCCCCGACCGGGCCGAGCAACTCGTCGCCCGGCGCCGGCTGCGGATCAACTGGGACGACACTGGCGGTCGACTCGTAGGTCACGACGGGAACGCCGATCTCGGCGCGGTGCTGCTCGACGATGACCTGGCTGCCGCCTTGGTCGACCTGTAGATAATCGGCATAGACCCAGCCGCGCATGCCGTTGACGTCGACACGGCACCAGCGGCTGCCTTCGATGCAGCCATCAAGCACCGCGGTCGAGCCGCGCGTGGCAAGACCAACTGCCGGATATTGCGGGCCGGGGCCGGCGCGGACGTTGAGATCGTTGACGGTCGTCGCCGTCATCTCCGCCTGCGCAAGGCCAGCGGTCGCCAGGAGCACGGCCCCCGCCAGCAGAATGTTTCTCTTCAAGGTCATGTGAGCGTCTCCTTAGTTTCGATGGGCTGACAACGCGCGGCATTCCACGATGTTCCCATGCGCTCCGCAGTGCAAAGCGCTACGCTCAGGCGGCTTCAGGCAAGCAATTGAATTTTCGGGATAAAATTCGATTTTAATGACATCCAGCGACAGGGTGGAGATCCATAAATTCTTGTTTCAGCGCGTCTTTTTGCCGTGATACGCGCCTCTAAGGCAGAAGATTCCGGCTGTCCTTCGCACGGTTTCGGACTATACCCTGAGCATCCGAGACACCAAGCGAGGCAGTTATGGGCATGCTCCAGGCCGGCATTATTCCGGTGACACCCTTCCAACAGAACTGCACGATCTTCTTCGATGCAGACACCAAGGAAGGCGTCGTCGTCGATCCGGGCGGCGATGTGCCGCTCATCCTGCAATCGATCGCGGAGAACGGTTTGGTCATCAAGGAAATCTGGCTGACGCATGGCCATCTCGACCATGCCGGCGGTGCCACCGAGTTGAAGGAGGCCCTCGGCATCGACGTTGTCGGCCCGCATCAGGACGACTTGCCGCTGCTGCAGCGGATCGAGACCCAGGCCGAAAAATACGGCATATCGGGATTGCGCAACACCCTGCCCGACCGCTGGCTGAAGGATGGCGACAAGATTGCGTTCGGTGCCCACGAATTCGAGGTCTACCACACGCCCGGCCACGCCCCCGGCCATGTCATCTATTTCAACCGGGTGCAGAATTTCGCCCACCTCGGCGACGTGCTCTTCAACGGTTCGATCGGCCGCACCGACCTGCCGGGCGGCAATCATCAGCAGCTTCTCGATTCGATCCGCGACAAGGTGCTGCCACTCGGCGACGACGTCGGCTTCATCTGCGGCCACGGCCCCGGCAGCCGCATCGGCGACGAACGGCGAAGCAATCCATTTCTAAAGGGTATTTGAGCCGGTGAAGATCCGGGCGAGCGCATCGGACGAAAAGCCGATAAAACGGTGTGAGCTCACGGTCACATCATCTTGCTACCGTTCGGCACCGGCCGTTCGACGGAAGCAAGCACGATCGCGCCGCTCTCGTCCTCGAAGCCCAGCGTCAGCACTTCCGAGCGGAACGGCCCGATCTGGCGTGGCGGGAAATTGACGACGCCGAACACCTGCCGGCCGATCAGGCTTTCCGGCGTGTAATGCACGGTGATCTGCGCTGAGGATTTTTTCGTGCCGATCTCGGGACCAAAATCGATCGCCAGCTTGAATGCCGGCTTTCGCGCTTCCGGAAAGGGACTGGCCTCGACGATCGTACCGATACGGATGTCGACACGCTCGAAATCGGCGTAGGTGATCTCTTCGGCCATATCGTCTCCGTCAGCCGGCCAGCTCTTCGGCCCGCTTGCGCGCCGCCGCCAGTGCTGCGTCGAACAGAGGCTGCATGCCGTTTTCGGACATCAACACGGCGAGTGCCGCCGCCGTCGTGCCGCCGGGAGAGGTCACATTTTGCCGTAGCCGCGAAGCGTCGTCGGGGGACTGGTGCAAGAGTTCACCAGCCCCCGCGACTGTTTCCCGCGCAAGACGCATGGCGAGGTCCGCCTGCAAGCCGAGTTTACGGCCTGCTTCCGCCATACATTCGACGAGATAGAACACATAGGCAGGACCGCTGCCCGAAAGCGCCGTCACGGCATCGATATCGGCCTCTGCAGGCACCCATTCCACAGGCCCCGAGACGCTGAGAAGCGAATGAACACGCTCTCGCTGCTGATTGCTGACCCCTGAATTGGCAAAGGCGCCGGTAACGCCGCGCCCGACTATGGCCGGCGTGTTTGGCATAGCTCGCACCATGGCGGCTTTGCCCAGATGCCTTTCGAGGAAACCGAGCGTCTTGCCGGCCGCGACCGAGACCACGACCGTATCCGGTCCGACGGCGCTCTTAACCGCCGGCAACACCGTCTCCATTACCTGCGGCTTGACCGCGAGAAACAGCACGCTTGCCTTCAAATCCGCCGGAGGCGCGATCACATGGGTCGCGCCGGCCTCGTTGATTGTCGCCAGCATCGCCACCGACGGGCCGGGATCGACGACAATGACGGCCGAGCCCGGAACGCCGCTTTTCAGCCAGCCGGAGAGCATTGCCCCGCCCATATTTCCGGCGCCGATCAGGACGACGGGATTTGTCGAGGAGACAAGGTTCGCGGGCATCTTATGCCTCGCCGACTGTTTCGAACAGCACGGCTTCCATCGCTTTCGTCGCTTCCATGCCGGACCATACGACGAACTGGAATGCCTGGAAATAGGCTTCGCAGGTGTCGAGCGCGCTGGAAAGCAGCACCTCGACCTGGCGATTTGTGGGTTCCGCGCCACCGGCAAGCAGCAGCGATTGGCGGAAAATGACGACATCTTCCTGGCGCCAGAGGTCGAAATGCCCCATCAGCACCTGCCCATTGATCGCCGAGAGCAGCTTGACCACCTCGTTGACCCTGATGTCGGGAACTTTGATATCGAAGGCGCAGCCAAGGTGCAGCGCTTCGAATTCCTCCATCCAGGAGAAGGAGACGTGATAGTCCGTCCAGCGCCCCTCGACCGTCATCGCGATCTCGTCCTCGCCGGACCGTTCGAACGACCAGTCGTTGTGGGAGGCAACGTACTCGATCATGTCGACCGGGTTCGACTGACGCTCAACTTCCAATTCCATCAGGTTCATGCAGCACCTTCTTGACCGGAACGAATGCGACCTAACTTGATGTATGAACACAAGAAAGACACACGCAAATACCGGAAACCACCACTCGGATGATCGTTGAACCGCTGCCAGACGTAACGCAGAAAACCTGCCCGGAGCTTACCAAGTCGCTTCGAATCATCATTTAAAATCAGTGTATAATGCCACCTGCCCCCTGCCAGCCCCCTGGGGGGAAAATAGGACCGGGCGACTGTGGAAAGCTCTTCGAAACTCAATTCAGAAGGGAGAATAAGCGACTCTGCGAATTGGCTTTTTTGGCAGTGTCCACAGGCGGAAAATTCACCTGATTTTTTTGTGGCACATGCGGCATCTGCAATGAAGGCGGCTGCCGCATCTGCTTCATGTCGGGACTTTGAAGCATGTCGCGCAAAAGTGTTCAGCGGCTTTGCGGTTACGACATGCGAAAAAACAGAGACCTAAAGCGCAGGAAGCGAATCTGAAAGATCGCGACGCCTTAGTGACCCTCGCCGGCAAGCCTCGCCTCGAGTGCCGCGATGCGGGCGGTAAGCGCCTCGTTCTCGTCGCGCGCCTTGATCGCCATCTCGCGCACCGCCTCGAACTCCTCGCGCTTGACGATATCCATGCTATTCAGCCAGCGCTCCGCCTGAGCGTTGAAGGCGGTCTCGATCTCCTTGCGGACGCCCTGGGCGGCGCCAGCCGCATCGGTCATCAGCTTGGCGAATTCGTCCATGATGCGGTTCGTTCCGGTCGTCATGGCGGTTTTCTCCCTTCGCATGAGGTGAATTCAGCCCTTCGGGGCCTCAAAGATTGAGGTAGGGCTTCGCCAGCCGCGATGCAAGCGCTTTGCATGGGATAAGCGTGCCTGAACCGGCTGCGGAAGGGCCATCACGAACAATGGACTTGACCGTCCGGGATCGCAGCGGCATGTTCCGCGCAAACAAACAGGTGGGAAAACCTTGCCGACAGCAGCCAATCTCCTTGCCATCATGCCTTTCCCTGACATCGATCCGATTGCCTTTTCGGTCGGCCCGCTGGCGATTCATTGGTACGGTCTTGCTTATGTCGCCGGCATCCTGCTCGGCTGGGCCTATGCGCGCCGCCTCGCCGCCAATGATGGACTCTGGCTGGGCAATGTCTCGCCGATGTCAAGGACGCAGCTTGACGATTTCATCGTCTGGGCGGCACTTGGCGTCGTCCTCGGCGGTCGTCTCGGCTATATTTTCTTCTATGATCTCCCCGCCGTCCTGCGCAGTCCTATCCGTGCACTCGAGATTTGGAACGGCGGCATGTCCTTCCATGGCGGCCTCACCGGCACGACGATCGCCATGATCTTGTTTGCCCGCCGCAACGCTATCCCGATCTGGAGCCTGTTCGACATCGTCGCCACCGTCGTTCCCTTCGGCCTCTTCTTCGGCCGCATCGCCAATTTCATCAATGGCGAGCTCTGGGGCCGGTTGACCGACGTGCCCTGGGCTGTGGTCTTCCCGAGCGGCGGTCCATTCGCCCGCCACCCAAGCCAGCTTTACGAAGCCGGCCTCGAAGGCATCGTTCTCCTGCTGGTGCTGGCCGCTCTCGTTTACGGCATGCGCGCGCTGAAAAGCCCCGGCTTCATCACCGGTGTCTTCGTCTGCGGTTATGCGCTGTCGCGCATCTTCGTCGAATTTTTCCGCGAGCCTGACGCCCAGCTCGGTTACCTCCTAGGCACGAACTGGCTGACCATGGGCATGGTGCTCTCGTTCCCGATGATCCTGCTTGGCCTCTGGGCGATGCTGCGGGCACGCCGCCAGGCTGCGCTGCAGCTCTGAAAACGGCAGGACGCGCGACATGACCACCGCTCTAGGCGAAAAGATCAAGGCGATCATCCAGGCCAACGGCCCGATCAGCGTCACCGATTATTTCTCGCTCTGCCTGGCCGATCCCGAACACGGCTATTATCGCACCCGCGAGCCCTTCGGCCGTTCGGGTGATTTCGTTACCGCGCCCGAGGTCAGCCAGATCTTCGGCGAAATGATCGGCGTCTTCATCGTGCATGCCTGGCAACGTCACGGCGCCCCGACGGGCGTCCGCCTCGTCGAGATCGGCCCCGGTCGCGGCACCATGATGGCCGATATGCTGCGCGTCATCTCCCGCATCGCCCCGCCGCTTTTCGACGCGATGACCGTGCATCTCGTCGAAACCAGCGAACGCCTGCGCGACGTCCAGAGCCAGACGCTCGAAGCCTACGCCGGAAAAATCGCCTGGCACGACGGCTTCGACGAAGTGCCATCAGGCTTCACGCTGATAGCCGCCAACGAATTGTTCGACGCTATCCCGATCCGCCAGTTCGTCCGCATGCCGACGGGTTTCCGCGAGCGCATGATCGGCATTGATGCCGATGGCGCGCTGACCTTCGCCGCCGGCGTCGCCGGCCTCGATCCGGCACTTCTCCCCGAACTGGTGCAGAACCTGCCGCTCGGCACGCTCTTCGAGATCTCGCCTGCCCGCCAGGCTGTGATGATGGCAATCTGCGAGCGGCTGCGCGCCTTCGGCGGAACAGCGCTCGCGATCGACTATGGCCATCTCGTAACCGGCTTCGGCGATACGCTGCAGGCCGTGCGTATGCATGAATTCGACCCGCCGCTCGCCCATCCCGGTGAAGCAGATCTGACGAGCCATGTCGACTTTCAACAGCTCGCCGAAACGGCGCTTGCGGTCGGCGTCCATTTGAACGGCGCCCTGCATCAGGGTGATTTTCTGAGCGGCCTCGGCATCCTCGAACGTGCCGCTGCCCTCGGCCACGACCGCGAACCGCAAACCCAGCAAGTCATCCAGACGGCAGTGGAACGGCTCGCCGGAGCCGGTGAAGGCCGGATGGGCGAACTCTTCAAGGTGATGGCGGTCTCTCATCCCGCAGTCGACCTCATGCCCTTTCGTCCGGTGGATTGACAGGGCGCCCGCGGCTGGTTCAACATCCGCGCGAACAAGAACTTGAAGCGCGCCGCCTGTGCGATGCGCTTGGGATAATAACAAACCCCTTAAAAAACCCCGGAATCACAGATGCAGGACGCGGCTTCTCCCGCACCGATCGAAAGCGCGCTGCTGAACGAAGCGGCGGGCGCCACTATTCGCCACGGTTATTTCACCCGGGCCGGCGGCGTTTCCGAAGGGCTTTATCGTGGCCTCAATGTCGGCCTCGGCTCCAGTGACGAACGCGACAAGGTCCTGGAAAACCGCCGCCGCGTCGCCGCCTGGTTCAGCCTGCCGGTCGAGCGGCTGGCGACCGTGCATCAGGTCCATTCCCCAGACGTCGTGACGGTCGACGCCGATTACGACGGCGCCCGCCCCGATGCGGATGCGATGGTGACGCGCACCCCTGGCATCGCGCTTGGCGTGCTTGCCGCCGATTGCGGCCCGATCCTGTTCGCCGACCCGGACAATCGCGTCGTCGGCGCTGCCCATGCCGGCTGGAAGGGCGCGCTGACGGGCGTGCTCGAAAACACCATCGCCGCCATGGAGGCGCTGGGGGCGGACCGCACGCATATTGTCGCCTGCCTCGGCCCCTCGATCAGCCAGACAAGCTATGAGGTCGGCCCGGAATTCATCGAGCGCTTCATCGCCGAGAACCCGGATTACCAACGTTTCTTCGCGCCTTCGGCAACGCCCAGCCACGCCATGTTCGATCTGCCGGCGCTGACCGTCGACCGGTTGACGAAAGCCGGCGTGCGGACCGAAAACCTCGGCCTTTGCACCTATCCGGACAGCGAGCGCTTCTTTTCCTACCGCAGGACGACACATCGCAAGGAGCCGGATTACGGCCGCCAGATTTCCGCGATATCAATCAGGGAGACGTGAGCAGAATGGCACTGCACTTCGAAAAGGCCGAATTCGCAAGCCGGCTTGCGCGCCTCACCGAGAAAATGAAGGAAGAGAAGCTCGACGCCCTGCTGCTCTTCGCTCAGGAAAGCATGTACTGGCTGACCGGCTACGACACCTTCGGCTACTGCTTCTTCCAGACGATGATCGTCAAGAGCGACGGCACCATGGCGCTGATCACCCGCTCGGCCGATCTTCGCCAGGCCAGGCATACCTCGATCCTCGAGGACATCCATATCTGGGTGGACCGGATCAACGCCGATCCGACGCTCGACCTGAAGAACCTGCTGGTCGAGATGGACCTGCTCGGCGCCCGCATCGGTGTCGAATATGATACGCACGGCATGACCGGCCGCGTCGCCCGCCTGCTCGATGCGCAACTGACCACCTTCGGCCAGATTGTCGACGCTTCCTACCTCGTCAGTCGGCTGCGCCTCGTCAAAAGCCCGACTGAGGTCGCCTATGTCGAGCGTGCCGCCATCCTCGCCGACGATGCGCTCGATGCCGCGATCCGGCTGACAAAACCCGGCGCCGACGAGGCTGATATCCTCGCCGCCATGCAGGGCGCGATCTTTTCCGGCGGCGGTGACTATCCCGCCAACGAGTTCATCATCGGCTCCGGCGCCGATGCCCTGCTTTGCCGTTACAAGGCTGGCCGCCGCAAGCTCGACGCCAGCGACCAGCTGACGCTCGAATGGGCAGGCGCTTACGCCCATTACCATGCGGCCATGATGCGCACGATCGTCATCGGCGAGCCGATGCAACGCCACCGCGAGCTCTATAATGCCTGCCGTGAAACCATCGAGGCGATTGAGACCGTCCTGAAGCCCGGCTACACCTTCGGCGATGTCTTCGACATGCATGCCAGGATCATGGACGAGCGCGGCCTCGCCCGCCACCGGCTGAATGCCTGCGGTTATTCGCTCGGCGCCCGCTTCTCGCCCTCCTGGATGGAGCACCAGATGTTCCATGTCGGCAATCCGCAACCGATCGAGCCGAACATGTCGCTCTTCGTGCACATGATCATCGCCGATTCCGACACGGGCACCGCGATGACGCTTGGCCAGACCTATCTGACGACGGCGGATGCGCCGCGCGCGCTGTCCCGCCATCCGCTCGATTTCATCGGTCTTTGACCCTTGAGAATCCGGAATTGACAGACGCCCGCCCCCGCCCGCATAAATTCGGACGGGGCTGATGCGATGGGAAGGACGGATCAAGGGATGACGCGAGCTGCGATTGTGCCCACGCTCCTGGTCGTAACGGCGCTGCTGACCGCCTGCAATACCACCGATGCGCTGACACCGCAGGTCGATATCGGCGATTCTTCCGCGCGCGCGTCGTCGAGTCCGGTGACGCAGAGCGAGGCCGAGGATCTGGCGGGCTCCCGCCAACGGGTCTTCGCCGGAAATTCGCAGCCGCGCACCTACCATCCAGCCTATGATCAGTCGCAGCAGGCCTATCGGGCGGGCACCGGCGCACCGCCGACGACAATGCAGGAGCAGGCAGACGCCCTGTCGCGAAGCAGCTCCTCGCCCGCCGCCTCCGCTCCGATCGAGGGGCAATCGCTGCCACCGCCGGCTTCCAACGGACAACAACTTCCCGCACAGTCGACGCAGCAACCGGCCGAGACGCAACAGCCGCAACAGACCGCCGCTCTCAACGCCCGCGCCTCCTCTGGCCGGGGCAACACGGTGCGCTTCCTGCCGATCATCGGCGCACCGGTGCAGGCGGTGACGCCGCTTTCGCGCCAGCTTGGCGCCGAGGCCCGCGCGCACGGCCTTTCCATCAAGAGCTCGACCGATGCGAGCAGCGACTACATTCTCAAAGGCTATCTCTCCGCCTTCAGCGACGACGGCAAGGTCACCGTGGTCTACGTCTGGGACGTCCTCGACAGTGGCGGCGGCCGCCTGCACCGCATTCAGGGGCAGGAAAGCGTGCCGACGGCGGCGGCCGACCCCTGGGCGGGCGTTCCTGCCTCGGTGATGCAGCAGATCGGCTCGAAAACCATCGCGGAATTCTCTTCCTGGCGGCAGGCGCAGGGCGGTTAGTCACAAACTTTTTGCAAATATGAATGCCTGTGGCGCCTTTCCCCTTGCATTCACGGGGAAGCTGGCTAAAAAGCGCGGCTATCAGCGCATAACAGGCGGACCAAAATGAAGGTTTTCGCAGGCAATTCGAACCGGCAACTCGCCGAAGCGATCTGCACCTATCTCAACGTTCCCTTGGGGAGAGCCAGTGTTCGAAGGTTTGCCGATCAGGAAATCTTCGTGGAAATCCAGGAAAATGTGCGCGGCGAGGACGTTTTCCTCGTACAGCCCACCGCCTTCCCCGCTAATGACCACCTGATGGAACTGCTGATCATGATCGACGCGATGCGTCGTTCCTCAGCCCGTCGCATCACCGCAGTGCTTCCCTATTTCGGCTATGCGCGTCAGGACCGTCGTGCTTCAGGCCGCACACCGATCTCCGCCAAGTTGGTTGCAAACCTCATTACCGAAGCCGGCGCCGACCGCGTCATGACGCTCGATCTTCATGCCGGGCAGATCCAGGGCTTCTTCGATATCCCCACCGACAATCTCTTCGCCATGCCCGTGCTGACGCGCGACATCAAGAGCCATTATGACCTCAGCAACGTCATGGTCGTCTCGCCTGATGTCGGCGGCGTGGTTCGCGCCCGCGCGCTTGCCAAGCGGCTAGACTGTCTTCTGGCCATCGTCGACAAGCGTCGCGATCGGCCGGGTGACTCAGAAGTCATGAACATCATCGGCGACATCACCGGCAAGGACTGCCTGCTGATCGACGACATCGTCGATTCCGGCGGCACGCTCTGCAACGCAGCCGACGCGATGTTGGCCAAGGGCGCAGCCAGCGTCACCGCCTATATCACCCACGGCGTGCTTTCCGGCGGCGCGGTCACCCGCGTCGCGTCCTCAAAGCTTCGCGAACTCGTCATCACGGATTCGATCCAGCCGACCACGGCCGTGCTCTCGGCCCACAATATCCGCATCGTGACGACGGCGCCGCTGATCGGCGAAGCCATCAGCCGAACGGCCCAGGAAGAGTCTGTCTCTAGCCTTTTCGACTGAAATTCAGCTATCTGCCGGCACGGGGAAGCCGTCCGCAATGATATGCAGACGGCTTTTCTCAAATTGCGATGCTGCCGCTCAGCGGCTGAAAGCAGCCTTCTGCTGTGAATCGACGAAATTATCGATGAACCAGTTCGGATAGACCGGCGCCGGCTCGGTCGCCGCGTCAAGGGCTGCGAGTTCCCCTTCATCCAGCACCAGATCCGCCGCGCCGAGATTGTCGGCCAGTTGATGCGGCTTCGAAGCCCCGAGCAGCACGCTGGTGACCGCCTTCGTCGCCAGCAGCCAGGCGATCGCCACCTGCGCGACGCTCGTCCCGTGCGCCGTCGCGATCGCCCGCATGCGCTCGACCAGCGCAAAGCCCCGTTCCTTGTCGAAGGGTAGAATGTCGAAACCGGAATAGCGGTTTTCCGGATCGCCGAGCGTTTCGCGAGTGTATTTGCCGGAGAGAAACCCCGAGGCGAGCGGGCTCCAGACGGTCAGCCCAAGACCGTAACGCTGTAGCATTGGAACCATGTCGCGCTCGACATCGCGGCCGAGCAGCGAGTAGTACATTTGTCCATGCGTGAAGGGGGCGAGCCCGTTGGCCTTCTGGATTTCGAGCGCCGCCGCCACCTTCCACGCCGACCAATTGGAAAAGCCGATATAACGCACCTTGCCGGAACGCACCACCGCATCGAGCGCCGAAAGTGTCTCCTCCAGTGGCGTGAACGGGTCTTCCTTATGGACGATATAGACGTCGATCCAGTCCGTTCCGAGCCGTTTCAGGCTCTGCTCGATCGACCAGAGGATGTGACGTCGGGAGAGCCCGGCCTGGCCGAGCAGCGTACCGGTGCGGAAGCCGACCTTGGTGGCGATTACCACCTCGTTGCGCCGCGCCTTCAGAACCTGGCCGAGGATCGTTTCCGACTGACCGGATGCGTAGGCGTCGGCCGTATCGAAGAAGTTGACGCCGGCATCAAGAGCCTGCCCGACCAGCGCATCGGCAACATCGGCATCGGTCTTGTAGATCGAACCGATGCTGCGATCGCCCGATGTGAAGGTCATCGCGCCAAAGGCTAGCCTGGAAACGGCAAGTCCGGTCCGGCCAAGGGTCGTATATCGCATGTCATCTCTCCATTCGTTGGATTGTCGTGATCGGCTGGAAAGACAATGCCAGAAAGGATTATTGCGAAAAATCCGCGAATTCGATAAGGCTTATGAAGCTCAACTTCATAATCGACCGATGGCGCCTGATCCCTTTACCGGACTGACCGAATTCCTGGCGGTCGCAGACGCCAGGAGCTTCACTGCTGCCGCCGCATCGCTCGGCGTCACACCAACCGCCGTCAGCCAGACGATTCGGGCGCTTGAGACGAGGCTCGGCCTGCCGCTCTTTGTCCGCACAACGCGGCGCGTCGCGCTGACTGAAGCAGGTGCGGCACTCTTTCAGCGCGTCCGTCCGGCTGCTGCCGACATCGCCGACGCCTTCGACATGCTTGGCGGCTTCCGCGACCGCCCGCTCGGCCATCTGCGCCTCACGGTGCCGCGCATGGCCGTGCCGCTGATCGTGACGCCGCTATTGCCGCGATTCCGCAAAGCCTATCCTGATATTTCAGTGGAGATCTCGGTCGACGATGCGGCGATCGACATCACCGAACGCGGCTTCGACGCCGGCATCCGCATCGGGGAGGCGATCGAAAAGGACATGATCGCCATGCGGCTGACATCCGATATCACCTGGACGGTCGTCGGCTCGCCCGACTATTTCGCCCGATGCGGCAGGCCGGAAACACCCGAGGATCTTACCCGCCATCAAGCGGTCCGCTACCGCTATCCGACATCGGGCGCCATCTATCGCTGGGAATTCGAGCGCACCGGGCGCGACTTCTCGGTCGATCCGCCCGGCGGTCTGATGGTCAACGATTTCTTGCTGCTGCTCCAGTTCGCCGAAGCCGGGCTCGGCCTTGTCTATTTGCCGGATATCTCGGTCAGCGAGGCGGTGGCGTCAGGGCGGCTCGAGCGTGTGCTCGACGCTTTTCTACCGACCTCGCCAGGCCTCTTCGCCTATTTTCCTGCCCGCTCGCAGACGCAGCCGAAGCTGCGCGCCTTTCTCGACATGGCGTCGACGCTGATGCGCCGCAAGGGATGATATCCCAGGCGGCGCGTCTGCTCTTCGAACGAAGACCCAATATCGGTCCGGTAGGATTACGGCTGCTGATCCGCTTCCTTGACCACCTGCCCGTTGACGGCGATCGCGCCGTCGCGGCTGATGCTGATATCCCAGCGCGAGCGTCCATCCGCATCGGTCTTGGCAAAGCCCTTCACCATCATGATGCCGAAGGAGACCTGATTGAGATCGGGATCGGTCTTGGCAAGCTCCTGGACCGCGGCGATCGTCTTGTCGAGATCGCGGGCAAGGATGGTCGCCTCCATCGAATAGTCCTTCTGGCTATCGACGCGTCCTTCGATCTTGCCGGTCATGTCGATATCGTAGACATCCGACTTGGCGCTGATCTTCGGAAATTCGACCGTAAGCTGGCCGTCGCGGAAGAGCTTCTTGCCCATCTCCTCGCCGCTCGTCTCCGGCGCCTTGTCGTTGAAATCCATCGCCATGAAGGCATCGCCAAAACTTGCGAAATCCAGGTTAGGAACCGCAAGCTGCAGATCGAAGCTGGTCGGCATGAAGGCCGAATAGCTTGCCGGCATCAACGGACTGTCGAGGCTGATGTCTTGCGCATTCATGCCGAAGCCGAAACGCATGGCGTCGCTCGGCCCATCCATGGCGACGTTATAGCCGAACGCCTTGACGCCGCCATTGCCCATCTGCGTGTTGACGGTCAGATTGTTGACCCCGATCGTCTCACTGAACGAGGTGAGAAGTGGGAAGGCCCCCTTGAGGATTCCCTTGATCTTGCCGCTGTTTTCGGGGCTCAACTCCTTCTCCTCGACATGATCGAGAATGAAGAAGACCATCTCGCGGATTTGCTTGACCGGCAGACCGTTCACCTTGGCCTCGACATCGATCGAGTCGGCCCGGATTTCAACGGGCGGCATTTGCGCGCCGGAAACCTGCTCGACGAAAGTCGACATCGAGCCGCTGCCCGTAAGATCGATACGCCCGTTGCCGCCTGCGCTGTCCGTCGAACTCAGCTTCTGGTCCATGCTGGCGATGCTGGCGCTGACTTCGTCGGTGTCGGATTTGCTGGTGAGCTTGATGTCCTTGGCCGTAGAGGTGCCGGAGCGCAGATAGCTGATCGCAGGGTCGAAGACACCAGCGTAAACAAGCGACGCGATGGAATAGGAGAAATCCGTCGGCTTCTCGTCCTTGCCCTTGAAATGGCCGGAGACGTTGAATTTGTTGTCACCCTCGATGTTCCAGAGGCCGCTATCGAGCGGTGTGGCAAACGTCGAGAACGGCGCCAGGCCGTTGATCGTGAACGTCGCCGGATCGACCTTGGTCAGCAGCTTCGCCAGATCGTAGATGATCTCGTAGCGCGTGCCGGCCGGATTGACGGTGACCAGGCCGCTCTTCGCCAATTCCTTCGGAAGCAGCTTCGTCAGGTTGCCCTTGAGCGCGTCGGCGCCGTCCTGGTTGATCTCGACGCTCTGCGCCGTAGTGACAAGGCAAAGTGCCAGCAAGCTCGTTGCCGTGACAAGTTTGAGACGCATAGTCCGATTTCTCCTCAGCCGCTTTTTGAATGCGGCATCCAAAGAGGTGAAGCGCGCCGATGTCAACCTCGACTGTGCCGGGAATGGCGATTTTGCCGCTTCC
The DNA here is from genome assembly GCF_019685155.1 of Rhizobium sp. NZLR1b. Lineage (NCBI taxonomy): Bacteria > Pseudomonadati > Pseudomonadota > Alphaproteobacteria > Hyphomicrobiales > Rhizobiaceae > Rhizobium > Rhizobium sp. NZLR1b. The sequence continues at coordinate 320,817 of NZ_JABDWC010000005.1, forward strand.
GGCACCGTCGATACCATCGCCTCGATGTCGAGTGCGGTTTCGGCTTGCCGAAGGGCGGATATCAGCGGAAAACACCCTCAATCCGCAACTTGCGTTTCCGAGCGACTTATAATATAGGCCACCGGTCCGCGTAGACACCCTTGGAGGCAATGCGGATGAGGTTGGGTCATACCCGCCTCCGGTTCGTCGGAGCAAGGCTTCTGCCAGCCGTCGAACTCTCCATATAACCTCGAAAGGAATAGCCATGAGCCAGGAAACTTACGAGCTCAAGGCCGAGGCGCGCGAACGGGTTGGTAAGGGGTCCGCCCGTGAACTTCGCCGCAACGGTTTAATTCCCGCTGTCATCTATGGTGACAAGCAGGCCCCCATTGCCATCGCTCTCAACACCAATGAGGTGACGAAGCGCATTCATGCCGGTGGTTTCATGACCACCGTGGCGACGATCGAAGTCGACGGCAAGACGTACAAGGTTCTGCCGAAGGACTACCAGCTCGATCCGGTCCGTGACTTCACGATGCATGTCGATTTTCTGCGCGTCTCCGGCAACACCCAGGTGACCGTCGAAATCCCCGTTCACTTCATCAATGAAGCGAAGTCCCCGGGCATCAAGGTCGGCGGCGTTCTGAACATCGTTCGCCATGAAGTCGAAGTTCATTGCCCGGCCGATGCGATCCCCGAATTCTTCAACGTTGACCTCAACGGCAAGAAGATCGGCGACAGCATCCATATTTCGGAAGTCACCCTGCCGAAGGGCGTCACCCCGGTCATCGACCGCGACTTCACGATCGCGACCATCATTGCCCCGGCCGGCGGCATTGACGAGACCGCTGCAGAAGGCGGAGCCGAAGCCTGATCGCTTCGACCAATTTGTAAAGCATATGGCCCGCTTTCCCCTGGAAAGCGGGCTTTTCATTGCCCGGCATAGGCCTCCGTTTCAGCAAATTTAATATATTCGTGAAAGCATGCCCCGTCAGCTGCGAAGAAGCCTGCCCGAACACGCAGCAGCAAATTTGGCCGGCCTGGGGAGTAGACGGAACCAATGAACAATTCCGTTGAGAACAGATTTTTTGCGATAGTTTGTGGAGCGCTGCTTGTCTTTGTCGCTCCCCTCTTTGTTCTCTTCCTTTTTCTTTCCTCGGAACGGGCCGACAAGGAAATACGCGATCATATTTCTGTTCTTCTTGTCGCCAATGCCCAGGCGCTGGCAAAGCCGCTCTGGGATCTCGACGAGGAGAGCGTCACCCAGATCAGCGCGACGGTCGTTTCGCAGGGTGCCATCGTCAAAGTCGAGGTGCGCGACCAGTCGGGCCAGCTCGACATCAGTCAGTCCACCATTCCGCGCTCCTTCGACGGCAAGCTCGTCCAGGTGTCGCGTGCCATCATCTACAACACCGTCGACGGTCCGAAGAACCTTGGCAGCATCAGCGTCTATTATCCGGCGCTCGGTCTGTTCTCCGGCCTGAAGCAGGAAGAGGTCGTCTTCATCTCGATCTTCATCTTCGCGGTGCTGACCGTTTTCGGCACCGCGCTGATCGGCAACCGTTTCTTCGTTATCCAGCCGCTGATGCGGCTGACGGCAGCCATCGAGGCCACCCGCCAGCTGGGCTCCCGCCATCATGTCGACTGGCAATCGAACGATGAAATGGGACGGCTTGCCCGCAGCTTCAACGAGATGCAGACCAAGCTTGAAAGCGAGGAGAAGGAGCTGAAGCTCGCCCACCGCCGCGCCACCGACATCTATAATCTGACGCCCGCCATGCTCTTCTCGCTCGACGAGGAAGACCGCATCACCGCCGTCAGCGATTACTGGCTGCTTGCCACAGGATATAACCGCGCCGCCGTCATCGGCCGCAACTTCGCCGATCTGGTCACATCAACCACCCGCGACAAGTTCCTCAAGCGCCGCCAGGCGGATAGCGGCATGACCGTCACCGTCAAGTTCGTCTGCCTGGATGGCCGCATCATGGACGTCCTCATCATGGAATCGGAGGCGGAAGCCGGCGTTCACGACCGCCTCTCGCTATCGGTCATGACCGATGTGACCGAACTCAAGGCCTCCGAAGATCGCAACCACCGCCAGGCGATCACCGACCATTTGACCGGGCTTCTCAATCGCCAGGGCTTCGAAGCCGTCCTCGACAACAAGATCGCCGCCGCCGACGCGGCAGGCCAGGAACTCGCCTGCCTCTTCGTCGATCTCGATCGCTTCAAATGGATCAACGACAATATGGGCCATGCCGCCGGCGACATGGCGCTGATCGAGCTTGTCGAGCGTCTGAAGACCTATCTTGCCCCCTCCGATGAGGCGGCCCGTCTCGGCGGCGACGAATTTGCCATCCTGCTGCCGGCGAAGGACGCCGAAAAACGCGCCAAGGTGATGTGCGAGCAGATCGCCTCGATCTTCGAAACGCCGTTCGCCCCCGACATGCATCTGAGCGCTTCCGTCGGCATCGCCATCTATCCGCACCATGCCGCAACCGCGGCCGAACTGCTGCAGAAATCCGACCTGGCGATGTATGCCAAGAAACGCGACGGCAAGAATGGCGCGCAGCTCTTCGACAACGCGATGCTCGACCGGGCCCGCAGCCGCGCCGAGATCGAGGCCAATATCGAAGCCGGCCTCGTCGACAACTGGTTCGAGGCCTTCCTGCAGCCGATCGTCAATCTGAACGGTCGCGGTATTGCCGGTTTCGAAGCGCTGATGCGCCTCAACCATCCGCACAAGGGCTTGATGCCGCCGGCCGAGATCATCAGCGTCGCCGAAGAGACGGCAAAGATCGTCCGCGTCGGCAACGTCATCATGGAAAAGGCGATCTGCAATCTCGCGAAAATCTCCCGCATATCAGGCATGCAGGATACCTATCTCGCCATCAACTTCTCGCCGCTGCAGTTCGAGCCGGCGCTGCCGGCCCGCCTCGCTGCCATCGTCGGTCGCCATGGCATCCGCCCCGAGCGAATCGTCGTCGAGATTACCGAAGCCGTTTTGATGCACGACAACCCGCAGATCCGTATGATCGTCACCGAGCTTCGCCGCTTCGGCTGCCGCATCGCGCTTGACGATTTCGGCACCGGTTATTCGTCGCTGAGCTACCTCAACCGCTTCCCTGTCGACATCATCAAGATCGATCAGTCCTTCACCCGCGCCATCAACGACGGTGATGACGACGTGCGCCAGAAGAGCCGCATGCTGATCGAAGGCATTACCACGCTCTCCCACAAGATGAACTGCACCGTCATCGCCGAGGGCATCGAGACCGAAGAGGAATGCCGCACGCTTCACCAGATGGGGCTTGATTATGGCCAGGGCTACCTCTTCCATCGTCCACAGCATGCAGCCATGCTGATCGAGCAACTGATAGCCTCGGAATCGGCCGTCGCACGCGCCTCATGAAGGAGATGATACGATGAAAAAGCTCCTGCTTCTCGCATGCCTGGCGCTGCCCGGCGCTGCCCATGCGCAAACGGTGACTTTCACCACCGAGGATTATGCCCCCTTCAACTATCGCGAAGGCAAGGAGATCAAGGGCGCGACCGTCGAGCAGGTCGAAAAGTTGATGGCCGCGATCGGCGTTGACTACACAATCGAGGTCATGCCGTGGGCGCGCGCCTTCGGCCTTGCCCGCACGGCGCCGATGACCTGTGTGTTCGCCACCGCCCACAATGGCGCCCGCGACCCGTTGTTCAAATGGGTCGAGCCGCTGCTGATCGATCGCAACATCCTGATCACCCGCAAGGGTTCGGGCGTCACCGCCAATAATCTGGACGAGGCGAAGAAATACACGATCGGCACCCAACGCGAGGATTATACCGAGACGATCCTGAAGGAGAAGGGTTTCACCAAGCTCGATGTCGCCAGCGACTTCAACGCGACGCTACGCAAGCTGCTCGGCGGACGCATCGACATGATGCCGATCTCCGAACTCTATTTCGAAAAGCTGAAGGCCGACCAGCCGGTGGAAATGGTGACCGTACTCTCCGCCCAGCCGATGAGCATCGCCTGCGAGAAAAGCTTTCCGGACGATCTGCTCGCCAGGATGCAGGCTGCCCTCGACAAGCTGATCGCCGATGGCGACCAGAAGCAGATCTTCCTGAAATACGGCATGAACCTGTCGGAGTGATTCTGCTCAACTGGCTCATGCCCTTTCCGCTTGACTTTGCCATCGTTTCGCGGTGGTGAACGTCGGGACGTTCTAGCGAAGAAAGACAGGCCATGCTGATCATCGCGGGTCTCGGCAATCCCGGCAGCAAATACGCCGGCAACCGGCACAATATCGGCTTCATGGCCGTCGACGCCATTCAGCGGCGCCACAGCTTCTCGCACTGGTCGAAGAAGTTCAGGGCCGAAATCGCCGAAGGCGAAGTCGGCGGCGAGAAGGTGCTGCTGATCAAGCCGCAGACCTTTATGAATCTTTCCGGTGAGGCCGTCGGCGAGGCGATGCGCTTCTACAAACTCGAGCCCGCCGACCTTGTGGCGATCTACGACGAACTCGACCTTCCCCCCGGTAAGGCGCGGCTGAAGACCGGCGGCGGCCATGGCGGCCACAACGGCATCAAGTCGCTCGACGCCCATTGCGGCAGGGAATACCGGCGGCTGCGCCTCGGCATCGGCCATCCCGGCGTCAAGGACATGGTGCAGAACCACGTGCTCGGCGATTTCGCCAAGGCCGACAAGGCCTGGCTGGAGCCGCTTCTCGACACGCTTGCCGACAATGCCGACATGCTGGTGCGAAACGAGGATTCGCAGCTGATGAACAAGATCGCGCTGGCGCTCGGCGGCAAGGCCGAGGAGGAAAAGCCGCGGAAGGCGAACAAGACGACCGAAAAGAAGCCGGCCGGCCAGTCGCATATCCACCAGGCCCGCAATCACAATCAGCCGAAGCTCCTGACCACTGGTCCGATGGCCGATATTCTGAAGAAGATGTTCGGCAACAAGGGAGAATGAGACTGGTGCCGGAGCGGAATGTCGCCATCCGCGCCGCCGTTGCAAGCGATCTACCGGGACTGACCCTCCTCTATCGGCATTTGAACCCGGCCGATCCGGTTCTCGACAAAGCCATGGCCGAAGAACGCTTCTCCGCCATCCTCGCTCAGCCCGGAATGACTGTTTTCATCGGCTTTGCCGGCGATCTCGCCGCTGCCACCGCCACCCTGATCGTCGTGCCGAATCTGACGCGGAACGGCGCCTCCTATGCGCTGATCGAAAACGTCGTCACCCATGCCGGTCACCGCCAGTGCGGTTATGCCGGCAGCGTCATCGGCCATGCGGTGACTGAGGCCTGGAAGGCCGGCTGTTACAAGGTGATGCTGCTCACCGGCTCGACCAACCCGGCAACGCATCGCTTCTACGAAAACTGCGGCTTCGTGCGAGGTAAGACCGGCTTTCAGATCCGCCGGCCCTGAATCCGAACTTATTCCTCCGGCTCCGTCGTGAACATCAACGGAAAGCCCATTTCCTTCGCAAGGTCTATGCCCTCCTTGGCCTTGGTCTCGGCAATATCCCTGGCGCAGACCACGACCACGCAGGAGCCGAGCTTGTGCGCGGTCATCATCACCCGGTAGCCAGTCTCCTCGCTCATACGGAAGACTGACTTCAGGATCATAATGACCAATTCGCGCGGGGTATAATCGTCATTGACGAGAATGACTTTGTAGAGCTTCGGCTTGTCCAGCTTCAGCTTCACCTTGGTCTTCGGCTTAAGGGCTATGTCATTGTCACTCATCGGAAAAATCCACCCGTTGACATGGGTCAGGAAATGTCAAGACCATTGAATCATTGTCGATGACGAGTTTTCGACAGGCCGTCGCCGCAATTCCCAGTTTGAATGCAGCAGCGCCAGTCTGGCATCGAGAGGGTCAATTGGGTGACCGGCATACTGACGACATCCGCCGAGCGTCGAAATCCCCGTCGCCATCAAGAATAGGTCAGCACCGATCCATCGGCAAGTGAGCAAGGTAAAAGCTCTCTAAGACTTGACCACATTGCTCCTTTATCCCATAGGCACCAGCAACGAATTTAAGAACAGCAGGTATTCGCCATGGGTTTCAAATGCGGCATCGTCGGTCTGCCGAACGTCGGCAAATCAACCCTCTTCAACGCGCTCACCAAGACGGCCGCGGCACAGGCGGCGAACTATCCCTTCTGCACTATCGAGCCGAACACTGGTGAAGTCGCCGTGCCCGATCCGCGCATGCGCAAGCTTGCCGACATCGCCAAGTCGAAGGAGCTGATCCCGACCCGGATCTCCTTCGTCGACATCGCCGGCCTAGTGCGCGGCGCCTCGAAGGGTGAAGGTCTCGGCAACCAGTTCCTCGCCAATATCCGCGAAGTCGATGCCATCGTCCATGTGCTGCGCTGCTTCGAAGACAGCGACATCACCCATGTCGAAGGCCGCATCAATCCTGTCGCCGATGCTGAGACCATCGAGACCGAGTTGATGCTCGCCGACCTCGAAAGCCTGGAGCGCCGGACAGAGCAGACGCGCAAGCGCGCCACCGGCAAGGACAAGGAGTCGATGGCGATGCTGCCGATCATGGAAGCGTCGCTGAAGCTGCTCAACGAAGGCCAGCCGGTGCGCACGCTGCTGTCGACGCTCGATGCCGAGGAAATCGCAATCCTCAAGAGCCTCAACCTTTTGACCTCGCATCCCGTGCTCTACGTCTGCAACGTCGCCGAGGCCGAGGCTTCGACCGGCAACGAATTCACCGAGGCCGTCGCCGTCATGGCTCGCGAACAGGGTGCCGAAACCGTCGTCATCTCGGCGGCGATCGAGGCTGAGGTCGCTCAGCTTCCCGAGGATGAGGCCAAGGAATTCCTCTCCGCCCTCGACCTTGACGAGGCCGGCCTCGACCGGCTGATCCGCGCCGGTTACAAGCTGCTCCACCTCATCACCTATTTCACCGTCGGCCCGAAGGAAACGCGTGCCTGGACGATCGAGCGCGGCACCAAGGCGCCGCAGGCCGCCGGCGTCATCCATTCGGATTTCGAGCGCGGCTTCATCCGCGCCAACACCATCGCCTATGACGACTACATCAAATTCAACGGCGAAGTCGGCGCCAAGGATGCCGGCAAGGCGCGTGACGAAGGCAAGGAATACGTCGTCCAGGACGGCGACGTCATCCACTTCCGCTTCAACACCTAAGTGAAAACGCTGCCGCCTTAGCCTTAACCCGGCGGCAGTCGGTTTGCGATTGCCGGCGGCAGTGCACGCAGCACCAGCCGCCGAAGTGGCATCCAACCGGTGCCGATGATTAATACGATTGCGCCGACGACAATCAGCGTCGAGAAGATATAGGTGTCGGCTGTGGCGCTTCCCTGCCGGAAGACGCTGAAGATCGCCACGCCGAGCGACAGAAGCCCTGATGTCACGAAGGCGCGCCGGTCGATGATGAGACCGATCAGCATCAGCGCCGTCACCGTCGCAACGACTGCAGGTGTCCGCGCCGACATGTTCGCGACGTCGAAGATATGGACGTCTCCCCCGAACGACAGCAGGGAAACCGTGCTGTAGAGCAGCGCCGGCGCGGCGCCGAGATGCAGCCAGAAAGCGATGTCGGAACGCGTCGTCCGTCGCAGCCGGTCGCCGAGATCGAAATAGAGCGCCATGGCAAACAGTCCGAGCGCGCAGATAAGGGCAAGCAGCGCCAACGCGACGGGATGATCGAGGAAAAACGCAGGATTGCTGCTCGCCCATTGCACCAGCCGCAAAAGCAGAGTGAGGACGAAAGCAAGCACCGACATGATGCAGAGCGCAAGCGACAGCGGCACGCGATACCGGACATAATAAGCGCCGAGGATGATCGGGAAGCCGGCGACGAACTGCGTCGCCTCCGCTCCGAAAGATTGGGAGGTCGGAGTCCACGGCGGGAAGAAACGGGACATCAGCAGGCATGTCCAGCAGAACAGCGCGATCGTCAGGCTGACGGCCGGCAGGGCAAGCCGCTGGCGGTTCACCAGGATTTCCGAAAGCACGATGATGGCAGGCAGCACGGCATAAAGTGCGGCAAGCCCCCAGAGGCCGCAAAGCGCCACGATAACGCCGATGGTGATCAGCACGTCGTGGAAGCCGCGCACGAAACGCGGCGTCTCTGTGTCCGACCATGCCTGCCCCTGCGCCGCCACGGCCGGCCGCCCCTCGGCAACGCCGATGGCGTGCCCGACGACGGCGACGCCGCGCTCGCTCAGAAATGGCAAAAGCCGCCCGCCCGCCTCCGGCGAAATCAGCCCTTCGCGCGCTGCCTCGTCGAGTATCGACCTTAGTTCAGTCATGCCGGTTTATCTCCCCGGAATCATTGAGCCCGCGCGGATGCTATTGTAAGCACTAGAGCAAGACGCCGAAAAGTGTAAGCGGTTTTCTTATGACATCATGCTCTAACTCTTTAATTTAGAACAGGAATCAGATTTTAGGCCGACCTGCCTAAAACATCCTGTTCTAGGCGCTGCATATGGCGGAGGTACGAATGACGGCAGAAAAGCTTTCCCTAGAGGATTTCCAGCCCGGCCGCCGCTTCGCCCTCGGTCCAAAGCTGGTGTTGGCCGAGGAAATCATCGAGTTTGCGCGGGAATTCGATCAGCAGCCCATGCATCTCGACGAGGCTGCCGGCCGCGCCAGCATTCTAGGCGGGCTCGCGGCCTCCGGCTGGCATACCTCTTCGATGCTCATGCGCATGATGGCCGACAGCTATATCCTGAACGCGCTCTGCGAGGGTGCGCCGGGCATAGACCTGATGGAATGGCGCAAGCCGGTGCTGGCAGGCGACACGCTGCAAGGCCACTCGACCGTGCTCGAAGCCCGGCCGATGCGCTCGCGCTCCGGAATGGGCATCGTCAAGTTCCGTCACGAGATGGAAAACCAGCGCGGCGAACTCGTTTGTCTCTCGGAGAATTCGGTCATGATCCGAATGCACCCCGGCCTCACTGACATCAGCATCAGCCCGGAGACATCAGCATGAGAATGTCCGAGCTTTGCGCCGTCGGCGAGAAGGCCGAGATCGGCAGCTACACCTTCACCGAGGAAAACATCATCCGCTTCGCGACGCGCTTCGATCCGCAGCGTTTTCACGTCGACAAGGAAGCAGCCAAGGATACCCTCTTCGGCGGCCTTTGCGCTTCGGGATGGCACACCACCGCCGCCTGGATGCGGACCTTCCTCGCCTTCTGGAAAAGCCAGAGCGTCGCCCTCGCACAAAGAGGCATGACGGCTCCGAACCTCGGCCCTTCACCCGGCTTCCAGAAACTGCAATGGCTGCGGCCGATCTTCCCAGGCGACGTCGTGACCTATTCCGTCACCCTCCTTTCCAGCCGGCCGCTCGCGTCGCGGCCGGGCTGGCACCTCAACACCATCCTCTGCGAGGGCGCCAATCAGAACGGCGATCCCGTCATGCGCTTCGAAAGCGGCGTCTTGGAATTCGACTGACGCCGCGTGCGGAATGCCGGGTCAGTGGCCGGAGAATTCGACCAGGGTGTGAACGACGACGCCGAGCTCTTCCAGCTTCTTGCGACCCCCAAGGTCCGGCAGGTCGATAACGAAGCAGGCGCCGACCACTTCCGCGCCGATCTGGCGCAGCAGCTTCGTGGCACCCACCGCCGTGCCGCCGGTTGCAATCAGGTCGTCGACCAGGATCACCTTCTCGCCGGGCTGCACCGCATCGCGGTGCATCTCCATCTCGTCGACGCCATATTCCAGGCTGTAGGCAATGCGCACGGTCTCGTGCGGCAGCTTGCCCTTTTTGCGGATCGGCACGAAGCCGGAGGAAAGCTGATGCGCCACCGCACCGCCGAGAATGAAGCCGCGCGCCTCCATGCCGGCAATCTTGTCGATTTTCGTGCCTGCATAGGGCTGCACGAGTTCGTCGACCGCCCGGCGGAAAGCGCGGGGGTTGCCGAGCAGCGTGGTGATGTCCCGAAAGATGATGCCGGGCTTGGGGTAGTCGTGGATGGAGCGGATGCTGGCGGCCAGCTCCGAAGTCATATTCTTGTCCATCGAAAGTCCATATCTGCGAGCGAAATTCGCCGCACCCTATCAATTGCCAGGGGCGGAACCAACAAAAAAGGCGGCTCGCAAGCCGCCTCTAAGATTCCGGCAAGGAGCGCTCAATGCTCTTTGTTGGCGTAGACCGAACGCTTCGTCAGGTAGATCAGCACCGTGAAGATCGCCAGGAAGATCATGACCATGAAGCCGGTGCGCTTGCGCTCCTCAAGATGCGGCTCGGCGGCCCACATCAGGAAGGAGGAGACGTCCTTGGAATACTGGTCGACGGTCTGCGGTGCGCCGTCGTCATAGGTCACCTGGCCATCGGAGAGCGGCTTCGGCATGGCGAGGACGGCAGCGGCATGGAAATACGGGTTATAATGTCCCCCCTGCGGCACTTGGAAACCGGCCGGCGGCTCTTCATAGCCGGTCAACAGCGCGTGGATATAGTCCGGGCCGTTTTCCTGATACTGCGTGAAGACGTCGAAGACGAATTGCGGGAAGCCGCGCTCGACTTCGCGGGCTTTGGCGATCAGCGAAAAATCAGGCGGAGCCGCACCGTTGTTGGAAGCGGCAGCCGCCTCCGCATTGGCGAAAGGCGCCGGGAAGTGGTCGGAAGGGACCGCCTTGCGGGTAAACATCTCGCCGGCCGCATTCGGGCCGTCTTGGACTTCGTAGTTCGCGGCGAAAGCTTTCACCTGCCCCTCGTTGTAGCCGAGCTCGTCGAGCATGCGGAAAGGCACGAGGTTCATCGAATGGCAGGCGGAACAGACTTCGGTGTAGACCTTGAGGCCGCGCTGAAGCTGAGCCTTGTCGTAATGGCCGAACGGACCGGCGAAAGTCCATTCCTCCTCCTTCGGCTCCTTCAGCGGATAGTGCGGCGTCGCACTTTCCGCGTGATGGGCAGGAGCAGCACCGTTGGCGGGCGTCGCTTCCTGGGCGACGGCGGCGCTGCCGAGAACAGCAGCGACTGCGAGCGAAAGAATGCTTGCAACAAGCGTTTTCATGTTTTTGTTCCCTTCCGCCGCGCGCTTACGCATTGGCCGCCGCACTGGCGGCAGCTGTCTTGTTGCGCTTTTCGAGCACCGCTTCGGTGATCGAGTTCGGGATGCGGCGCGGCGTTTCCACCAGGCCGAGAACTGGCATGGCGACCAGGAAGAAAGCGAAGTAGAGAAGCGTGCAGATCTGCGAAATCGTGGTGAACAGGCCTTCCGCCGGTTGCGAACCCAGCCAGCCGAGGATGATCGCGTTGATCACGAACAGCCAGTAGAACAGCTTGTACCAGGGACGGTAGACCGCCGAGCGGACCTTCGAGGTATCGAGCCAGGGCAGGAAGAACAGCACGATGATCGCACCGAACATCACCAGCACGCCGCCGAGCTTGGAGTCGATCGGGCCGACGTTGAAGGTGATCGAACGCAGCATCGCGTAGAACGGCAGGAAGTACCATTCCGGAACGATGTGGGCCGGTGTCTTCAACGGGTCGGCCGGGATGTAGTTGTCGGCATGGCCGAGGAAGTTCGGCAGGTAGAAGACGAAATAGGCATAGACCAGCAGGAAGATTGAGACGCCGAGCGCATCCTTCATCGTCGCATAGGGCGTGAAGCGCACGGTGTCCGTCTTCGTCTTGACCTCGACGCCCGTCGGGTTGGTCTGGCCGACGACGTGCAGCGCCCAGATATGCAGGACGACGACGCCGGCGATCATGAAGGGCAGCAGGTAATGCAGCGAGAAGAAGCGGTTCAGCGTCGGCTGATCGACGGCGAAGCCGCCCAGCAGAAACTGCTGGATCCATTCGCCGACCAGCGGGAAGGCCGAGAAGAAGCCGGTAATGACGGTCGCGCCCCAGAAGGACATCTGCCCCCACGGCAGAACGTAGCCCATGAAGCCGGTCGCCATCATCAGCAGGTAGATGACCACGCCGAGGATCCAGAGGATTTCGCGCGGTGCCTTGTAGGAACCGTAATAGAGGCCGCGGGCGATGTGCAGATAGACGGCGACGAAGAAGAAGGAGGCGCCGTTGGCATGCATATAGCGCAGCATCCAGCCATGATTGACGTCACGCATGATCTTTTCAACGGAGTTGAAGGCGATCGTCGTGTCGGCGGCATAGTGCATGGCCAGCACCACGCCCGTCAGGATCTGCACGATCAGCATGACGGCGAGCATGGCGCCGAATGTATAGGCGTAGTTCAGGTTCCTGGGAACCGGATAGGCGATGAAGCTGTCATAGACCATGCGCGGCAAAGGCAGGCGCGCATCGACCCATTTCTCAAGGCCGGTTGATGGCTCGTAGCTGGAATGGCCACTCATTAATCAGTCTCCCCTCAACCGATCTTGATCTTGGTATCGGATATAAATGAAAAGGTCGGAATCGCCAGGTTCTGCGGCGCAGGACCCTTACGGATGCGGCCGGCCGTATCGTAGACCGAGCCATGGCAGGGACAGAACCAACCATTGTATTCGCCGGCCTGGCCGAGCGGCACGCAGCCGAGATGGGTGCAGGTGCCGATCATGACGATCCAGTTTTCCTTGTCCTTGCCACCTGAACGGTCGACACCCGTTGCCTGAGCTTCGGGCGGCAGATTGGCATTGCGGGCGATCGGATCCTTGAGGTCCGCCAGCGCAACATCGGCGGCGGCCTTCACTTCTTCAGCCGTGCGGTTGCGGATGAAGATCGGCTTGCCGCGCCACTTGACCGTCAGCGACATGCCGGGCTCGAGGCTCGCAACATCGACTTCGATGGAGGCCAGCGCCAGCGTCGACGCATCCGGGCGCATTTGGTCGACGAACGGCCAGGCAACCGCGACGGCGCCGACAGCACCTGCCATACCAGTGGTGAGATAAAGGAAATCACGGCGAGTAGGCTCTGTTGAAGCCTCGCTTGTCGTTACGTGTTCGCTCACGGCCTAACCATCCTCTGCGCAATTATCGCGGAATTCCGCCCTGCCCCCTCTGCCGGCGAATCGATCCAGACACAATTCGGCCATAGATTCCCCGGCAATCCGGCGCGTTCTAAGCTTGATCGCAAATTATGTCCAGCCTTGGCAAGGGGAAGAGGGCACAATGTCGCGGGAATTTCCGATGAATTTTTTAAGGCAAACACGAGCTTGCGATTATGTTGCATTGCAACAAAAATGCCGCCGTGATAGGCGCAGTCGCAATCACGCCAGCGAGCCGGACCGGAGCGGATGAGAGACACGATTTTCTGCGTATTCAGCGTTCTCACAACCCTGGTTCTCACCATCGTCTCACTGCGATACGTTAGCAACTTCTATCTGCTTTCTCTCTTTTACAGTTTCCAGATCCATCTGGCGGTGGCAGCAGCGGCAGCGTCGATCGCAGCCTTTCTCGTCAAGCGGCACTGGTATGCGCTGCTGACGCTCGCCGTATCCGCGGTCCTTGCCGTCCATGGTGTGGTGATGACGCGCGAATTCGTCGAGCCCGCCGTCGCCGAAGGCCGCCCGGCCCTCTTCAAGCTGATGTCTTTCAATATCGAGAATGATAATTTCGCCAACGGCGCAGCAATCGCCGATATGGCCATCGCCTCGGGTGCCGACGTCGTCAGCATCCTGGAGGCCGAACCGCTGCTGTCGGAACTACCGCGGTTATTGAAGACCTATCCCTATTACGTCGGCTGTGGTGTCGGCATGCAGGAATGCGATACGCTGGTGCTGTCGAAGCGCCCGCTCATCGAACCTCGCATCCGCAACCTCGGGCTGCTCTGGCGCAACCGGCTGACGATCTCGACGATCGACTTCGACGGCCAGAAGATCAATTTCCTCGCCGCGCACCTGACCAAACCTTATTACGACGAATTCCATGGCCTGGAAATCGAAGATCTCACGGAGATTATTCCCTCACTGCCGGGACCGCTCGTTCTTGCCGGTGATTTCAACACGTCGATTCTGGCGCCCGACGTGCAGTATCTCATGCGCAGCCAAGGCTTGGGCACGGTATCGCTGGAGCCGGCGACATGGCCGATCGCCGCAGGCGCCTTCGGCATTCCGATTGATCACGTCTTCAGCAGGGCGCCCCTGCGGCTGAAATCGGTCCGCCGCATCGGGGACAGTTTCGGTTCAAATCATTTTGGCCTCATGGCGGAATTCGTCGTCGACCCTTGAGCCCACGTCTTCGTCCGCCGCGAGGAAGCCGCCGGACTGGCGCGCCCAGAGCTCGGCATAGAGCCCGCCGCGGCGAAGCAGTTGGTCATGGCTGCCCTCCTCGATGATCCGGCCGAGATCAACAACGATCAGCCGGTCGAGTGCTGCAATCGTCGACAGCCGGTGGGCGATCGCAAGCACCGTTTTGCCTTCCATGATCCGATGGAGATTGGATTGGATCGCTTCCTCCACTTCCGAATCGAGGGCCGACGTCGCTTCGTCGAGGACGAGGATCGGAGCGTCCTTGAGCATGACGCGGGCAATGGCGATGCGCTGCCGCTGTCCGCCTGACAGTTTGACACCGCGTTCGCCGACATGCGCATCGAAACCTCTACGGCCCTGCTGATCCTGCAGCCGCTCGATAAAGTCGATGGCTTCGGCACGCCTGGCCGCCTCGACCAACCGCTCCTCACCGGCATCCGGCCGTCCGAACAGGATATTGTCGCGCACCGAACGATGCAGCAGCGAGGTGTCCTGGCTGACGACGCCGATCTGCATCCTGAGAGATTCCTGCGTCACGGCCGCAATATCCTGGCCGTCGATGAGAATGCGACCATCCTGAATGTCGTAGAGGCGCAGCAGCAGGTTCATCAGCGTCGATTTTCCCGCCCCCGAACGGCCGACGATCCCGACCTTTTCGCCCGGTTGGATGGTCAGTGAGAAATTCTCGACGACCGGCAGGTGACCCTTGCCGTAGCGGAAGGAAACATTGTCGAAGCGGATGCCGGGCTGCCGGATCAGCAGGCTCTTCGCATCCGGCCGATCGACGAGCCCCAGAGGTTGGGATATCAGCTCGGCGGCGTTCTGAATGGTGCCGAGATTGCGCATGATACCGTTAAACTGCGTCATCAGCCGCCCGAGCAGGAAATTCAGCCTGAGCACCAGCGCCAAAGAAAATGCCACGGCACCGGAGCTGATCAGGCCGCGCAGCCAGAGATCGACGCTCAGCCCCGCCATCGTTACAATCATCAGGCCGGAGAGCAGCGCCATCGAGGCCCTGACGCCGGTGATGAACCGCGTGAAACGCAGAACCGTATCCTGAAAGATATCGAAGCCCTGCCGCATGTATCGGTCGCTTTCCTCGTCGCGCGCAAACAGCTTCAGCGTCTGCATGTTGCTGTAGGAATCGACCATTCGGCCGTTCAGCATCGATCCGGCCTCCGCTGTTTCGCGGGAATGAAGGCGGATCCGCGGAACGAAATGACGGGCAAGCAGGCCGAAGGCGCCAAGCCAGAACAGCACGACGGCGGCAAGGGAAAAGTCCAGCCGGGCGACGAGCACCAGCGTCGTCACGGCATAAATTCCGACGAACCAGACGCTTTCCATCAGCGAAGTGACGAGATCCCCGGTTGCCTGCCCGGCCGACCAGACCTTGGTAACGATGCGTCCGGAGAAATCGCTCTGGAAGAACGATAAAGACTGCCTGGAGACATGGAGATAGGATTGCCAACGTGCTAGATTGTAGAAACCCGGCGTGATCACCTGCTGATCGACGAGCGCGATCAGGAAGGCGACGACGAAACGCACGAGCCCGATGAGCGCGAGCATGCCGAACAGCTCGCCGCCATGGGCTGCGAGAAGACCGCTCCAGCCGGCGCCGGGCCTGATACTGCCAAGGATATCGACGAGCCGGCCGACGAACCAGAAAAGTGCGGCCTCGATGGCCGCCGATGTGCCGCCGAGAATGAGCATGGCGACGAACGGCATCTTCGCCTGGCCGATATAGAACCGGATGAAACCGAGCGTCGAGCCCGGCGGCTGAAGATTGGCGCGCGGACCGAACGGATCGATCCAGGTTTCGAACAGGCGAAGGATGGGGCGCAGGAACATGGAAGCGATATAGGCGGATTGAGCCGAGCGGCAAAGGGAATGAAAAGCGGACGCAACCTTATATTTTGGTAATGAACGATAACATCGGCGGCATCGCCATTGATTACCCCCGAACCCGTCACAATCTGACGATACGATCGCACTTCACCGGAGAGTATCCATGGAAACGAAAATGCTCGATGTGCATATTCCGCTTCCGCTCGCGGAAAGGCTCGATGCCCTGGCTCTCGACCTGGCATTGCCGCGCGACGAAATCGTCACCGAGGCCGTTACCGCCTGGCTCGACCAGGAGGAGCGCCGCCGCATCGTCGCGCTGCGCACCCTCGCCGCCGCCAACACCATCATCCTCGTCGAACATGACCGCGTCATCGACTGGGCCGACAGCCTGTGAATGGACGGGGCGGCCGTCGGCAGTCCCCAATACCGTTGGCAACCACAAAGTAGCCAGGATAGGAATTCAAAAGGCCTTACCCGCTTCCGCCGGGAGGGCCCTTTATCATTCCGCCGCCTCTTCCGCCTCTTCGGCGTGATCGGAGAGGAACCCGCCGGACTGGCGGTTCCAGAGGTCGGCATAGATGCCGCGTCCTTCGACGAGTTCGGCATGCGAACCGGCCTCGACGATTCGGCCCTTGTCGAGCACGATCAGCCGGTCCATCTCCGTCAACGTCGACAGCCGGTGAGCGATCGCGATTACCGTCTTGCCCTCCATCAGGGCAAACAGGTTTTCCTGGATCGCCGCCTCGACTTCGGAATCGAGCGCCGAGGTCGCCTCGTCGAGCACCAGGATCGGCGCGTCCTTAAGGAAAACGCGGGCGATCGCGACGCGCTGCCGCTGGCCGCCGGAGAGCTTGACGCCGCGTTCGCCGACCTGAGCGTCAAGCCCCTCGCGGCCTTGCATGTCGACGAGCCCTTCGATGAACTCCCAGGCATTGGCGCGCTTGGCGGCCTCGATGATCTCGACGTCCGAGGCATCGGGACGGCCGTAGGCGATGTTGTCGCGGATCGAGCGATGCAGCAGCGAGGTATCCTGCGTCACCACGCCGATCAGCGAGCGCAGGCTTTCTTGCGAGACGCCGGCGATGTCCTGCCCGTCGATAGTGATGCGCCCACTCTCCAGGTCGTAGAAGCGCAGCAACAGGTTCATCAGCGTCGTCTTGCCGGCGCCGGAGCGGCCGACGAGACCGACCTTCTCGCCCGCCTTGATGTCGAGTGACAGGTTGTCGATGACACCCTTGCTCTTGCCGTAGTGGAAGCGGATGCGGTCGTAGTGGATCGCGCCCTTCTTCGCCGTCAAACTGGGAGCGCCCGGCTTGTCGACGATGTCGTGCTGTTTGCTCATCATCTCCATGCCGTCATAGACCGTGCCGATATTCTCGAACAGCGCCGAGACTTCCCACATGATCCATTGCGACATACCGTTGACGCGCATCGCAAGTCCGATGGCGATGGCGATGGCTCCGACCGAGATCGCGCCGTTCAGCCAGAACCAGATCGACAGACCGGAGATGACGAAGAGCGCGACACAGTTGTTCAGATAGACGCTGATGTGGAAGAGTGTCACCTTGCGCATCTGCTTGTGCACGGTCTGCAGGAACTCGTCCATGCCCTCCTTGGCATAGACCTCCTCGCGGCCGGCATGCGAAAACAGCTTGACGGTGGCGATATTCGTATAGCTGTCGACCACGCGCCCCGTCATCATCGAGCGCGCATCCGCCTGCGTCGCAGCGATCTTGCGAAGCCGCGGCACGAAATAGGCGACGATGCCGATGTAGACGGCGAGCCAGACGAGGATCGGGATCATCAGCCGCCAGTCTGCCGCCGCAATGACGATGATCATCGTCAGGAAGTAGGTCACAACGTAGACGAAGACGTCGAGGATCTTCATCACCGTTTCGCGCACGGCAAGCGAGGTCTGCATGACCTTGGTCGCCACGCGCCCGGCAAACTCATTGGCGAAGAACGTCATGCTGTGGCGCAGCAGGAAGCGGTGCATCTGCCAGCGTGCAATCATCGGATAGTTACCGAGCATCATCTGATGCATGATCAGAGAATCGAGCCCCGCCGTCAGCGGCAGACCGATCAGCACCAGCGCCGCCATCCAGAAAAGCTTGTGGCCCTCCCTGTCCAGGAAGTTGGCGCGATCGGCATTGGTCAGCCAGTCGACGATGTCGCCGAGGAACTGGAAGAGCGCCACTTCGCCGACGGCGATCAGCGCGGTCAACAGGGCCATCAGTCCGAGCCATGGCGCCGCCGGTTTGCTGTAGTGCCAGCAAAAGGCAAAGAGACCCTTCGGCGGAGCAACGGGCTCCTCGCTTGGAAAGGGATTGAGTCGCTGTTCGAACCAGCCAAACATGAAATTGCTCCGAAACGTCAGCGTTCCGGCTCCCGGCTTCGCGCCATCCCAGCGCATGCAAGCACATATGGGAACCGAACGTTCAAGGGGCGAGGCTGAAACAGCCGCACAATGGATCAAAAAGAGGGATTCAAGAAGAAATGCGCCCTAGCGGCGCCGCGTCGCCTTGGACGGCATCACGGCGGGAAAGCGCATATCGAGCAAAATATTCATGACGGCCCTCCCTGCTGGCGACTGAAGACATGCATGGATAACGCGAAAATCGCGAAATTTCCAGCCCAATAATGGCGCAAATTGAACGTTTCCGGGCCAAACTGCGCCCTGTTGCGCCGAAAGCAAGGTTGCATTAGGCCTCTCGCGTGGAAACGGAAACCAAAAAGCGGGCATGATGACGGACCTGAGACTGGCACTCTATCAGCCGGATATTCCCGGCAATACCGGCACGATCCTGCGCCTTGCAGCCTGCCTGGGCTTCGCGGTCGATCTGATCGAGCCCGCCGGCTTCGACGTCTCCGACCGCAACCTGAAACGATCAGGCATGGATTACATCGCCACAGCTAGCCTCACCCGACATATCAGCTGGGACCGCTTCGAGGCGTGGCGTCTGACCACCGGCCGCCGCCTAATCCTTGCCTCGACCAAGGCTGCGGACCGCTACACCGATCTTGCCTTTTGCCCCGACGATATCCTGCTTTTCGGCCGCGAAAGCGCCGGCGTGCCGGATCAGGTCCATGAGAGGGCCGATGCCCGCATCCTGATCCCGATGGTCGAAGGCCAGCGCTCGATCAACGTCGCCGTCTCGGCTGCAATGATCGTCGGCGAAGCGATGCGCCAGACGGTCTGGGCCTGACCGCTGCTGGCGCGCGCAGAGCAAAGGCCCGCAGAATTGCGGATCCGCTGATGAATATGTCGCAAAATAGCGTTGTCTATCCGTCAAACCGGCGTATATTTATTAGCCGAGCAATCAAAAATACTGCGTAGCCTCCATGATTCCAATGGGTTGGACGCCATATGAGGAAAGCACCACTTCACCAGGCTGTGAAAGAAGAATAAAAACAAGAAATGGATTCCACAATCATCATGATCAACCTGTTCGGTGCCGTGGCCTTGCTGCTGTTCGGCCTCGCGCAGGTGAAGGACGGCGTGTCCAGGGCCTTCGGCGCACGACTGAGAACAGGGCTGGCGAGCGGCACGCGCGGTGGCTTCCGCTCCTTCCTGTCGGGGCTGGTAGCGACCATCGCGCTGCAGAGTTCGACGGCAACGGCGCTGATGACCGCATCCTTCGTCGAACGTGACCTGATCAAGCCGCGCATGGCGCAGATCGTCCTGCTCGGCGCCAATGTCGGCACCGCGATCACCGCCTGGATCGTCGCAACCGGCATCGAATGGCTCTCTCCGCTGCTGATCCTGACCGGCATCGTGCTTTACCGTGGCCGCTCCAGCGCCCGCCAGGGCGGTGGCGCGGCGCTGATCGGCATCGGTCTGATGCTGCTGTCGCTGCATTTGCTCGGCCTCGCCACGGAGCCGATGCGCGCCTCTCCGGCTCTCGCCGCCTTCATCGGCCTGCTGGACGGCGCTCTGCCCGTGGCGCTGCTCTTTTCAGCAGGCCTTGCCTTCCTCTCCTCGTCGAGCCTGGCTGTGGTGGTGCTTATCCTGTCGCTCGCCTCGGCGGGCCTGGTCTCGGCTGAACTCGTCATCGTGCTCGTGCTCGGCGCCAATCTCGGCGGCGCGATCCCACCTGTCATCGCGACGTTGTCCGGCCCGGTGTCGGCGCGGCGCGTCACTCTCGGCAATCTCGCGGTGCGCGCGCTTGGCTGCTTCATCGCCCTGCCGCTGGCGGGCTATGGCGCCGAACTCATCCAGATGCTGCCCTTCGGTCCGGCCAAGCTGCCGGTCGACGCGCATCTCGCCTTCAACCTTCTGCTCGCAGCACTCGCCTGGCCGTTCTCCCGGCCGCTCGCCACCCTGATGGCCCGGCTGGTGCCGGATCAGCCGGAGCCTGACAACGCACCGAAATATCTCGATGCGCAGGAGCTTTCGACACCCGTCATTGCCCTTGCGAGCGCCACCCGCGAAGTGCTCGGCGTCGGCGACATCATCGAGCGCATGCTGGTTAGGGTCTCCGAAGCCTTCGAGCAGAATGATGCCAGCAAACTTGCCGAAATCCCGGCTCTCGAAGAGCGCGTCGACCGGCTGCAGCAGGAAGTGAAGATCTATCTCTCGAAGCTCGGCCGCGACGGACTCACCGACGAGAACGCCCGCCGTTCGATCGTCGTCATCGATTATGCGATCAATCTCGAACATATGGGCGACATCATCGAGAAGGGCTTGCGGGAGCAGGTGGCGAAGAAGATCTCGCTTGGCCTGAAATTCTCCGATGACGGTCATCAGGAACTGCGCAAGCTGTTCGACCTGACGATCGACAATCTGCGGGTCGCCCAGACGATCTTCGTCACCCGCGATTTCAATCTCGCGCGGCAGATGATGGAGATAAAGGTTGAGGTGCGCCGGATGGAGAAGCAGTCGGCCGAGCGCCATCTCGAACGCCTGCGCGACGGCCGCGCCGACAGCCTGCAGACCAGCTCGCTGCATCTCGACATGCTGCGCGACCTGAAGCGGGTCAACGCCCACATTGTCTCTGTGGCGCATCCGATCATGGACGAGAGTGGCCTGCTGATTGAAAGCCGTGTGCGGCCCGCCGCGGAGTGAGGATCAGTCTGCCGAAGGCAGGCGGCGCATGGTGAATTCGATCTGGTCGCCGTCGAGCTGGCGCCAGCTCTCCACCTCTGTCCAGTAGGCGGCTTTCGGATATTCGTCGAACCATTCCCGCGCCTTGGCGCGTGCGTCGATCAGGGCGAGGCAATATGTCTCACGCACGAAGTGGTCTTTCCTGCGGGAAGAAGTTTCCGCCCGATGTCTCGCTATCCTGCGCTTCAGGCCGTCGAAGGACGGAGGTCCTGGAACTTTTTTCATCAAACCTACCTCTTCAGAAAAGGTAGTATCGAAATTCGGGATTTGCGAGTCGAATCTTGGAAGCGCTTGGCGGTCCTTGCTTGGCTTGGCGAGATGCGGCGCCACCTGCTAAACGGGGCGGGTAATCGAGAATAAGCGAGTCGCTTCCTATGGAGATGCCGACCGCCGGAGGCGCGAATGGAAAGACCGGAACTGCCGATCGGCTTGCCTGAAGATATCGAAGAGAAGAAGGCGGCCGCCCGCAACTGGTTCGAAGGACTGCGCGATACGATCTGCGCCTCCTTCGAAACCCTTGAAGACGAGTTGGAAGGTCCGCTCTCCGATCAGGAGCCCGGCCGCTTCGTCGCCAAGGATTGGTGGCGCGAAAACGGCGGCGGCGGCCGCATGTCGATGATGGAGGGCCGTGTCTTCGAGAAGGTCGGCGTTCACACCTCCACCGTCCACGGCGAGTTCTCTCCGGACTTCCGGGCGCAGATACCTGGCGCCAAGGACGATCCGCGTTTCTGGGCCTCGGGCATTTCGCTGATTGCCCATCCCGTCAATCCCAACGTCCCGGCCGTGCATATGAACACCCGCATGGTGGTCACCACCAGCCGCTGGTTCGGCGGTGGCGCCGATCTGACGCCGGTGCTGTCGCGCCGCCGCACCCAGGAGGACGAGGATAGCCAGCTCTTCCACAAGGCCATGGAGATCGCCTGCCGCAATCATGCCGTCGCCGATTACGATGCCTATAAGGCCTGGTGCGACGAATATTTCTTCCTGAAACACCGCAGCGAGGCCCGCGGCATTGGCGGCATCTTCTACGACTGGCTGCATTCGAGCGAGGACGCTGGCGGCTGGGACGCCGATTTCGCCTTCACGCGCGATATCGGCCGGGCCTTCGCCATGGTCTATCCGAAGATCGTCCGCACCAACTTCAATAAATTGTGGACGGAGGCTGACCGCGACGAACAATTGATCCGCCGAGGCCGCTACGTCGAATTCAATCTGCTGTATGATCGCGGCACGATCTTCGGCCTGAAGACCGGCGGCAACGTTGAATCCATTCTCTCATCGTTGCCCCCCGTCGTCCGTTGGCCATGACACTGTGATACTCATCGATAAATTCGAGGTGATGGGCCTTCACGAAAATTAAGCGTGTCCTAACTTTATATGTATGTGCGTAACAATCGGAGGAGGATTGTCATGACGATACAAAGTGGCTCGCCTGCGTCCACGGATGTCCAGGAAACATCCCGCACGATCGACACGTCCGAGTTTCTGACGCGCATCGCCGAGAAATTGCGGACCAAGAGCGGCTCAGATCTGCCGCTGTCCTGCTTCATCGAGCAGGTCAAGCTGCAATTGGCTGGCGGGAAGTCGCCGGAACAGCTGCAGAACGAAGCAGCCGCCGCCAACAGCAACCTGCCCGGCCAGCTTTCGGATACCTACAAAGCCTGGGCGATGCCCGACTGACATTGCCTTTACCGGCCGGCATATCTATGCCGGCCGGAACCTTCCCTCCCCCCGCACATTCATAAATCGCGTGAGATCGCGATCGTCTTTGTGTTTTGAACAGAGGAGAAGACCATGCGACTTTTCGAATGCGGCACTCTCGTCCCGGGCTGCGCCTGGCATACACGGGCAGACAGCGACGCCGAGGTGGTCCGCCGCGCCGTCGAGCACCTGAAAAACGCTCACGGCGAAACCACGATCCGCGAGAACATGGTGGACAATATCAAGGTTCGCATTCGTGATGAGGTGAATGCAGCCTGATTATTGCACCTGTTCCAGTAGCCGGGCGAGCAGCGCCGCCCGGTCGGAAACGAAGTTTTCCTCCACCCACTGGTTTTCCAGGCCGGCAAGCAACTCGCCGACGCGCGGGCCGGACGCGATGCCGACCGACATCACGTCGCCGCCGTTCAGCGGAAATTGCGGCTTCTTCCAGTTCGCGGCCTGATCCAAGAGCTTGATGAGCCGCGCCGACCGCGCCATTTCATCGAAATCCCCTTCAGCCTTGCCGCGCGCAACGCCGAGCGCCAGCTTGAGCCGCGTCATGATGCCGTCGGCTCCGTTGCGGTAAAGCAGCCGTTCGAAGGCGGCCGACGACATGCCGTCATTGGCGGGCGCGGCCATTGCCCAGGCCTTGAGGGTAGCAGCTTCCGCATTCGAGAGCTTAAGCCGGACTGCCAGCGCCTCGAGCCGCGCCGCATCGGGCGGCACGATCGCCGCAAGCCGTAGCAGCGGATCGGGCGTCCAGCCGAGCGCGTTTTCGGTGGCGACCAGCGATGGGATGGCATCGATCCCCCATAGTTCCGATTCCGGCAGGATTTCCGTCAGCACTGCCACCTGCCGCATCCAGAGCAGCGCTCTGCCTGGATCGGCAGCACCGAGCAGCTTCCGCAGTTCCGACCAGACGCGTTCTGCCGAAAGCGTCTTCAGTTTCGACCGCGCCGCCGCACACGCCTTCAGCCCCTCGGCATCCGGCCGTCCGGAGCCGTAATAGGCAAAGAAGCGGAAGAACCGCAGGATGCGCAGATGATCCTCGGCAATACGCTTTGCCGCATCGCCGATGAAGCGGATGTTGCGCCTCTCGATATCGGCAAGCCCGCCGACCAGATCCACCACCTCGCCCCTAGCATCGGCATAAAGCGCGTTGATCGTCAGATCCCGCCGTTCGGCATCTGCCTTCCAGTCGGTGCTGAAGGCAACCTTGGCATGGCGCCCGTCGGTCTCGACGTCGGTGCGAAGCGTCGTCACCTCGAAGGGCTTGCCGTCGATGACGAGCGTCACCGTTCCGTGCTGCAGGCCCGTCGGCACCGCCTTGATGCCGGCCTCGGCCGCCCGCTCCATCACCGCCTCCGGCCTGAGTGTCGTGGCGATGTCGATATCGCTGACCGGCAGATCCATCAGGCTGTTGCGCACGGCGCCGCCGACGATCCGCGCTTCGCCGTCGTCGGCCCCACCGTCGGCCCCACCGTCGCCGTTGAGAAGTGCCAGGATCCGGCCGAGAGCCGGGTCGCGGAACCATGCTTGGTCGGCAAGACCGGTCATGCATAAAGCCTTTCGTAAAGCGTGCGGACGATGCCGGCTGTGATGCCCCAGATCATTCTGGTTTCATAGGGCACGCGGTAGAAATGCCGGTCGATGCCGTCGATGACATGCCGGTCGCGGGTATGATTGGCGGGGTCCATCAGGAAGGAAAGCGGCACCTCGAACACGTCGTCCACCTCGGTTGGGTTCAACGTCAGCGCGAAGCCAGGCATGACGACGCCGAGCACCGGCGTGATGCGGAAGCCTGTCGAGGCAAGATAATTCGGCAGCCGCCCGACGGTCTCGACGAAGGAGCCGGGGAGACCGATCTCCTCCTCCGTCTCGCGGATCGCCGCCATTTCCGGTGAGATATCGGCAGGATCGATCGAGCCGCCGGGAAAGGCGATCTGCCCGGAATGCTTGCGCAGCGTCGCCGTGCGCTTGGTGAAGATCACCTGCGCCTCCTCACCGTCGTCGACGACGGGCACGAGCACGGCGGCGTCGCGCAGCTTGAAGGTCTCGACCTCGGCCACGATATCGGGATTGAGGATGTGGTCCCCGTGATCACGCCAGGCATGATCGACCGGCCCGCCATTCTGGTTGAGCGCGCGGCGGCGGAATTCGGCCGCTGAGAACAGCGGATAACGGTGGGTGATCGCATCATTCATCGGCAAAGAGCATCCAGTTCGTCGGCCGGCATGACCGGGAAGACCTCGCCGCCGGAGCGGATCGCAAACATCGCCCGCCCCTCCGCGTCGAAAATCTCGCCCAGCGCGACCAGTTCATACATCACCGCACGCGACACCAGCGCCTCCAGCCGCCCGCGCACATGCAGATAGGGTTTTAGTTCGGCATTCTCGCCCGCAATGGCAAAGCGCAGCCGATGCTCTCCTCCCGCCTCCACGACATCGCCGACATTGGTGCGGAAGGTCAGCACCTGTCGGCCTTGCTCCTCCGTCACGCTCATCTCAACGGCGATGAACGGAGCATCGACGACCCTTATCCCGACCTTTTCCACAGGAGTTACGAGATAGGTCTTCTGGTCGTCATCCTTCCTCAAAACCGTCGAAAACAGCCGCACCAGCGCTGGCCGGCCGATCGGCGTGCCCATGTAGAACCAGGTGCCATCGGCCCTGATCTCCATATCGATGTCACCGCAGAAAGGCGGATTCCACCGCTCGACTGGCGGTAACCCACGTTTTTTTCCGCCGCTTTCATCAGACGCGCGCGAAATTAGCGCAGCAAGTCCCGCCGCATCCGCCTGTCCGCTGATTTCCTCGGCTGCCATTCTTCCGTCCCGGTTTGTCCTTAACGAAGTGATGTCACGAGATAGTCATTCGCAACGAACTTGTCAGCCCGTCACATCTCCATAACTCTATCGGGTATGAGGCACATGTATAAGTCCGCCGATTCGCTGCCGAATGATTTCAGCCGTTGGAGATGCCCATGAGTATGATGAAGACCGAAGCCAGCCTCGATGAAAAGGCGATCGTCGCCGCTGCCGAAAAGGCGCTCTCCGATATCGCCGCCATCCGCGGAGAAGTCTCGAAGGTGATCTTCGGTCAAGAAAGCGTCGTCGAGAACACCATTCTCGCCGTGCTGTCCGGCGGTCATGCTCTGCTCGTCGGCGTTCCCGGCCTTGCCAAGACCAGACTGGTAACGACGCTCGGCGAAGTGCTCGGCCTCGCCGCCAATCGCATTCAGTTCACCCCGGACCTGATGCCCTCGGATATTCTCGGATCCGAGGTGATGGACCAGGACGACAGTGGACGCCGCTCTTTCCGCTTCGTCAAGGGCCCTGTTTTCGCTCAGCTGCTGATGGCCGACGAGATCAACCGCGCCTCGCCGCGGACCCAGTCGGCCCTTCTGCAATCGATGCAGGAATATCACATCACCATCGCCGGCCAGCGATATGACCTGCCGGCCCCCTTCCATGTGCTCGCCACCCAGAACCCGCTCGAGCAGGAAGGCACCTATCCCCTGCCCGAAGCCCAGCTCGACCGCTTCCTGCTGCAGGTCGACGTCAACTATCCCGAACTCGCCGCCGAGCGCCAGATCCTGCTCGAGACGACGGGCTTAGGAGAAACCCGGCCGGAAGCCGTCATTAACGCGCAGCGGCTGATCGAAATTCAGGCCCTGGTGCGTCAGATGCCGGTAAGCGACACGGTCGTCGATGCCATCCTGGCGCTGGTGCGTTCTGCCCGTCCCGGACAGGGCAATGCCTCGACCGACAAGAACGTCGCCTGGGGTCCGGGCCCTCGCGCCGGCCAGGCGATGATGCTCTGCGCCCGCGCCCGGGCGCTCTACGAAGGTCGTCTCGCGCCCTCGCTCGACGATATCTTTGCGCTCGCCGAACCAATTCTCCAGCACCGCATGGCGTTGACTTTCGCTGCCCGCGCCGAAGGCATGTCGGTGCGCGACGTCATCGCCGGACTGGTCAAGCAGGCAAAGGGATAAGGAAGCCGGACGCGTGGCATCTATCGGACAGATCGTCAACCCGACACCCGGCAGCGATGCCCTTTCCCGCGCCAGGCAGCGGGCCGCCCTGGTGCCGGACTGCCTGGTGGAAGCCAAGCGCATCGCCAACACGGTGATCGCCGGCTGGCATGGCCGTCGCAAACGCGGCATCGGCGAGAATTTCTGGCAGTTCCGTCCCTATGCCGAGGGCGAAAGCCTGTCGCGCATCGATTGGCGCCGCTCCGCCCGCGACGACCATACCTATGTGCGCGAGCGCGAATGGGAGGCGGCCCACACCATCTGGCTCTGGTGCGACATGTCGCCCTCGATGATGTACAAGTCGAGCTATGGCAGCGTCTCCAAGGAAAGCCGCGCGCTGGTCGTCATGCTGGCGCTGGCTGAAATCCTTGCCCGCTCCGGCGAGCGCATCGGCTGCCCCGGCATCATGGAACCCGCCTCCGCCCGCAACGCCGCCGAGCGCCTTGCGGCTGCGCTCATGCATACGCCGCTGACCGGCGGCCTGCCGGAAACGGCGATGATCCGCGGCTGGAGTGACCTCGTCCTCATCGGCGATTTCCTCGATGATGCGCCGGCGATCATGGAACGCCTCGGCCCACTTGCCCGCCGCGGCCTGCGCGGCCACGTGGTCGAGATAGCAGATCCCGCCGAGGAGATATTCCCTTATAGCGGCCGCACCGAATTCACCGACCCGGAGAGCGGCGCCAAGCTTATCTCCGGCCGCGCCGAACACATCCGCGATGCCTATCGCAACGCCTACCTCGCCCGCAGGGACAGCCTCGGCCAGTCGCTGCGCCATCTCGGATGGACTTTTGCGACCCACCGCACCGATCATCTGGCGTCGGAGGCGCTGGTTGCGGTGCACATGTATCTGTCCGGCATGCCGGCCAAGGCAACGCATGGAGGGCAGCTATGACCGCCCTTCCCTTCGCTTTCGCCTTTCCCGCCATTCTCGGCGCACTCGTCGCCCTGCCCGTCATCTGGTGGCTGCTGCGGTTGACGCCCCCACGTCCGAAGACCGAGGTCTTCCCGCCGCTGAAGATCCTCGCCTCCGTGTTGAAGCGCGAGGAGACTCCGGCGCAGAGCCCGTGGTGGCTGACGCTGCTGCGCATGCTGCTCGCCGCCACCATCATCCTTGCGATCGCCGATCCGGTTTTCAATCCGCGCACCAGTTCGCTCGCATCCGGTGGCCCGCTCGTCCTCTTCGTCGACAACAGCTGGGCGGCGGCGCCCGACTGGGAGCGCCGCATCCAGACGGCTGACGCGCTGATAGACGACGCCGAATCCGCCGGCACACCCGTATCGATCGCCTTCACCGCCGATCCGACCAACGACGCCGTACCAGGTAGCGCCGCTGCCGCCCGCGACAAGCTGGGCGCTGCCGAGCCGCGACCGCTCGTGCCGGACCGCGAGCGCGCCTTCCAGGCGTTGCGCGCAGCGCTGAACGGCATCAAGCCCGGCACCCTCGCCTTCCTGGCCGACGGCGCCGCCGCCAGGGCCGACGACGCGACGGTGCGCAGGCTCGCCGAACTCCAGCCCGCCGATCTCCGCCTGATCGAAGGCGATGCTGCACGAACGGTCGCGATTACCGCGGCAAACAATGCGGCTGATGCCATGACCGTCAAGGTCACACGGCTCAACAGCTCGCATGCCGCATCCGTGGCGCTGAACGCCGTCGATACCCAGGGCCGCTCGATCGCCAACGGCAGGGTGGATTTCGCCCCAGGCCAGAGTGTCGCGACGAGTTCGATCACTGCACCCTTCGAGATGCGCAACGATTTCGCCCGCGTCAGCGTCGATAACGCCGCGACAGCAGGCGCCGTCCACCTTCTCGACGACGCATTCAGGCGCCGCCGCGTCGTTTTGCTGTCCGGTGGAGGTGGGGATGAATTTCAACCGCTGCTCTCGCCGCTCTATTATATCCAGCGGGCGCTGCAGCCTTACGCGGATCTGATCCAACCGGCCGATTCCGATCTTTCGATCGCCATTCCGAAACTTCTCGCCAGCAACCCCTCCATCATCATCATGGCCGATATCGGCCGGCTGCCCGAGGACACCTACGAACCTCTGACGCGTTGGATTTCGAATGGCGGTATGCTCCTGCGTTTCGCTGGCCCGCGCATGGCCGCAGCCCCTGCGG
Organism: Rhizobium sp. NZLR1b; assembly: GCF_019685155.1. Taxonomy (NCBI): domain Bacteria; kingdom Pseudomonadati; phylum Pseudomonadota; class Alphaproteobacteria; order Hyphomicrobiales; family Rhizobiaceae; genus Rhizobium; species Rhizobium sp. NZLR1b. The sequence goes on from NZ_JABDWC010000005.1 coordinate 349,731, forward strand.
ACGATCCGCTGATCCCCGTCATCCTGCGCCAGGGAGAACGGGCGCTGGGCGGCACATTGTCCTGGAGCGAGCCGCAGTCACTTGCCGAATTTCCGAATTTCGGGCCTTTCGCAGGCATCGCGCGTCCCGCCGATGTCGTCGTTAAGCGGCAGGTCCTTGCCGAACCGACGCCCGATCTTGCCGAACGCACCTGGGCGAGCCTGGCTGACGGCACGCCCCTCGTCACGATGAAGCAGCTCGCCTCCGGACAGATCGTTCTGTTTCACGTCACTGCGGAAGCGACTTGGTCCGATCTGCCGATCTCGGGCACTTTCGTCGACATGCTGCGCCACCTCCTGCAGATATCGCGCTCGGGCGGCGTGACGTCGGAGGCGCGCGGCAATGCGCGTGTCGCTGAAACCCTGGCGCCATTCCGTATGCTGACGGCCAAGGGCACGCTCGTCTCCGAGACGGGTTCGGCGCGGCCGCTCATTCCACAGGCCGGAGCCGAATCGACGGCGAATTTCGACAATCCGCCCGGGCTCTATGGTTCGGAAGATGGTTTCACCTCGCTGAACGTCCTGCCCGAGAACACCGAACTGACGCCACTCGACACAACGGGAACCAGTGCCGTGCGCGAAGGCCTGATCGGCGGCGAAAGCTGGTCGGCAAAGCCCGCGTTTTTTCTCGCAGCCTTTCTGCTGCTGCTGGCCGATAGCCTGGTCGTCCTGTTCATGAATGGCGCCTTCTCGCGACTACGCCCGGCTACCCGCACAGCGGCGATGATCGCCATTGCGCTCAGTGCCGTCTTTCTCATCCAGCCCGGCACGCTTCATGCCAACGACTCCCAGCCCGGCGACGACCTCATCCTGCAAAGGCTCGACAACACGCACCTCGCCTATGTCGTCACCGGTGAACAGGACGTGGACGATATATCCGAGCGCGGTCTCGAGGGCCTCACCCAGTTCCTGACTTTCCGCACGACGCTGGAGCCGGCGCCGCCCGTGGGCATCGACCTCACCAAAGACGAGCTCGCCTTCTATCCGATCATCTACTGGCCGGTTTCGGCAACGGCGCCGATGCCGTCGACGGCGGCGATCAGCCGTATCGATGCCTATATGCGCAACGGCGGCACCGTGCTTTTCGATACCCGCGATCAGATCAGCGCATTGGACAATGGCGGCAATGTCAGCGCCAACGGCCAGAGGCTGCAGGCAATCCTCGCCAATCTCGACATTCCGCCGCTGGAACCGGTGCCCTCCGATCACGTGCTGACGAAGTCCTTCTATCTTTTGTCGAGCTTTCCCGGTCGTTACGCCGGCAGCCCGCTTTGGATCGAGGCTCGGCAGGGCGGCCGCGAAGCGACCGAAAAATCTGCTGCGACGGCCGACGGCGTTTCGCCGATCCTGATCACCGGCAATGATTTCGCCGGCGCCTGGGCAATCGACGACAGCGGCGTGCCGATGCTGCCGACCGTGCCGTCCGATGAAGCGCAGCGCGAATATGCCTACCGTGCCGGCGTCAACATCATGATGTACATGCTGACCGGCAACTACAAGACCGACCAGGTCCATGTTCCCGACCTTCTCGAACGGTTAGGACAATGAGATGACCTTCGACTTTTCGCCCTTCCTGCCTTGGCCGATTCTAGCCGCACTGGCCGCCGTCAGCGCCATCATCGCTGCCTTCGCGATCTGGCGCGGCATTCGCGGCGCCTGGATCAGAACACTGGCAGCTCTCGCCATGCTGGCCGCCCTTGCCAATCCTGTGCTGCTGCAGGAGGATAGGGATCAACTGTCGACGATCGTCCCGGTTCTCGTTGATCGAAGCCAGAGCCAGCAGACACCCGATCGCGTCAAGATGACCGACGATGCGCTTGCGGCCTTGAAGGGACAGCTCGCCCGCTTCCCCCAGATAGAGCCCCGCTTCGTCGACGTCGAAGGCGACGTCAATTCCGACGTACCGTCGACGCGCCTGTTCGACGCGCTGTCGGCAAACATCGCCGATGTTCCGCCTGCCCGCATTGGCGGCGCTATCATGCTGACCGACGGTGAAGTCCATGATGTTCCGGCCGCCAATCAGGCGCTCGGTTTCGATGCGCCTATCCATGGCCTCGTGACCGGCAAGGCCAACGAATTCGATCGCCGCATCGAAGTCATCAAGGGGCCGCGCTTCGGCATCGTCAACGAGGAGCAGCAGGTCGTTCTGCGCGTCTTCGACGACGGCCCAAGCCCCGGTGGCACGGCCAATGTCACGGTGAAGCTGAATGGTGACGAGATCGCCACCCTGCAGGCGACGCCCGGCCAGGATACGCCCTTTTCCTTCAAGGTGCCCGCCGGCGGCAGCAACGTGCTTGAATTCGCCGTTGCAGCGCTCCCCGGCGAGGTCACCACCGCCAACAACCGCGCCGTTCACGTCATCGACGGCATCCGCCAGAATCTTCGCGTCCTTCTCGTTTCCGGCGAGCCGCATGCCGGCGAGCGCGCCTGGCGTAACCTGCTGAAATCCGATGCCTCCGTCGACCTCGTCCACTTCACCATTCTGCGCCCGCCGGAAAAGCAGGACGGCACGCCGATCAACGAGCTATCGCTGATCGCCTTTCCGACGCGCGAACTCTTCGTCGACAAGATCAAGGATTTCGACCTGATCATCTTCGATCGCTACCAGCACCGCGGCGTGCTGCCGCTGCTCTATTACGATTACATCGCGCAATATGTCGAAAACGGCGGCGCGCTGCTGATCGCAGCCGGTCCCGAGCATGCCGGCCCGGATTCCATTGCACTGACGCCCCTTTCCTCGGTCCTGCCCGCGACGCCCACCGGAGAGATGATCGAGAAGGCCTTCTATCCCCGCCTCTCCGAGGAAGGCCGCAAGCATCCCGTCACCCGCGGCCTGGACGGCTCGGGCGAGGATCCGCCGCATTGGGGTCGCTGGTTCCGTAGCGTCGATGTCGACCGGCCGCAGGGGGAGACGATCATGCTGGGTGCCGACAACCACCCGCTGCTGGTGCTGAACCGCGCCGGACAGGGTCGCGTCGCCATGCTGCTTTCCGATCAGGGCTGGCTTTGGGCACGCGGCTTCGAAGGCGGCGGGCCGAACGTTTCGCTCTATCGCCGTATCGCCCATTGGCTGATGAAGGAGCCGGCGCTCGAGGAAGAAGCGCTGACGGCGCGCGCCTCCGGCCGGACACTTGAAGTCACCCGCCAGACGATCGGCGACAATCCGGGCAACGCCACCGTGCGTTATCCCTCAGGCAAGACTGAAACCCTGCCGCTCACCCAATCCGAACCGGGGCTCTACAAGGCCGAGAAGAGGATGGACGAAATCGGCCTCTTCGAAATCCGCAACGGCAGGCTGTCGACGCTCGTTCATATCGGCGCCGTCGACGCACCTGAATTCAAGGCGATGATCTCGACGACCGATGTGCTGAAGCCGGCCGCCGACAGAAGCAAGGGTCTCGTCACCCGCGTCGCTAACGAAAATGGCAGGATCACCGTCCCGCCGATCCTGCCGGTGCGCGGCCAAGTCCGCCTCGCCGACAACGATCGCATGATGATCCGCATGACCAGCGAAACGGTTTTGAAGGGCATCAACACGCTGCCGCTCTTTGCCGGTTTCGCCGGCGTCGGCATCCTGCTGCTAGCCTTCGGAACCATGTGGTGGCGCGAAGGGCGATAATCGCATGCCGGAATTCGAGCTGACCGCTTCACCCTCGCCGGAGGAACTGGCTGCGATCACCGATGCGCTCTCGGCCTTCAACACCAGCGATGTCGGCCCCTCCGATCGCCGGCCGCTCACCGTTCTCATCCGTGATAGCGACGGCAAGGTGACCGGCGGCCTGTCGGGCTTCACCGCCTGGGGCTGGCTCTTCACCCAGATGCTCTATATTCCCGACACGCTGCGCGGCACCGGTCTCGCCGGCAAGATCCTTGCAAAGGCGGAAGAAGAGGCCAAGGCGCGCGGCTGCCGCGGCGCCTGGATCGACACCTTCAGCCCGCTGGCTCTCAGTGCCTATTTGCGTCAGGGTTATGAAGTCTTCGGCGAGCTCGAGAATTTCCCGGAAGGTCGTAACCGCAGCTTCCTCCGGAAAACCCTCTGATCATCCATGCCAGGCAATTGCGCCCTTCAGCCGTTCGTGTACGCCCTCAGCCATCGGAACGACGAGCACACGGCCGGGATCGACGGGTCCTGGAAAGGAAAGTGCATTATATGTGACCTTCTCGAAGCCGAGCGGGCCGTAATAGGGCGGATCGCCGACGAGGATCACGGCTTCCGAGCCCTTGCGTCTTGCCGCCTCCACCGCGATCCGCACCAGTTCGCGACCGATGCCCTGGTTCTTATGGGAGGGACGGACGGCAAGCGGGCCGAGAAGGTGACCCTTCACCGTGCCGGCCAGCACCGGCGTCATGCGCACCGAGGCGATCGTCTCGCCATTGTCGGTGCAGATGAAGGAGAGCGACAGATCATGCGGCCCCTGCTCACGGATGCGCGCGGCAGCGCGCGTGAAGCGGCCCGGACCGAAAGCTTCCTCATTGATGTGTTCGATGGCGGCGTCATGGGACGCGTCTTCGGTGAGGTAGACGAGATCGTGCTGGTACATGATGACAGAAACCGGATGGACAGATTGATGGGTCTCGAACACGCCTTGGGCGTTCGGGAGCATCAGCGTCGTCGCGGGTTTCTGGAAATGAACATCAGGCAAAGATCCTAAAATCGTGAAGTGGCCGATAGCAGGAAAAATTTCCGCCGTCCAACGCAAAATGCACGCTTCTGCGCTCGGAACTATGCAGTGCCCAAACCGCGTGACACACTGTTCAACCTTTACCGCCTGCAAAGCCCCGCTATCTCAGCTAACTTCGGCCCCGACACGCAACCAAAGGAAATGAAGATCATGGGAATGCTGGTGGACGGCGTCTGGCATGACATCTGGTACGACACGAAGGAAAGCAAGGGCCAATTCAAGCGGCAGCCCTCGCAGTTCCGCAACTGGGTGACATCGGACGGTGAGGCCGGCCCTTCCGGCAGCGGCGGCTTCAAGGCCGAAGCCGGGCGTTACCATCTCTATGTCTCGCTTGCCTGTCCCTGGGCGCACCGCACGCTGATCTTCCGCAAGCTAAAGAAGCTGGAGGAGCTGATTTCAGTCTCCGTCGTCGATCCGCTGATGCTCGAGAACGGCTGGGAATTCAAGATCGGCGACGGCGCCACCGGCGACCAGCTCTTCGGCGCCGACACCCTCTGGCAGATCTACCTCAAGGCCGATCCCCACTATTCCGGCCGCGTCACCGTTCCCGTGCTTTGGGACAAGACGACCGCCACGATCGTCAACAACGAATCGGCCGAGATCATCCGCATGTTCAACAGCGCCTTCGACGGACTGACAGGCTCGAAGGCCGATTTTTATCCGGACGACCTCCGCGCCGAAATCGATGCGCTGAACGCCACTGTCTACGACACCGTCAACAATGGCGTCTACAAGGCGGGCTTTGCCACCACTCAGGAAGCCTATGAGGAAAACGTCGGCAAGCTGTTCGAAACCCTCGACATGCTCGACGACCGCCTTGGCAACAGCCGCTACCTGTTCGGCAACAGGCAGACCGAGGCCGACTGGCGCCTGTTTACGACCCTGGTGCGCTTCGACCCCGTTTATGTCGGCCATTTCAAATGCAACATCCGCCGGATCGCCGATTACCGCAATCTGTCGGGCTACCTGCGCGATCTCTACCAGACGGCCGGCATTGCCGAAACGGTGAACCTGAAGCACATCAAAGAACACTATTACCGCAGCCACAAGACGATCAACCCGACCGGCATCGTTCCCGTCGGCCCGGCGCTTGATCTCGACAGCCCGCATGGCCGCGCTACTGCGCCGCGCGTCTTTTCAGACGCGCAAAGGACGCTCTAACATCTAGAATTGCTGCATACCGCGGCCTGAGGGACTCTTACCAGCGGTGGTCGGGCTCCTGCTCACCTCGAAGCTCGGCGAGGCGGCGATGTGTCGCCTCGGTCGTGCCCTCGGGCAGACTGTCGAGCGAAAAGAAGCCGCTGTCGGAGATCTCCCAGTCCGGTGGGCGTGGCGCCGTCTGCTCGACGCTCGCCCGGTAGAACACGACATGGTCCCGGCGGGTGTTGGTGGTGTTGAAATAGACCTGCACCAGCTGCGGCTTGCCGATGATCCTGAGGTTGCCCTCCTCGCGCAGCTCTTTCGCAAGCGCTTCTTCGACCGTCTCGTTGCGCTCCAGTCCGCCGCCCGGCATATGCCAACCGCCGACATAGCTGTGGCGCACGAGGAAAATCCGACCGTCCGCATCGAAGCACGCAGCCCTGACACCCATCGTCATGCCGCGGGCGAAGGAGAAATAGACATGCAGGAGGCGCAAGGCCAGCCTGATGTGAGGGGGCCGCTTCTCTTTATCCACCATCGCTCCGTTTCAGCTCTTCATCGCGCCGGATGTGTTTGATTTGTCAATAAGCTGGTCTATGTCTCGTAGCATGTTTAAGCTCGCGCATATTTCCGACGTCCACCTCGGGCCGTTGCCCAGTCTTTCCATTCAAGAGCTGTTTTCAAAACGCATAACAGGCTTTGTGAACTGGCATCGAAATCGACGCAAGCACCTTTTCGGCAGCACGCTGGATCTGCTGCTCGACGACATCCGCGCCCATCAGGCAGATCACCTGGCAGTCACCGGCGACCTCGTCAACCTGGCGAGCGGCATTGAGATTCGCGCCGCCGCTGCCTGGCTGCGCGCGCTCGGCGATCCCGCGAACACGTCAGTCGTTCCCGGCAATCATGACGCCTATGTGCCCGGCGCCTACGAGAAGTCGATGCGCGCCTGGTACGATTATGTCCGCGGCGATCTCGCCCCGCCGCAATGGCAGGAGGATCGCCATATCTTCCCTTATCTGCGCATCCGCGACAAAGTCGCGATCGTCGGCTGCTCGACAGCGGTCGCCACCCCTCCCTTTGCCGCCTCCGGCTTTTTCGGCGCGCGACAGGCCCGCGATACAGTCAACGTGCTGCGCGCGGCCGGCGAAGCCGGTCTCTTCCGCGTTGTCATGATCCATCATCCGCCGATCCGCGGCGCCACGGCCTTTTACAAACGAATGATCGGCATCCGCCGCTTCGCCGCCGTGATTTCGACGGGCGGCGCCGAACTCGTGCTGCATGGCCATACGCACCTGAACACGCTGCACTGGCTGCGCGGCCAGGTGCAGCCAGTGCCTGTCGTCGGCATCGCGTCAGCCTCGCAGGGCCCGGGCAGCATCAGGCCGCCTGCCGCCTACAACCTCTTCTCCATCGACGGCTCGCCCGGCGCCTGGGAGCTCAGCGGCGAGCGCTTCAGCCTCAACAGGGCCGGCGACGCGGTGATGTCGGAAAGCGCAGATATTTTCACGCGTTAGCGCCGGTTCCGGACTCCTTTTATCCAGCACTTGAACCGATCTGAGAGGACGTCAGGCCATCGTCGCAACAATCACCATGGCGGCCGCTTAACCTCTTGGTATTTTTAGCGGTAAGCGTACAATCCCGGCGATTGCATCGCCTGAGAACGGAGCACACTTATGACGTCTTCTTTCCGTCACCTGTCCATAATTTCGCTCGCCGCCGGCTTTGCCTTCGGCATCGCCACGGCTGCTTTCGCGGTCGGCGACAACAACGATGACACCAATCCGCCGCCGAAGACCCAGACGACCAAGACCTGCACCGGCGGCAAGGTCTGGGACAAGGCCAAGAAGGAATGCGTCAATCCGAAGAAGAGCAGCTTCAATGACGACGATCTCTATAAGTTCGCCCGCGAGTTTGCCTATGCCGATCAGTATGACAATGCCATCACCGTGCTCAATCTCGCCCGCAATCAGAACGACCCGCGCATCCTGAACTATCTCGGCTACGCCAACCGCAAGGCCGGTCGCATGGAGCTCGGCATGTCCTACTATCGTAGGGCGCTACAGGCGGATGAGAACTACATCCTCGCCCGCTCCTATATGGGCATGGCGATGGTGGAACAGGGAGATATCCAGGGAGCCCGCGTCCAGCTTGTCGAAATCCGCGATCGCGGCGGCGAAGGCACATGGGCCTATCGGGCTCTGCTGCAAAGCTTGAACGGCTACAAGACATATTGACGCAAGGTTTGTGGGCAACAATGCGAAAATCCCTTGAGAAAAGGGGATGAAGACGGCCGGATGCTTGCGAAGTGCAGCAGATTTGTTTCATAAAGCACTGGCATCGTCGGCGTCGATAAGGCCGGCTTCGCGTTCGACGGCGAACCCTTCGTCCGCGAAACCATTGTGAATGCTTCTTGGATAGACAATGCGTCAACCCGCAACGACCATCGATCTCCGGCGTGATCTCGTCGGCCTTCTGCCCCGCCTTCGCCGCTTCGCGATCACGCTCGCGGGTGAGGCTGCCGTGGCCGACGAACTCGTTCAGGCCGTCTGTCAGCGCGCCATCACCAAGGGCAATCAATGGAGCGGTGAAGGCCGGTTGGAAAGCTGGATCTACACGCTTGCCCGCCAGCAATGGACCGACGACAGCCGCAAGCGCAAGCCGAAGGCTTCCGTCCGCGGCAACGTCACCGATATACGCGAGGCCGCGCGCGAACGCTCGGCTGGAGCCGATCCCGACGGCATCCATCACATGATCGCCGATATGCCGGACGGTCTTTCCAGCATGTTCCTGCTCGTCGACGTCGAAGGCCACAGCTACCAACAGGCGGCCGACATCATGGGCACGCCGGTGGCAAATGTCGTCTCCCAACTCGCGACCGCAAGGCTGCATTTTGCCGGGCTTGCCGGCACCCACCCGATCCACAGGTACTGAATTTGCTCGATCTCAGGAAATTGCCGCTCGAAGCCCAGCTCACCGCCCTTCTCGATGGCGAGGTCTCGCCCGAACAGCGGCACGAACTGGAGCAGCGCCTGGCAACCGACGAGAGCACGCGCCGGCTGCACGAGAAGCTGCGCCACGGCGCCGATTTCGGCCGCCACCGCTTCGACGATATCCTGAAGGAGCCCGTGCCGCTCGCCCTCGTCCGCGCGATCAAAAGCACGCAGCCGCCAAAAACGCCGATCGCCCAGCGCGCCACGCGCCCGCATGTGAAACTGGCGCCGAGCGGCCCGCAGGCACTGGCCGCCGCTCTCATCCTCTTCGCCGTCGGTTGCGGTATCGGCTATTTCGTCGGCACCGCCCCGGATGCCGACGAAATAGCCACCACAACCTCCGCCACCGCACCGGCCAATACCAGCGACTGGCTGGGCGACGTCACAGCCTATCAGCGCCTGCTGATCCGCCAGCCTCGTCATCTCGTCGAAGTGCCCGCCTCGCAGGCCGAGGAAATCTCCAGCTGGCTGACGACCGCGATCGGCGTGCCCTTCCGCGTGCCGGATCTCAGCGGCGAAGCCTGGACCTTCCAGGGCGCCCGCGTCATCCTCGGCGACAGCCGCCCTGTCGGCCAGCTCGTCTATTCCAACGCCGACGGCGACGTAATCTCCATCTGCTTCCGCAAGGACGCGCAGCCACCGGAGACCGACGACTTCAAGGAAACGATCAAGGACGAGATCGGCCTCGTGACCTGGCACAATGCCGGCACGTCCTACGTGCTTGCCGGCCCCTCCGCCGAAGCGACGCTCGGCCAGCTCGCAATGAAAATCGCTACCGCGATCTGACGGCGCCCTGATGCATCTCGCCCGGAATTGCGCAGCGGGATAACGACATACAAAAACAAAGAGCTAAAGCGCGTCGCATGAATCAAGTTTGATGCGACGCGCTTTAGCTCCAATTCATTTCAAGCCGCATCGATCGCGGCCTGAGTTCTTAAGATCAGGCCTTGCCGGCCTTCACCTCGAGCACGCGGTTTGCCGCCGAGACGATCGCTTCCAGCGATGCCGCGACGATGTTGGTATTGACGCCGGCTCCGAACAGCTTGCCGCCGGGATAGGAAGTCTCGACATAGGAGATCGCTGCCGCGTTCGAGCCGTGCTGCAGCGAATGTTCGGAATAGTCCTCGACCGACATCTCGATGCCGAGATAATGCGACAGCGCGTTGATGAAGCCGTCGATCGGGCCGTTGCCGCGTCCTTCGATGCGCTTGATCTCGCCATTGTCGGTGATCTCAGCCGCCACGATCCGCTGACCCCTGTGCTCGGTATCGGGATAGGTGTGGTGGTCAACGAATTTGAGGCGCGCGCTCGGCTGCGTCACGTAGCGCTCGATAAAACGGTCGTAGATCCGCTTCGAAGGAAGCTCCTTGCCCTCTACGTCGGTAATACGCTGGATATCCTCGCGGAACTCGACCTGCAGGTTGCGCGGCAGGTTCAGCCCGTAATCCTGCTGCAGAATATAGGCGATGCCGCCCTTGCCGGACTGCGAGTTGATGCGGATGATCGCCTCATAGGAACGGCCGACATCGCGCGGATCAATCGGCAGGTATGGGACTTCCCAGACGGGATGGTTGGCGACCTGCGCCGCCTTCATGCCCTTATTGATCGCATCCTGATGCGAGCCTGAGAAGGCCGTATAGACCAGCTCGCCGACGTAAGGATGACGCTCGGAAATCGCCATCTGGTTCGAATATTCGAACACTTCCTTGATGCGCCCGATGTTCGAGCAGTCGATTTCGGGATCGACGCCTTGCGTGAACATGTTCAGCGCCATCGTCACCATGTCGACATTGCCGGTGCGCTCGCCATTGCCGAAGAGCGTGCCTTCGACGCGGTCGGCGCCTGCCAGCAAGGCCAGTTCGGCGGCGGCGATCCCTGTGCCGCGGTCGTTATGCGGATGCAGCGAAACGATCAGGTTGTCACGATTGTCGAGGTTGCGGCACATCCATTCGATCTGGTCGGCATAGACGTTCGGCGTCGCCATCTCGACGGTGGACGGCAGGTTGATGATCAGCTTGTTATCTGGCGTCGGCTTGACGACCTCGATGACGGCATTGCAGATTTCCAAAGCCACCTCGAGCTCGGTGCCGGTGAAGCTCTCCGGCGAATATTCGAAACGATAACCACCGCCCGCCTTGGCGGCCATGTCGGTGATCATCTTGGCGGCATCGACGGCGATCTGCTTGATGCCCTGCACATCCTTGGCGAAGACGACGCGGCGCTGCAGCTCGCTGGTCGAGTTATAGAAATGCACGATCGGCCGGTTTGCGCCTTCCAGCGCCTCGAAGGTGCGGGTGATGAGTTCCGGGCGGCACTGCACCAACACCTGCAGGGAGACGTCGGCGGGCACGTTGCTCTCTTCGACACACCAGCGGGCGAAATCGAAGTCGGTCTGCGAGGCCGAGGGGAAACCGATCTCGATTTCCTTGAAGCCCATCTCCAGCAGCAGTTGGAACATCCGCGCCTTGCGATCGTGGCCCATCGGGTCGACCAGTGCCTGGTTGCCGTCGCGCAGGTCGACCGAGCACCAGACCGGCGCCTTGGTGATGGTTTTCGTCGGCCAGGTGCGGTCGGGAATGTTCACCTGCGGATACGCCCGGTATTTCACCGCAGCGTCGGGCATGCCTTTTGCAGCGTCGCACATGCCTTTTGCGGGGGCGGCCTTCAGTGAGGATTGCGTCTTCGCGTCCATCGTATCGTCTCCTCGTCCCGGCATTTGCCCGCTCTTAGCCGATCGTATCAGGCTTGGCGATATACAAATGCGGACCTTTGTCGGTCATTAGTTCAATTTTGAAAGTGAGTCGCGAGGAGCGATGGCCGGGCGGGCCTTCGGCCGCCGGGCGCTCCTCAAAGGACCCGGCAACCGCGCGTAAGGCCGAGGAGAAGAAGCGAGGTCAGGGCGCGCGTATTGTCACGCAGGGCGATGCGGCCGCGTGCAATCGTGTCAGAAATTCTGGCGCCAGTGGTCTTCATGGCCGCGCTTATAACCTCGGGCGGTGGAACTGGCAAGCCCTTGCCAGGCTTTTGGCGGCCGATGGCGCAATGACATTCCGCTATCGCGGCTGGCTTCGATCTTTCCAAACACTCACCAGCCGCGCCAGCGCCAGCATCAGCCCGCCCGCGATCAGGCCCCAGAAAGCGCCGGAAATGCCGCCGAAGGAAACGCCTGAGGCGGTGACCAGGAAGGTGATCGCCGCCGCCTCGCGCGACTCCGGGGCCTGGAAGGCCGACATCGCCGAGGAGGAGAAGGCGCCGACCAGTGCCAGCCCTGCCACCGCCTCGATCAGGACGGGAGGCGCAAGGGCGACGAAGGCAGTCACCGCGCCAGCGAGCAGCCCGAGGATGACATAGCCGACGCCGGCGATCAGTGACGCCCAATAGCGCCTCTTCGGATCGGCGTGGGCATCCTGTCCGGCACACATCGCCGCGGTGATTGCCGCCAGATTAACAGCATGGCCGCCGAACGGCGCCGACAGCAGGGAGAAAAAGCCGGTGACGGCAAAGAGCGGACCGGGTTTCGGATCGTAGTGATTGACCTTCAGGACCGCGATACCCGGAATATTCTGCGAGGCCATGGTGACGATGAACAGCGGCAGCGCGATCGAGACAAGGCCGGCAAGATTGAACACCGGCCAGATGATCTCCGCCGTCGGCACCAGCGACCGTTCGAGCGAACTCAGTGCACCGTCGGGAATATCGACGCCAAAGACCAACACCAGCACGAAGGCAGCGAGCGCTGCCGGTACCGCCCACAGCCGCTTGAAGGCGCCGACGACGATCCAGGCGACGACGATCGGCAGGCCGAGGAGCGGGTTGAAGCCGATCGCCTTCACCGGCGCGAAGCAGAGGCCGATCAGCACGCCTGATAGCATCGCATTGGCGAGCGGCGCAGGAATGGCGGCAACCGCCCGGCCGAGCGGCTTGAAAAGTCCGGCGACGACAATCAACGCAGCACAGATCAGAAATGCGCCGACCGCCGCATTGAAGCCGCCCTCGATTGCCCCGGTGCTTGCCAGCAGCGCGGCGCCGGGCGTCGACCAGGCGATACTGATCGGCAATCGCGTCACGGCACAGAGCACGATCGCGCAAACGCCCATGGAGATCGACAACGCCATCAGCCCCGAAGCCGCTTGCGCATCCGTCGCACCGACCGCTTCGAGCCCGTGCAGCACGACGGCAAACGAGCTGGCAGAACCGACGAAGGCGGTCAGCAGCCCCATGAACAGGGCCTGGACGGAAAAATCTTTGTGCATGGCGGGACTCTTGGACTGTAAGAACGGCGCATGGAGCATGATGGTTGCCGCAGGCGCAAGTCCGGATTCAGGCCTTTCCGTTCAGTCCTCGCCGATAGGAGTGCTATCTCCACTCAAGCACTGCTGAAAGCAAACCGCCCTCACCTGAGATCTGCAGGCAAGGGCGGGTTCTTAGCAGCTTTGAATGAGAGAACTCAGATATCGGCCTGCGACGTCACGATCCGCGAGACGAGGCCATAATCCTTCGCCTCTTCGGCCGAAAGCCAGTAGTCGCGATCGGTATCCCTGGCGATCTTGTCGAGCGGCTGACCGGTGGCCTCAGCCATGATCCTGTTCAGGCGGTCGTTCATCTTGATGATCTCGCGCGCCTGGATCTCGATATCGGATGCCATGCCGCGCGTACCGCCGGAGGGCTGATGCAGCAGGAAGCGGGTGTTCGGCAGGCACAGGCGCCGCTCCTTCGGAGTGGCGACATAGATCAGCGCGCCGGCCGAGGCGACCCAGCCGGTGCCGATCATCCAGACCTTCGGCTTGATGAACTTGACCATGTCATGGATGGAATCGCCGGATTCGACGTGGCCGCCGGGCGAATTGACATAGATGCGGATGTCTTCGTCGCTGGCCGCAGCAAGCGCCACGAGCTGCGAGCAGACCTTCTGCGCCAATTCCTGATTGATCGGTCCGTAGATGAAGATCGAACGCGACTTGAAAAGATTCGCCTCCGTTTCCTTGCCGAGCGGCAGTTCCTTCGTCTTGTCGTCCTGGTCTTCGTCGTTCATTCGAACCTCTTGGAGATGAATTCGGCTTCCCCGCACATAGTGCGACTCAATGCCTAAAACAATGTGGGAAAAACACAAGGCACCGAAGCGATGGAGATATCCTTAAGAAGCCGCGCGTCGTTCTGCAAGCCTTACTGAATTGTAACGGGCAAAGGCTTTGAAAAGCCTAAATCGGTTCCTACCTCAACCTCACGCAGCGAAAGCTGCACCGAAAAAATCATCGAGCGTTCTTAATGCGTCCGGTCGGACACGGGAGCGCTCTGGAGCAACAGGAGACAGGACATGTCACCCGAAGAACGCCAATTGCTGACTGCCCTCTTCGATCGTGTGCGCACCGCGGCCGCCCAGCCGCGCGACCGCGACGCCGAGGCCCTGATCGACCAGGCGACGCGCGAGCAGCCCTCGGCCACCTATTATCTTGCCCAGGCCGTCATCGTTCAGGAAAAGGGGCTGGAGGCGGCGGCCAATCATATCAAGGAGCTCGAGGAGCATGTCCGCCAGCTGGAAGCCGGCGCGAACGATCACCGCCAGGCCGAACAGGGCGGCGGCTTCCTGAGCTCGATCTTCGGCAACACCCAGACGCAGCAGCCAGCACCCATTCCGTCCAGCCCTGGCGCTTCTGGTCCCTGGGGCCAGCAATCACGCGCCTATGACGAACCCCGCGGCTACGACCGCGATGCCCGCCAGCCGCAGCAGCAGCCGACTGGCCCCTGGACCCAGCAGGCCTCTGCGCCTTCGGCCGGCGGCGGCTTCCTGCGCGGCGCGCTCGGCACGGCAGCGGGCGTTGCCGGCGGCATGCTGCTTGCCAATTCACTGAGCGGCATCTTCGGCAATCACATGTCCTCGCTCGGCTGGGGCTCGCCCTTCGGCGCAAACCCCTTCGGCAATGCCAGTGCTCCCACCGAGGAAACCGTCATCAACAACTATTACGGCAATGACGACACAAGCCAGGCCTCGGACAATGGCGACACAAGCCAGGCCTCGGACAACGCTGCCGATGACAACGACAATGCCAATGTGCAGCAGGCCGATTACGACGGCGGCGACGATTCTGCCGACGACTCATCCGGTGGCGACGTCACGGACGTGTGAGGTTTATTAGGCAGAAATGGGCGGCAGTTGGTTTCGCATTGCCGCACTGTTGCCCGGCCCTTCGCTTTAAGCTCAGGGCGTTCGCTGCTGCAATCGATTCACTGGATCGATTGCTCGGGCTTCGCCCGACCGCAGCTCACCCGCGCCCGCGATAGGTGGCGACGCCCTGCTCCGGCAGCCACACCCCTTCCGGCGGCGTGCCCGTCTGCCAGAACACGTCGATTGGAATGCCGCCGCGCGGATACCAGTAGGCGCCGATCCTCAACCACCTGGGATCGAGCAGCTCGACGATGCGCTTGGCAATGTAGATCGAGCAATCCTCATGAAAAGCGCCGTGATTGCGGAAGGAATGCAAGAAGAGCTTCAGCGACTTCGATTCCACCAGCCATTCGCCGGGAATGTAGTCGATGACGATATGGGCGAAATCCGGCTGCCCGGTCATCGGGCAGAGCGAGGTGAATTCCGGCGCGGTGAAGCGCACCACGTAATCGGTGCCGGCATGGTTGGACGGCACTTTTTCAAGCACCGCCGCCTCCGGCGACCGCGCGGTTTCGGTTTGCTGGCCCAGCATCGACAGGCTGGAGGTATCGGTATTCGGCATCATGCCTCCTTGACGACCTTGACGCGGATGCCGTGAGCCTTTTCGCCCTCCGGCTCCACATGAATTGCAATGGTGGCGCCCTCGTGCACCGCCCTGATGGCATCCTCAAGGCGGTCGCAGATATCATGCGCCTGGCGTACCGACATGCCGCCTGGCACCACCATATGAAAATCGATGAAGGTCACGGTACCCGCCCGCCTCGTCTTCAGGTCGTGCACGCCGATCGAACCCGCCGCGTGGGTAGCGATCGCCTGCTTGATCGCCTCCTCCTCCTGCGGCTCGACCGCCTGATCCATCAGCCCGCCGATCGATTGTGAGATCACCCTCCAGCCTTGATAAAGGATGTTGACGGCGACGAGAATGGCAAGCACCGGATCGAAGATCGCATAACCCGTCGCCAGCGCCAGCAGCAGGCCGACGAGCACGCCGACTGAGGTCACCACATCGGACATGATATGCTGCCCGTCTGCGGCAAGTGCGGCCGAGCGATACCTGCGCCCGGTCCGGATCAACAGCCGCGCCCAGACCGCATTGATGACGCCGGCCGCGACATTGATCGCAAGGCCGAGCACAGGTGCGTCGAGCATGCGCGGCTCGGCGAGGTAACCGACCGCCTCGTTGACGATCAACAGTGCGGCGACGACGATCAGCACGCCCTCGGTAACGGCCGACAGATATTCCGCCTTGTGATGGCCGAAGGGATGGTCGTGATCGGCCGGCTTCTGCGCATAGCGAATGACGAAAAAGGCGATGAAGGCGGCAACGACGTTGACCGTCGATTCGAGGCCGTCCGACAGCAGCGCCACCGACCCGGTGACCCACCACGCCACCATCTTTAGGCCCATGACGCCAAGCGACAGCGGTATCCCCCACATCGCCAGCGTCCGAACCGTAAGGTCGCCGTTGTCACTCATATCGTCCCCCTGCGGTTGCGAATGAATTGCAGCTCTCAAGCCGTTGAAACGCAAAACCGCCCACGCGACGATCGCGAAGGCGGTTCAGATTGAGGGTGATATGGGCGATGAAGGAGGGTTTGTCAAAGGGAATGAAACGTCGTTCACAGGCGGTGCCTCCCCGATTGAGAGCTGCGTAACCTCCGATGGCGGGTGCCGGGCGGTTCAAGGGGCCGGGTCGGAAAGGACAGGTTGCGGCCAGCGCAAGAGCGCGGCCTGCCCTGCGGGCGTCAGGGCGTAGATACCCTTCTCTACACGCTCGAACCATCCGTAGACGTTGTCGCGCAGGATCGGGCCGGCATTCGCCGCAAGCGCCCTCATCTCCCGCGGTCGTACCAGACCACGTTCGAGTGCTGAGGCGCAGAGCAGTGCCTGCTGGCGATAAGCGGTCATGATCGGCGCTCGCGAACCACCACCGACCGCAGGATCCCCACGGCGGCGCTTGTGCTCGCTGACGAGGCGCGAGCGCCTTTTTGGGTTGGTCCGCGGCATCGGTGAAATGGAACCGACGATAATGCTGACCTCGCCGCCATCGGAGACGCCGAGCATGCCGATACCGAGCCGCCGGCAGAGGTCGCGGTAACGCCTGTCGGCCTCCCGCCCGCGGCCCTTGGCGGAAACACGCGCCGCGATCCAGACTTCATCGCTCATCGCCGCGCGGTCGACCGCCTGCAGAAGCAGTTCGAGGTTGAAGGAGAGTTTCAGTTCGCAGACCACCACGACCGGCGGCTCGCCATCGCTCAAGCCAACGAGATCGCACTTTCCGACCTCGCCCTTCACGACATAACCGGCCGCCTCCAGGAAGGCTTTGACGGGCAGGTAAAGCGATGTCTCCATGGCAGAAAGATGCTTCAGGCGGCGTTGAGATCGGCAATCTCGCCATATCGCGCGAGCAGCCGCGGCGAGGACATGTCGCCGGTTTCCTCGTCAACAATTACGGCATAGGCCGCCACGCCGACGAAACGCTCAGCCATCGCCGAAGCGATCTTTTCCGCGCTGACGGAGTTGGATGCCTGGCGCATTTCGCCGGGTACGAGGTTGCCGCGGTTCTTGCGGTAAGGGAGAACGATGAATTTTTCACTGGCCACGGCAACGGGTTCCGATTGATCGTTCCTGAAATGTTCTGATTTGCTTGAGAAAGTCAACCGAACTCTTCGGTGGAAGCCCGCCCTTCCCGCAACACAGGAAGGGCGAGGGAATTACGCTCAGGCAGCCTTCGTCTTCACCTTGCGTGCCAGATGCGCCACGACGTTTTCGATCATCCGCATCCCGGCGTCACCGCCGAGCGTCATGATCGATTCCGGATGGAACTGTACCGCGGCGATCGGCTCCTTGGCGTGTTCGATGCCCATGATCGTGCCGTCCTCGCTCTCCGCCGTGATGATGAACTCGCGCGGCAGCGTCGAGGGATCGGCAAAGATCGAGTGGTAGCGGCCGACCGTCACTTCCTTCGAAAGGCCGGAGAAGACGATGCCCGGTTCCAGCACGCGGATGCGCGAGGGCTTGCCGTGCATCGGCAGTGCCAGATGGCGCAGTTCTCCGCCATAGGCTTCGGCGAGCGCCTGCAGCCCCAGGCAGACGCCGAAGATCGGCAGGTTGCGCGCCCGCGCCTTCTTGATCGTCGCCTTGCAGTCGAAATCTTTAGGCGTTCCAGGCCCCGGTGACAGCACGACGAGGTCCGGGTTCAGCCGGTCGAAGATTTCCTCCGGCACCGGCGTGCGCACGGTCGAAACGGTCGCCCCCGTCTGGCGGAAATAATTGGCAAGCGTGTGGACGAAGCTGTCTTCATGGTCGACGAGCAGGATGCTGACTCCCTTGCCGACGCTTGCGACGTCGCGCTGAGTCTTGCCGGAATTGCCGGTCTTGGCGTCGCGGATGGCGGAAAGCATGGCAGAGGCCTTCAGTTCTGTTTCGGCTTCTTCTTCCTCAGGGATGGAATCGTTGAGCAGCGTCGCACCGGCGCGCACCTCGGCGACACCGTCTTTGATGCGCACAGTGCGCAACGTCAGGCCGGTGTTCATGTCGCCGTTGAAGCCGACCATGCCGATCGCACCACCATACCATGCGCGCGGGCTCTTTTCACGGCTCTCGATGAAGCGCATCGCCCAGAGCTTCGGGGCGCCGGTGACGGTGACCGCCCAGGCGTGACTGAGAAAACCGTCGAAGGCGTCCATGTCGTCGCGCAGCCGTCCCTCGATATGATCGACCGTGTGGATGAGGCGCGAATACATCTCGATCTGCCGGCGGCCGATCACCTTGACCGAGCCGGGCTCGCACACACGGCTCTTGTCGTTGCGGTCGACGTCGGAGCACATGGTCAGTTCGGATTCGTCCTTCTTCGAATTCAGAAGCTTCAGGATCTGCTCGCTGTCGGCGATCGGGTCGTCACCGCGCTTGATCGTGCCCGAGATCGGGCAGGTCTCGATCCGGCGGCCCGAAACGCGCACGAACATTTCCGGTGAGGCGCCGACCAGATATTCCTGATGGCCGAGATTGATGAAGAAGGAATAGGGCGACGGATTGATCGCCTTCAGCCGCTTGGAGATGTCGGAAGGCTTGCTTTCGCAGCGCTCCATGAATTTCTGTCCGGGCACGACTTCGAAGAGGTCGCCCTTGCGGAAACTTTCCTTCGCCTTGGTCACGAGCTCGGCATATTCACCGGGCCGATGATCGCTCTTCGGCGGGATGGAATCAGTGTGCTTAAAGGGTTCGGGCGCGATATCGCCGGCTTTGCCCTCGGTCGACACGCCGCCTTTTTCGAAATCATAACGGTCGATCCAGGCTTTGGCGGCGTAATTGTCGACGACGAGAATCTCGTCAGGCAGGTAGAGCACCATGTCGCGCTGGTCGGAGGGCCGCGTCAGCTTCAGATCGATCGCGTCGAACTGGAAGGCGATGTCGTAGCCGAAGGCGCCGTAGAGCCCGAGGCTCGCATCCGCCTGCGAATAGAACAGATCGGTCACGGCGCGCAGCACAGTGAAGACCGTCGGCATCTTCGAGCGCTCTTCCTCGGTGAATACCCGGTCCGGCGTCTTGACCGAGAGGTCGAGACGCCGAGCGGAGGAAGCGCCGAGCACGAGGTCGGACACAGTCTTTAGCCGCTCGATCACGAAGCCGAGAAGCACTTCGCCGCGTTCGTTGTAGGCTTCGATCCAGACCTCCCGCCCGAAGGAAGAAATGCCGAGCGGCGGATCGACGACGGCAGTATCCCAGCGCGTATAACGTCCCGGATATTCGTAGTTCGACGAGAACACCGCGCCGCGGCGCTCGTCGAGCTTGTCGATATAGGAAGAGACCGCATCGCCGTAGGGGATTGCCCGCCGCTGTCGCGTGACTGATATGCCGCCCTTGGTCTCGTAGATTTCCGCACCATCATCCCGCAGGATCGTTACCATTGTTCCACTCCGTTATCGGGGCCCGGACGACAGGCGACCATAAAACAAAAAAAGCCGCCTCGAAGTTTCGGGCGGCTCACTCGTCGTCTTTGGACACGATTGGTCGAGGCCGCCTTAGCGAGCCCACCACCAAACAGCAATGTTCAAGGACTTGATCATGGGAAAATTGTTAGCCTGAGATCGGCCGCCACGCAAGAGGCGATTGCGTAATGAAAAAGGGCAGCCCGAAAGCCGCCCGATCTGATGTCCTGCTCTGACCCGATCAGAAAGTTTTCGTCAGCGAGACCTTGAAAGTGCGGCCGGGCTCGGAATACCAATCTTGCGGCTGCGATGCGGCTGAGTTCGGGTTGACGTCGCGCAGGGCGAGCGCATTAAAATATTCCTGGTCGAAAATGTTGTAGACGCCCGCCTGCACCCGCAGGCCCGGCACCTGTTCCGGCGTCCACCAGCCGGTCAGGTCGACGATTGCATAGCCGGGCGCATCGAAGGTCGTATCGGCGGTCGTGCTGAGATGGTCTGTGAGCATGCCTGCCGAAAGCGTCGAGGAAAGATCGAAGCCGAAATTCTCGTTGCTCCAACCGACGCCGACGATCGCCTTGAAGGGCGCGACCGAGCGGAGGCGCTGGGCAGTTTCCTCGTTCCTGCCGTAGGCATAGGCAAGCGCTGCATGCAGATTGATGCCGTTGTTGAACCTCTTGTTGGCGCTCGCTTCGACACCCGAGATCGTCACACTGCTGACATTGGTATAGTTGAACTCCGTGATGCCGGTGGAGGCGTTGACGCTCGTCACCGTTTCAATGAAGTTGTGATATCGGTTGTGGAAGAGCGCCAAGCGACCGTTAAAATCGCCCGTGTCGAAATTGGCGCCCATTTCGACACCATAGCCGGTCTCGGGCTTCAGGTCGGGATTGCCGAGCTGGGCATAATTGCCGCCCGCATTGTAGAAGCGGCTATAGAGCTCGTCGACAGTCGGGGCGCGGAAGGCTGACGACAGCTGGGTGTAGAGCTGTACATCGGGTGTCAGTTCGTAGGTGGCGAGCACCTTCGGCGAAGCATGTTGATCACTGCGATCGGACAGCGTACCGAATTTTGCAAGCGCGGGATTGCTGGCAAAACCGCCACCCGTCGACGGATCATAGCTGAACCAGTCGAAACGAATGCCCGGCGTCAGCGCAAAATTCGTATCGCCGAACTCGATTTTGTCTTCGATCGACAGGCCGATCGTCTTGCTGTCTACGTCCGGCACTTCCGACTGATTGTTGAGCGAAGGGCACGTGGTCGGCGTCGGGCAAAGCGCGGAGCTGTACTGGTTCCAGGCCGACGTCGTCGCGTCGAGCGTTGCTTTTACCGAATGGCGGACGTTCGAATATTCGAAATCCTTGGTGACCGTGCCGTTGAAGCCCCAGGTCTTATTTTCGATCTCATTGTTTCGGCCGTAGGCGACATTGGCCGCTGTGCGTCCATGGCTGCCCGACTCCTTCTTCAGATCCTGCCAATAGAGCGTGGCCCGGGCGTTGGTGAAGAATGCATCTGAGGACTGCGCTTCATAGTCATAGTCGAGCGATACACGATCGCGGTCGCGCAGTTCGCGGCCATCATAATTGTCGATCATGTAGGTGCGCCCGGTTCCCTGTAGCTCTCTCAGGTCGGTTTGGAGATCGCGGCGAAACCGCTCCGCCGTCAGGCCGATGCGATGACCGCCTTCCAGCTCCTGGCGGAGCTTGAAGAGCAGGTTGTGCTGGTCGAAATCGGCGGGATCCGCCTCGGTCCGCAAACGACCGTAACTGTCGCTGTCGCCCATATTGTCGCGTTCATGCCCTTTGCGGTAGCCGCCCTGAAAGAGCATCGACGTGCCGCCGATCTTCTTGGCGGCGGCGGCCGAACCGGAAAGGCTGCTGTCTTCGCTGTCATAGGTGGACTTGACGATCGCGCCCCAGTCGCGGCCTTCGGGAATGATATCCTCCGGCTCCAGCGTATTGACGACGATCGCGCCGCCGAGCATGCCCGAGCCGCCCTTGCTCGAATCCGCCCCGCGCACAATATCAAGCGACGAGAGCGAGTTGAAATCGAACGTATCGCCGCCGCCATTGGCGTTGGCAGGCGCGAAGGCACCTTGGCGCGAGCTGTTCGAGAGATAGGGAATCGGAATGCCGTCGACAACAGTCAGGATGCGTGCGCCGGAGAGGCCGCGCAGATTGACGCCGGCATCGCCGCGCGAGAAATTCACGCCGGGATCGACGCTGCGTCCGAGGTCTTCGAGATTAGTGACCTGTTTCTCGTCCAGCTGCTTGTCGGTGATCTCGGTTGCAAGCGGCGTGTCGGCGACACTGCCCGGCGCCAGGCGTTTGCCCTTGACGACGATCTTCTGCAGGACGGTGCTGTCGTCGGCCGTTGCTTGCGGCGTGGTGGCCGAAGCGCTTTGCGCGAAAGACTGCGAAACAGGAAGAACAACTGCGGCTGCCGTGCAGACCAATAGAACCGAGCGCCAATACCGGACGATCATAACCTACCTCTCATGATGATTACCGGGCTGGCTGGTCGCGGCGCGTCGAACGCTCGAGGGGCTGGCTGGGCTTTTGCGGATGAAAGCGATGCTGAATTTCGCCTTCTTTTCGCCGCATAAAAAACATGAGATATTTTGTCAACATAAAGCGACACTTTATGTTGAATTATTCTATCAAGTTTTAACGATCTTTCCTGACGTTGCGTAATTGCAACGAAAACCGCGATAATGCGTTATCACCTACGCGATCGACATGACGGAACCGGATGCGTTGAGAAAACTTTCGATACTGGCGATCCTTCTCGCCGCAACCGCCTTTCTTGCCGGCGCCCGCCTGCCCCCGCACGGCCCTTTACCCCAACCTCGACCGGACACCGGTGCTGCAACCACCCCTACCCCGCTTCCTGACAAGGCTGAACCGCCCGCACCGGACGATGTGCCCGCGCCTCAGCCAAAGCCTGATATGAAGGAGCCGGCAGTACCGGCGCCAGACCAGCCGGCGGCGCCCCAAACCGAACCAGGAAACACCGAACCCGCAAAGCCCGCACCGGGAGAACCGATGCAAGGTCCGCCGCTCCCGCCTGGCAGGCTCGAAGGCCCGCTGGCTCCGGCGGAGGAGAATAAACCGCCGGCCGAACAGACACTCGAAGAGCAGCACCTGACGATCGAACCCGAAAGCGATGCCGAGCACGCCGAATGCACCGCTGCGCTTAGGGCCTTGGGCGTCGTATTCAAGGATGCACCGCGCATCGACGACGGCAACGGCTGCGGCATCGACAAGCCGATCATCGTCTCAGATGCTTTGCCCGGCATCAGTTTGAAGCCGGAGGCGACGATCCGCTGCCCGGCCGCACTCGCCCTTGCCCGCTGGATGAAGGAAAGCGTCATCCCGGCCGCCTCCGCCGCTCTGCCGGAGCAGGGCCGCCTGACGACAGTCAATCAGGCATCGGCCTATATCTGCCGCCTGCGCAACAGCGCCGAAACCGGCAAGATTTCCGAACATGCCCGTGGCAACGCCATCGACATTGCAAGCTTCCATTTCGAAAAGGGCGAAGATGTCGCCGTCCGCTCCCGCCGCGAGGACCCGACATTGACCGGCGCCTTCCAGCGCACCGTCAGCGCCGCCGGTTGCCTCTATTTCACCACCGTCCTCGACCCCGAAAGCGACGCCGCCCACGAGACCCATTTTCATCTCGACGTGATCGAAAGAAAGGGCGCCTATCGCTATTGCCACTGACCATTTGGTGGCTGCGATCCTCGCTTGAATCGTGCAGCGAAATAACCAAATAGAAGCTGCAAAATAGGTGGAGGGGTCAGCGGCAATTGAAGATCATAGCGAACGTCATCCTGGTTCTCCTGATCGTCGCTATTGGCTTCATCTTTACTGGTGAATTGCATTTGCCATCGGAATGCTGTTCGTCGGGGCGCTGCAAAGCCTTTTCATCTGGCTGTTTATCGATCCGGACTTGGAAAAGCGCCGCGAGCGCCGTCTGCTCGAGCGCTTCGGCAAACCGTCACCGGATCAGAACAACCCCTCGATATAACCCTGCTCGTTCAGGAAAATCCGCTCCGCCGACGGCGATTTCGGCAGGCCGGGCATTGTCATGATCTCGCCGGTGATGGCGACGACGAAGCCGGCTCCCGCCGAAAGCCGCACCTCCCGCACTGTGACGATGTGGCCTTCCGGCGCGCCGCGCAGGCTCGGATCGGTAGAGAAGGAATATTGCGTCTTCGCCATGCAGACCGGCAGCTTGCCGTAGCCCTGCTCCTCCCAGGTCTGCAACTGGTCGCGCACTGCCTTGTCGGCCGTCACCTCGCCGGCATGGTAGATCTTCGAAGCGACGATCTCGATCTTCTCGAACAGCGAAATGTCGTCGCCGTAGAGCGGTTGGAATTTCGCCTGTCCGGATTCGGCCAGTTCCACCACCTTGTGCGCCAGTTCCTCGATGCCGGCTGAACCCAGCGCCCAGTGGCGGCAAAGGATCGCCTCGGCGCCGAGCCTCGAAACAAATTCCTTCACTGCCGCGATCTCGGCGCCGGTATCGGAGACGAAATGGTTGATCGCCACGACGACCGGAACGCCGAACCGGCGGACATTGGCGACGTGCCGGCCGAGATTGGCGCAACCCTTCTTCACCGCCGCGATATCCTCCGTGCCGAGATCCTCTTTCTTCACACCGCCATTCATCTTCAGCGCCCTGACGGTGGCGACGATGACCGCCGCATCCGGTTTCAGCCCGGCCTTGCGGCACTTGATGTCGAAAAATTTCTCGGCGCCGAGATCGGCCCCGAAGCCCGCTTCCGTCACCACATAGTCTCCGAGTTTCAGCGCCGTCTTCGTCGCCGTCACCGAATTGCAGCCATGGGCGATATTGGCGAAAGGCCCGCCATGCACGAAGGCCGGATTATTCTCGAGCGTTTGCACCAGGTTCGGCTGCATCGCATCCTTCAGGAGCACCGCCATGGCCCCGTCGGCTTTCAGGTCGCGCGCATGCACCGGCGTCCTGTCGAAGCGATAGCCGATGATGATGTCGCCGAGCCGCCTCTCCAGATCCTTGAGGTCGGTGGCGAGGCAGAGGATCGCCATCACTTCGGAGGCGACGGTGATGTCGAACCCGCCTTGGCGCGGGAAACCATTGGCAACGCCGCCGAGTGAGGAGACCACGCTTCTGAGCGCCCGGTCGTTCATGTCCATGACGCGCCGCCAGGTGATGCGGCGGATATCGATATTCTCTTCGTTGCCCCAGTAGATGTGATTGTCGATCATCGCCGCCAGCAGATTGTGCGCCGAGGTGATCGCATGGAAATCGCCGGTGAAATGCAGGTTGATGTCTTCCATCGGCACGACCTGCGCGTAACCGCCGCCGGCCGCTCCGCCCTTGACGCCGAAGCAGGGGCCGAGAGAAGCCTCGCGGATGCAGACGATGGCTTTCTTGCCGATCCGGTTCAGCCCGTCGCCGAGCCCGACGGTGGTCGTCGTCTTGCCCTCGCCCGCCGGTGTCGGATTGATCGCGGTGACGAGGATCAGCCTGCCGTCCTTCTTGCCCGCCTGCCCGGCGATGAACTCGGCGCTGACCTTTGCCTTGTCGTGACCGTAGGGAACGAGCTGTTCGACCGGAATGCCGAGTTTCGCCCCGATCTCGAATATCGGCTTTTTGGCCGCAGCACGCGCGATTTCGATATCGGATTTGATTGATGGCATGGATGTTCCCCGTCCCGGCCTTCCGCAGACGCGGAGGTACTTGTTCTCTCTTTATCGGGATAGCGAAATATCGGCGGGGTGTGAATAGCGCTGCGCCTTGCGGCCACCACGCTGGGGCGTTTGAGTGGCGGTCAACGATCGCGATCCTCGTCGCCTTCTATATCGGCCTGGTAGCGGCGCTCGCCGTCTATGCCGTTTCCTTCGGCTACAAGCTCCTGAGGATCGCCTCGGGTGTCTTCGCCCTCGACAAGGCGGAGATCAATTTAACGAAGCAGCCGCAGGAACGATCTCTGCCTCAGCTTTTCTGGGGCATCGAAGACTTTCCTTGGCATCGGGTCCACACAGGCGAGAACCGGGTTCGTCACCATAAGGGATGATACCATTGACAATGCCAAGTTCGAGCGCCTGAGAACGAGGTATAGTCTTTTGCTCAATCGAGGTCGCGAGCATCATCGTCTTGTAAGGCTCGGCATTGACGCCCATCTCGTCGAAATAGGCGAAGAATTTTGGATATTCAGCCTTCGCGGGTCTGACGAGACCGATATCGGAATATCCGACAAGCCGCGGCGTTCCGCTAATCAAGACTAGCGTACAGGTCGAAAGGCAGTATGCACCGCCAGCAGAAACCTCGCCCTCGGTCGCCCCGCTTTTGGCAATGCTCGCCTTGCAACGCGGATCCAGCGTCGGGCAGTTGGGCAACCGCGTTCTGCCAATCGAGGTCTCCAGACCTGCAGCCCGGATAATACGCCCCATCGCGAAAGCCGCATCCATGTCTCCGCCATAGGACTGAAGGACGACCGGCAATTTTCTTCCGCCGAGCGCTTTCAAGATCGCCTCCAGCCGAGCCGGCGTATCCGGCGTGATGTCTCCATCCCCGGAAATCCACTGCGTGCACTCGTCCTGGCAATTGCCATGATACATCAGCAGAAAGTCCATCGGCCGGGTTTTCGGCAGAGTCTCGTTTGTGACTGCGACCGCAGCCTGCACAGAGGCCTTGGATACAGGCGTCTCCGCCGCCGCACGGCGATGACAAACGGCCTCGGCCGCTGCATCCGGAGCACAGAGCGGCATGCCAGGCCATTCGTTATAAGCCAACATGTCCGTCGTGAGACCGATTTCAAGTGCGTCTGCGGCCGGCACGATGTTGATGCGGTCAGGGGTGGCGCTCATCATCAGTCCAATCAAATCGGCGCTAACGCCCATTCCCTTCAGATAGGCCGTAAGAGCAGCAGTGGCCTTCTTGCCTAGCTTGGTGGAACTGCTGCTCCCCGCTGACTTTCGGCCCATCTCCTTGCGGGAGATTTCGGTCTTCTTGCCGTTCACCATCTTGTATTCGATGCGGTAGGAAACACGCACTTTGCTGTAGATTGTCGTGATCTGGTGAACGCCGATGAATGCCCATTGCGACGCGACCCGCGAGGTTCCGCCGGCAAACACCAGCGGACAAGCGGAAAAGCAGTATGCGCCATAGGAATAGGTATCACCAAGCGTGGGTTCATTCTTTGCGATAGCGGCATCGCAACGCATATCATCTTCTGGACAATCCTTCAGCCGTGTGCCGCCCACAGCCGTTTCAAGGCCGGCCTTGCGGATCATCCTGCCCATCGCATAAGCGGCGTCTACTTCACCACCTTCTGAAAGAAAGACGATCGGCATTTTTCGGTTGCCGATTGTCTTCAGAATTTTTTTGAGTTGCGCGGGCGTATCGGAGGTTATGCGTCCTTCTGCCGATATCCATTCCGGACAGTCATCCATGCACAGGAGGCTGCGCACGAGGATGAACCGCATCGGCGGCTGACCTTTCTGTTTCTTCTGCTCGGCAGCCTGCGAGGTTGCGGCACCGATCGACAAGCTCAATAGAAGAAAACCAAGTATTACCAATGAAAACATAAACTTCAGGATGACGGCAATTGCAAAGCGCACGATTAAATCGCCTCAGTTATACATGGTTTAGGCTTATCAATTGCATTGAAGGGCAGCAAGCGAGATTCCTACGCCAGTTCCCGTACCGACTTCTTCAGAAGTGATTCTCTCAGACGGCGACTTGCAGCTTGCAGGTACACATCAAGCAAGTAGAAGATGCCGCAGCGCTACATTTCCACCTCAGCACTCAACCAATGCGCGAACAACCGTGGCAAATTATTCACAATTTGAGTTAATCGACTTACACCAAATCAATTGGGACTAGCATCAGGCGGGTTTTCTGTGTTTGATAGCGGTAACATTAGGGCTGCCGGGGGCGTACAAATGTCTTACATGACTACCTCTGAAAGACAGTCATTGCTTTCTGCAGAGCTTGCCATTGCACGAACGCGCAGTCTGTTTGCGCAGGCGCTGGGCCGGGTTTCCGCAGCGTTCGGATTGTCGCATGCAACGCTGATGCACGCTCCCTCCCCGGAAGACCTCCTGTTGAAACCCCTGCTGATCGAGAGTTCGCTGCCGGCCGCCTATATCAGGGAATTCGACCGCGCCCACATGATGCGCGGCTGCCCTTTCGGCTTACGGCTGAGGGAATCCGCCGTCCCTCCGGTCTGGCACCTCAACGACGCTTTCAACGGTCAGGCCTTCCCCGCCGAACTGCATGCCCTGATGCTGCGCCATGCCATACCGGCAGGCGTTGCCATGCCGACCATTGCGGCCGACGGCCAGCGCCTGGTTTTCTGGTTCTGCGGCGAGCGCGCCGCACTTGGCCAGAGCGAGGTCAATGAGCTGGCAATGATCACTCTGCATGCACTCGATGCATACAATGCAGTCAAGCGCAACGAGGAATGCGCGTATAACGCGCTGTCGACCCGCGAACTAGAGGTTGTGCGCTGGACTGCCCAGGGCAAGACCTCGATCGAAATCGGCCAGATCCTGACTTTGTCGGACCACACGGTGAATGCCTATATGACGAACGCGATCAAAAAACTCGATTGCGTCAACCGCACCCAGTTGGTAGCTAAGGCAATTCGATTGAAGCTGATCAACTGAGGAATCGGAAGAGAGTCGGCACGTCGTCCAGTGATCTGGGGGAATCGTGTCTCTTCGTTTCGAACAGCCCATCATCGACAAGACCGAGCAATCCCGCGCCCACATCGGCATCACCGATGCGGAAATCCTTCAGATGCTTGCTGCCTATCGCCTTTTTGGCTTCTGGCGCATCAACATCGAGACCGGACATTTCTTTGCGAGCGAGGATTGACCTGCCACTGCGAATTTCTTCCAGAATTGATTAGAGTCCGGCCTTACGAAGGACGGACGAATGAAGAAGCAGAGATTTACAGAAGAGCAGATCATCGGTGTGCTGCGTGAGCAGGAGGCTGGCG